>NZ_JBEZMO010000032.1:4885-94037 GCF_040652655.1 Streptomyces sp. NPDC048191
TGAGGAGCCGGAGCCTGAGCTGGTCCGTGAAGACGAGCGGGAGCGGGACGAGGACCTGGCCGTGGAGGAGACCGCGGAGGTCGTGGCCGAGGCGGCCGTGGACGCTGCGCTCGACGACGTCGCCGAGCTCGTGGTTGAGGAGCCGGAGCCTGAGCTGGTCCGTGAAGACGAGCGGGAGCGGGACGAGGACCTGGCCGTGGAGGAGACCGCGGAGGTCGTGGCCGAGGCGGCCATGGACGCTGCGCTCGACGACGTCGCCGAGGTCGTGGTTGAGGAGCCGGAGCCTGAGCTGGTCCGTGAAGACGAGCGGGAGCGGGACGAGGACCTGGCCGTGGAGGAGACCGCGGTGGACGTGGCCGAGGCGGCCATGGACGCTGCGGACGGGCAGGAGCAGGAGGCGGACCTGGAGGAGCGCAGGCAGCGCAGCGAGCCGGACCGGCGTCCGTACGCGGACGTGCCCGATGCCGAGCTCTCCGCGACGCTCGCCTACTACGTCGAAGCGGCCGACGCCGCTCAGGAGCACGCTGCCGCCCAGGAGGCGAGGGCGGAGGAGCTGCGGGCCGCCCTGGAGCCGGGCGGTGCGGTCGAGCGCAGCGTTGCCGAGCGCGCGGCCCGGGTCGAGGCCATCAGGGAGCTGCGGGCGGTGGCCGTGGAGCTGCCTGCCATGGAGGCTGCCGACATCCGGCGGCGGGAGGAGGCTCGGGCGATCGAGGGGCGTCTGGCCGAGACGACGCGCTTCGGACGGCCCGCCGTGCGGGGCGATGACCGGGCCCAGCTGGAGAGCCGTCTGGCCGACCTTCGGGCGGAGCAGGAGCGGACGGCTGGGCAGATCACCGCCCTGCGGCAGCGGCAGGCCGAGGCTGAGCGGAGGGCTGGACCGGAGGCTCAGCACGATGAGGTGCTGGCTTCGTGGGAGCGCAGCGGTGGGTCGCAGGAGGCGGTGCTGGAGCGCACCCTGGCCGCCCGCCGACGGCGTGCCGAGGCCGCGGGCCAGGAGGCGGTGACCGCGCGGAGCGAGGTCGAGCAGCTCGACACGGCCGCGGCCACGGTCCGGCAGGAGATGAACCTCCGCGATGCGCAGCCGTACGAGCAGCGCATCGCGGAGGAGGCCCGGCGTATCCAGGCCCAGCAGGAGGCCGCCCGGCAGCAGGCTCAGCAGCAGTCCGCGCAGCACCCTGGACCTGACGAGCAGCAGAGCCGGGACGGGACCAAGCGGTGATGGAGCCGCACACGGCGGAGGCCCCGGGGAACGATCCCCGGGGCCTCCACTTCATCGACGTGAGCCGTCAGCTCTCCTTCTTCTCTCCGCTCTCCTGGCGGGCGGCCCGCGCCTTGGCGGCGGCCTCGGCCTCCCTGGCCAGTCGCGCCACCTGAGCCTTCGCCGGGTGGGCACGGGGGGCGGTGAGGAACTCCGGCGGCTCGTCGAGCCACTCGCCGAACGCCTCGTCGCCGTCGGTCAGCTGTGGCTTCGGTGACTCCATGTGCGAGGTCTGGCAGCTGGCGCTGTTCAGACGCGGCAGGAACGCGTACAGGTCCTTGATCCACTCGGCTTCCGCTCGCAGGCCCAACTTGGTCGGATCACCCGCGTAGGTGCGGACCCACCCGATGTACAGAGCCGTCAGGTGCTCGACGATCCGGGTGTGTTGGTACCAACACCGAGCGATCTGGTTGCGGAGGTCGTACGTCTTGATCAGCCAGTCCACCCAGAGGGTGAGCTCGCCCAGCCGCTTCTCCCGATCGCCGGGGTCCATGTCGGACCACACCCACCGCTGGGGCGGGGGCGGCTTCTCCTCCTGCGCGTTGGGGGCCTGTGTCTCGGCGGTGGTCTCAGCCATGGTGCGCCTCCAGCGCCGGAGCGTCCGCCTTGTCCAGGGAGACTGGGGACAGCGGACGGGCCAGCCATGCCCGCAGGTCCTCATCCCGCCAGGTCAGCCGCATGTTGGCCCGGATCGGCGGCAGGTTGAAGTATTGGACGATCGAGGTGAATGTGGGGATCTCTCGGAGCTTGTCCACCGGCAGCAGATCGGTCTCCACGATGCCGGTCGACGTCGAGTTGCCCGAGGGGCCGGAGGAGTGGGTCGGACGCTCGATCTGCTCCTTGGAGAAGATGTAGTTGAAGTAGCGCAGGGTGTTGTCGTCCGCCAGACCCGGCAGCAGCATCCGCAGCGTGGATGCGGAGATCACGGTCCGGGCTCCGTCCTGCCCCACCCTGGAAGCCAGCTGGGCCAGGTCGTGCCAGATGGTCAGCATTGCGATGCCGATGCCGCGGCCGGTGGTGAGGGTCGTCGGCAGCTTGGGGTACCGCAGGGCGTTGCCGGCCTCGTCGATGAAGCAGCCCAGGGCCTTCTCCAGCGGCTTGCCGTTCTTCTCGAACCGGTCCTCTGCCGCGTGGATGATCGAGGCGATGATCGAGGTGAACAGGGGCCCGTACCGCTCCGCGTTCGACGGTGAGGCGACGAGGCAGACCGTCCCGTTCTCGTCCAGGAGCTGCTCCGCGCTGAAGTCCGTGCGCTCCGCGACGACCCGGACGTCCTTGTTGCGGTAGACGGCGGCGACCACGTTCAGGGTGAACTGGACGCTGCCGGCGCCGTCATCGTGGAGCTTCAGCCACGGTTGGGCGTAGTCCATGGCGACCTCGGGGTAGTCCGGTTCGAGGATCGAGCGGACGTGGTCGACGGCGTCCTTGCCGAGCGCGAGCCACTCTCGGAAGGCGCGGATGCCGCCCTTGGAGATGTGTGCGGCCAGGAGCAGGCCCGCGAGGATGGCGCGGGCCTGCGCGATCCAGGGTTCGGCTCGCGGGTCGTAGTGCTTTTGGGCCGCGTCCGCCATCCACTCCGCCATGCGCTCGGCGGAATCGGCGTCGCACGCGTAGTCCACCGGCGACCAGTGGGCGGTCGTCCGCCCGCCGGGCAGGCCCGCGGGCGCGATGACCCAGACCGGGCCGAGGGACCGGCGGCTGTTGTAGATGGCCTCCAGGTCTGCGGCCTTGGTGGTGGTGAGGACGCACGGCCCTTGCCACTCGGCGGCGTTGCCCAGTAGGAGGCCGGTCGTCTTTGCGGAACCCGGCGGGCCGAAGGCGATGGCCGACCCGCTCCGCTCGATCACGGCGACGATCTTCTTGGTGTGCTGGCCGCGGCCGGCCGTGATGCGGTCGGGCCGCTCCTGCGGCTTCTCCGGGACGGCCATCTCCAGCTCGGTCTTCCTACCGCCCCACCGGGCGCCGCCCAAGTGGGACTTCCTGCCGCCGAAGGTCCGCAGCAGGAGGGCCGCCGCGACGATCAGCAGGCCGAGGAGGAGGACGGCCACGATCCAGAACGCCCACGTGGGCGGGGCAGGGTCGTACGCCGCGTCGGGCCCGCGGACGACGGTCAGCACGATCGCTTCGGGCAGACTCTTCGTCGGACTGGCCCACCCCCGGCCGGTGACGAGCGCAGCCAGCGGTGCGGCCGCCAGAACGACAGCACTGGCGCTGAGGACGGCACCGAAGCCGATCGCGGCCAAGAGGGTGCCATCGTCCATGCTCTTGTCGCCGGCCACTCAGATCACCATCCTCTCGTCCGTCTCGAACAGCGCCTTCTCCGTGTGGGACAGCAGCAGCTGGACCGCGTGCGATCCGCCGCCCCGGCCCACCTTCCACAAGGCGCGGCCGCGCTGTCCGGCCCCCCAGCTTCCGATCAGCTCGCACTCGGCGTCGGTGAGCCCGATCGCCTCGCGGGTGATGGCGAGGGGCCGGGTGTCCTGCGCCAGCTGGATACGCGTCTCGCACGAGGCGATCAGGTCCTTGGCCATGGACACGGCCTCGGAACCGGCGGCGCCGACGCTTTCGAAGTCCGACAGGCGGTGCGTGGCCAGGAGCTGGATCGTGCCGGTGGCGCGGGAGAGGCGGAGGTCAGCGTCGATCTTCTTGACCATGGCGGCGCCACCGGATCGCATCTGCCGCCACAGCTCATCGCGGACCACGATCCAGGGCCGTTCGCCGGGCCGGTCGATTGCGCTCTGGGCCCAGGAGGAGACACAGGTCAGCACCATCGCCACGGTCTCGTCGCCGTACTGCTCCAGCGCTGAGATGTCGACCGACTGGATGGGGGCGTTCCAGTCCAGCCCGATGCTGGTCTGCTGGTCGAAGAGGCCGCCCAGGTGGCCCGTGATCATCCCGCCCAGTGCGCTGCGCAGCGACTCCATGCGCTCGCGGGCCAGCTGGATGTCGTTGTCCCGGACGCGCAGCTCGCGCGCCATGGCGTCGCTCGGGTCGCGCAGCTTCTCGTAGACCAGGGGAAGCGTGGGCACGCTCAGCTCGGTCTGTCCGTACAGCTGACCGGTGACCTCGCGGACCGCGACGTCCAGGCACTCCTCTTCCTGCGGGCGCAGGTTCCGCCGGAGTTGCAGTTCGAGCAACGCCTTCAGCAGCGTCAGCCGCCTGCGGTGAATCTCCTTGAGGCGGGCCTGGAATACGGCGTTGTCCCTGACCTTCTCCAGGCCGTAGCCCAGCGGACCGGCGTCCAAGGGATTGAGCCGGCCGGGCAGGCCGGGGCCGAGCCGGACCGGGTCGACTCCGAGGTGTTCGCACAGCGACTGGTACTCGCCTTTGACGTCGCCCGCGATCAGCGTCCGGTGGCCCAGGGCCATCATGCGGAAGCAGAGTGCCTTGATGTGCGCGCTCTTACCGCTGCCGGGGATGCCGGTGATCATGACGTTCGGGTTGGTGCACAACCCCTCGCGGACCCATGCGGCGGGGTGCGCTGAGAAAGCTTGCATCGTCAGCGTGTTCCAGCCCACGTAGACGCCGACCGGCGGTAGTGACGAGGCGTGCAGGAAGGGATAGATGCCGGAGGCCCTGTCAGTGTCGGCCCGGAAGACCTCTGCTTTCGCCAGGGAGGCCACGCGCCCGGCGAACGGCTGCGGCCAGCCTTTGCGGGGCGCGATCCGCATCGCGGCTTCGGGGCTTTCCAGCAGGCGGGACCGGCGCCTCTCGCTGGGTGACAGCTGCCGGGGAACCTGCCCGCCATCCGTCTCGTCGAGGAAGTCCGTCAGCCGGGACGCCTTCAGCTTCGTGTCGCCGCTGTCCTTGCGGCCCAACAGTGCCATCAGATACCCACCCTCCGGTTGGGCAGACCCTGTCCGAGCGGCAGTGCGGCGATGGCGAAAGCATCGTCCTGGGCGCCCCAGACCCGGCGGATCTCCAGGCCCGCGGACGACGCGTCCGCCTGGACCTCGGCACAGGCCGTCTCCAGCTCCTCCAGGTCGGTCACTGTGACGGCGAGCAGGGCCGTGAGGCGCACGACGCCGTGACCGCTCGCGCGGGCGACGTCCTGAGCCCGCGCGGTCATCGCCTCGCGGCGCTCGTCCTCGCTTTCCGCCCTGCCGGTCTTGGCCCGCAGCTTCCTCTTCGCCTCTGTCTTGGTCTTCTCCCTCGCCAGTTCCTGGCGGGCCTTGGCCGGGCCGATCGGCTCGTACACCAGGGTCAGGGCCCGCCTGGCGTTGGCACGCGGGCGCAGCAGAGGCTGAAGGAACGTCGCGTACACCTCCGACTGCGGGAACCCGCGGACCTGGTAGCTGACCGTCCAGGCGCCGTCATGCCGGTACAGGCCCCATCCGGCCTCCGTTGCCGCCGGCCCTGCCAGTTCGGGGTCGAGTCCCTTCGCGGAGCCCTTCCAGTTCGGATCGTCCGCCGCGGTGTTGCGAGCAGACAGCGCCAGCTGGGCCTCGGGGTCGAAAGCGGTACGGATCACCTGGGCGACGCCGCGGGGGGTGAGCCACTCCATCACCTGAAGGCCCGCACTCGACAGCGCGCCCGTCATGGCGTTGATCTCCCGAACCAGGACGGCGGCCGCGCCGACCTGCCCGCCGCCGGCTCCCTTGATGGCGAGCCGGGCGCGGGAAGCGGACAGCGTGATGGACAGGTACGTCTCCCGCGTCGTGGCTGTCGGTCCGGCACCCTCCATGAGCTCATCGAGGGCCTGGACGGCCTCAACCGGCGCATCGGGGGAGATGTGCCGCTCCGTCCAGGAACGCAGGGCCGCCCCGTCGTCCGGGAGCGAGCGCTGATGGACGGAGATCCGGGTGATAGCCCCGTCCTCCTTGCAGTGGCCGCGAAGGAACGCGGCCCAGCCCTTGACGCGCGCGTTCTGCCGCTCAGTGTCGATCAGAGCCAGCCCGGGGAAGGTGACGCGGCAGATGGCGGTGTAAGTCTGCTCGGCCGGGGCCGGGTTGTGCATGATCCCGATCTTGCCGCCCAGCCCGTCCGGGGCCTCCAGCAGGTGCAGCCGGGCGAGCCGGCCGGGGAGGTCCATGGGCTGGCTGCCGTCCTTGTCGCGGGGCGCGAACACCCCGCTGAAGAACAGGTTCTTTGAGGTTGCCACTGCGATCTGATGCCTTACTGCGAGGACGATCCACTCATCTGCCGACAGGCCGAGTACGCGGCCGTATGCGAGCACGAGCAGGAGAAACGCCAGGGGCAGGGCGATGAACGCCGAGCTCCAGGAGTGGGTGTAGAAGGGGCTGGCGGCGATGATCGCGGCCGCCGCGACCAGCACGAAGCCAAGCCCGCTCAGGTTGCCCATGAAGCCGGATCGTTCGGCCTGCCATCCGCTGTAGAGGGCGGGTTCGGTCTGAGACACAGCTCATCAGCTCCCTTCGGATGACTGGGTGGGAGGCTGGGGCGGACGCCCAGAGGGTGACGTCGGAGGCTCGCTCTCCTGCCGGGGGGAAGGGTCCGCTGGCTTGGCCGCCGTGGGCGCGGGTGCTTCTTCGCCTCCCCGGCGGGGCGGGACCACGACGTGGCGGCCGCCCTGGGCACCGTGACCAAGACCGGCGTTGGCGGCTGCGTTCTGGAAGGCGCCTTCGGAGATGTCCTTGCCCATCGCAGCCAGCTGAAGGCCGACGCCGGCAGCGCCGCCCACCTTGGAGGCGAAGGAGCCGCTGCCGCGGCCCTTCATGGCCTTGGACCAGAAGCCTCCACCTGAGGAACCCCCGTCGGCCGCAGTCGAGTTCTCGCCCTCCAGGGCCTTGGTGTAGTTGGCGCCGCCGCCAGCCGTACCCGCGCCGCTCAAGGCGGGCTGGTTACCTCCGAAGAGACTGGACACGGAGCTGCCGACGCTGCTCATCATCCCGGAAGCCGCGCTGTTGCCGTCGCCGTTGCTGGTGATCACGATGAACTTCGCCAGGACGGGCCAGGCGGTACCCGCGACAATGAAGATGATCAGACCGACGATGACATTGCGGACGCCATCGCCGTGGGCCATGGCCGAGAAGCCGATCGAGAAGCAGATGACGATCACTGGCTTCATCAGGATCAGGGCGATCAGCGCGTTACGGGCCTTCGGCCACCAGTCCTTGGTGGCGTCGGACATCTGACCGGCGAGGGCCAGGGGCAGCATCGTGACGAGGATCATGATGCCGGCCTGGCGGACCAGCATCTCCACCCACAGCGCACCGATCGCCAGAAGGCACAAGATCGAGATCACGATCACGAATCCGACGGCGGTCGGGCCGATTCCGCTGCCCGTGATGAGCGCGCCGGCCGCCGTGCCACCGGCGCCCGTCCCCACCAAGCCCGAGAAGAGCGTGCCGAGCTGCACCTGCATCGCGTGGGTGGCATCGTCGGAGGTGCTACCGCCCTGCGCGAAAGTGTTGTTGATCAAGGCCGTGGAGAGTGTGTCTGACCAGTCGAGTGCCGCCTGAGTGGCGAAGATGTAGACGCTGAGGACCGCGGCCCACTTAACCAGGCCGACGATGGCGGTGGCCGCTGGTCCGCCACGCTGGGAAACAGCGACCTTTCCGAACTGCATCAGCATCATGAAGGCCGCGACGATGAGCGAGAGTCCCCAGGTGACACTGAGCACCGGGCCGATCCCGGTCGAGGCCAGCTTGATGGTGGAGATGCTGTTGAATGCGTCCGCGAACTGCTTCAACAACCAGACCACAGATTGGCCGAGGGCTTCGGCAGCCTCCTTCAGTGCGTTGGCCGCAGCCTCACTGATCTTCCCCATCACCCAGTCGACCGGGGTCTTCGCGGGCGGAGGCCACTTACCGATCGCCTCCTCCTTGCACTCCGAGAAGGACTTTCCGTCCTTCTCGACGCACTTGGTGAGGAACGCCTTGATCTCCTTGAAGTGCGGCTGGTTCACATCGGCCTGGGCCAGCCACCGGTTCAGTTCGTTTACCTCGTAGGTGTGCTCTTCCTTCGGGTCGGAAGAGCCTTCACCGATGCAGACGTGGGTGCCGTCGTCCGGGAAGTCCTGGCAGTCCTCGGGTGCCCGGCAGTCCGCGCGCTTCTTTGGGTTCGGGTCGTCCTGGTCGCAGTATTCGCCGGTCGTCTTACTGATGCCGACCCGTTCACCGTGACTCAGCTCAGGCGGGTATGGCTCCGGCGGCTTCGCGCCGGCGAGGGCTATCGACGTCCCCGACACCATCAGGATCAGCAGGGCCGCCAGCAGGGTTCCAAGGCGTGCAAGACCTCTAGCCATCGGAGACCTCCCGCCAGCCCTGCGCGAAGGCGTACTTGCTGTCCGGGTCATAAGCGACTGGTCCCTTTACCTTCGAGGTGTATTTCGCTTCCGTGGTGACCTTCCAGTCGCCGGATTCCCACTTCAGGATCAGATGGTCGGTCTCGTCACGCAGTGGGTTGTCGTCGGCGCCCTTGTCGCGAACCGAGGCGTAGCGGTCGTAGGACATCCATACGTCCACGACGTCGCCGGTCGAATCGAGCGAGCGGGCCAGGACGGCCTTCACGTGGGTAGAAAAGGTGACGTTGTCAGGGCTGCCTCCCGAGGGAGGCAACCCCACTGCCTCCCTCAGCTTCCGTACCTCGCTGACGCCCTGGTCGGCAGTCGCAGACGTATCCGCGATGGCGGCCCATTGCTTCTGCGCGGTCACGTCGTCCAGAAGGTCGAGGTCCTGCCAGTAGGACACTGCGGCCGAAGTAGCCCCAAGAGACGAGTGCTCGAACCCAGTTCCGATGCCGTTGGTGTGCGTCGTCGGCTTGAGTAGCGGGACACGGCGAGCGGTGGCCGGGGTGTAGGCCAGGAGCCCCGAGGTAGGTGACGAGCTGGGGGTTGCGCTCGGAGAGGTGTCTGCGTGGCTCTTGGCGGGCGTTCCGCCATCTCCCAGGTTGGTGACGACCAACGTGCCACCGACTGCCAGGGCGGCCACGACAGCGACACCGATGCCCACGAGCCGCAGCCGTGCCCGGCGGGCCTTGCTCTCGAAGTCAGCCATCACTTCCCCGACGCCATGCTGTAGAAGGACCAGACCAGGCCGGAGGTCACGGCGATGCCGACAGCTGCCACGACCGACCAGACGATGGCGCTCTTGCCGCGCGCGGCGAGCGTCGCGCGCTCGCTGTTGTGTCCGATGGCCGTCATGGCCCAACCGGACAGGCCGCCCAGCACGCACAGGGACAGACCGCCGCCTGCGGTGTAGCCCAGGATCTTCCCGGTGGGCGTCTGGAGCGTTGAGGGAAGTGTCGGCTTGAAGTCGGGAATAGCCGGCGAGTCGCCTGCGAGCGTGAGGAAGTCGTGCGTGGCCTGGAGCAGCTGGCTCATGTGAGTACCCCTTCAGGAGCGGGTTGGGCTGGTGGAACTGGAGTCTCGGCAGCGGGGCTGACGGGCAGCGCCGCAGGGATGGGAGCGGGCGGCAGGGGATCACCCCAGGCGGCATGTGCCGCGGCGAGGACCGCGGTCGCCAAGGTGGCGCCGGCCTCGACCGTACGGCGACCGAGGCGATCGGCCTGCCCCATCCCATGGGTGCGGATATGGGCGTCGAAGGGCACGGTCACCACGGCTGACACCTGGGACTGAAGCATCGTCGCGGCCGCCTTCACCGGCGGAGGCAATCGGCCCTCTCCCGGCACGGTCAGGGCCACAACCGTGCGCCCGAGGGGAAGGCCCTCGGCCGCCGCGGCCTTCACAGCCGTCTGGAGAGCGGCTACTCCCGGGCCGGTTGCCAGAGTGGACAGCACCGGCACCGCGAACGGCAGCGAGCACCAGGCCGCGGTCTGCCCTGCATGGCCGCTCGCGCGTGCGGTGACGATGTCATGCGCCATCGGGTGCGCCGTATCCGCCACTACTGCCTGCCACCCGCCCCCCGCCGCGAGCTGGTACCAAGCCGCCGGGGCCGATGGCAGGGGCAGCTCTCCGTGGTGCCAGTCCCGGTGATCGGTGAGTACGCCCCAGGGGCCGACGGGCCCGAGCATCTGTGAGGCGGCAGCCTGTGCCTGGGTACGGGTGAAGGGCGCGTCCGGAGGCAAAGAGGCCAGGCCGGCCCCGGGCTCCGTCGGCCATGCTGGCCACGGGGAGGCGAGGCGGGGGGCCGTATCGAGCACCACGCTGCTTCCCATTGAGGCGAATGAGCAGGCCATCAGGCCGGCGGTCGTTGACCTCCCGCTGCCACCTGTGGCACCCAACACCGGTACGACAAAACGGACTTGGCCGGGCAACGTCACGGCCGGTTGTGCTTTCTTAGCCAACGCTCCCCCGCATTGCAACTGTAATGGTCCCAGTGGTCACGCGATGTGAACGCGTGTCCGAAAGTCTAAGCCGGGCATGTGTCACTCCAGTGGTGCCCGTGATGTGGCCGCCGTGTCAATTCCTTTATGTCCCACACGAGTTGAGTGCTTACCTACCTTTAACGACTGTTTGTGCCGGTCTGTTGCGCCTCGCGTGGGTGACGCGTCCGTGATCCGCGTTACTTCCTTTGGGCCCGGAAATGCCATGTGGCAATGTGACGTTGAGTCGCCAGGGGGTCGCAGTGCTCAACCTGCACCCCAGCCGTGCCAGGTGAGCCCCCATGAGGCGACGCGTTCGTGGCCGAGACACATTGGCAAGGGGGAGCGGCTTGAATGCCAAACGGGGGATCGCGATTCTGGCTGCCGTTTTCGTCCTCAGCCCGCTGGCCCTGGGCATCGGCATCATCATGCTCATCGCCATGAGTGACGACGACAACAACGGCGCCGCGGCCGCCAACTTCAGCTCCGGTGCGCTGCGGGTCGGTAAGGGGTATGTCCCCGCGCAGTATGCCGCGCTCATTGAGAAGGCTGCCGCTGACTGCGATCAGGGGCTTCCCGCCGGTGTTCTTGCCGCCCAGCTCCAGCAGGAGAGCAACTTCAACCCCGACGCGCAGTCCAAAGACCCGGTGACGCATAAGCCCATCGCGGACGGCATAGCCCAGTTCATACCGAGCACCTGGGCGGTTGAGGGCGTCGACGGCAACGGCGACGGCAAGAAGGACGTGTGGGACCCCGAGGACGCCATCCCGGCGCAGGGGCACATGATGTGCGGGCTGCTCAAGACGGCGAAGCAGCATCCTGGGTACAACGGATCGCCGATCGAGCTGGCCCTGGCCGGTTACAACGCCGGGTGGGGTGCGGTCGACAAGTACCAGGGAGTGCCGCCCGCGTCCTTTGCCGGCGGACAGACGTACGACTACGTCAAGATCATCATGTCCAACGTCGACAAGCTCACCGCTCCTGATACCTCGGGCACCCCGGAGACGTCTGGAGACTGGAGCCTTCCGGTGAACGCGCCGCTCGGCACCCCGTACCACGCCGAGGGCGGGGAGTGGGCGAGCGGCTACCACACCGGCCAGGACTTCCTCGCCGCCCTCGGAACTCCCGTCCACGCCGTGGGCCCCGGCAAAGTCGTGGCGGCCGGGTGGGGCGGAGCGTACGGGAACCAGATCGTCATCCGGCACGCCGACGGCATGTACAGCCAGTACGCCCACCTCAGCAAGGTCGAAGTGTCCACCGGCGACACAGTCAGCGGCGGTCAGGTCATCGGCCTGTCGGGCGAGACCGGCAATGCTTTCGGCCCTCACCTGCACTTCGAGATCCGTACCGGGCCCGACTACGGCAGTGATGTCAGCCCGCTGCCCTACCTGCGCAAGAAGGGCATACACATCTGATCCGCCGCAGCCAGTCGGCGCCATTCACCAGCAAGGAACAAGCCTGTGCACGAACCGCACTTCCACCCCTGGGGGACTGTGACCCCCGACTACTGGTCCACCGCCGCCCCGGCCCGGCCCGATGCCCAGCCTGTGACGGCGTCCGTCGCGCGGCAGACGGCCCCGAGCGCAGAACAGCCTCCGCACGCACCCGTGACCAAGGAAGCAGAGCCTGTGCAGCCCAACCCGGCGGCGGCCGCGGCCACCACGCAGAACTCCGTTCCCGCGCAGACGACTGAAGCGACCGCCGAGGCGGCCCTGCCGCAGGGTTTCCAGGAGCGCATCGCCTCGGTCACCGCCGCCTTCAACAGCCCCGAGAACCGCGAGGGCCTCGCTGCTGCCGGAGTCGAAGCGGAGAAGTTGGACCAGGAGCTCACCGAGCAGTTCGGGCAGCAGCACACCTACACGATCAACATCCGCGAACTCCGCGGCTGGCTCGCGTATCTCGCAGGCGACCCGGCGACCGCCGCCCGCTGGTACCTGCACACCACGGGCCTCCAGATCGGCCTGCATGGTCCTTCCCACGAACAGACCCAAGGGTCCGTGCGCCGGGCGGTGCACACCTGGCAGCAGATCACCGACCCCGCGGAGGTGGTCCAAATCGGCCAGGATCTCGCCAAGGTGACGGCCGCAGTCCTCGGCGAGAGCAGCGATGTCGCCCGCTACGTCCAAGCCCGTATGAACGCCAAGCAGCAGCCGCAGCAGTAGCAGACACCGCGTGAGAGGACCCCCAGCCGAACGGCCGGGGGTCCTCTCGCTGTCTTGGCGAAATCCCAACTGGGCGCGCATCGCCGAGAGATGACGGGCTTGACGCTTGTCGGGGTTTCCCGACAAAGTCTGTCGGGAAACCCCGACAAGATGGCGGAGGGATGCCCCGTGACCACGTACAGCGCCAGCTATCCGGGGGACCAGCTGGAGATCAAGAAGGTCTCGCTGGACCCCGAGACGATGACTCCCGACACCGTCCTGATGGAGCCGGTCAGCGTCGCCGGCCCCACCGTCTACTGGCCCGACGGCACTACCTCGCACGTCCTGACCTTCAAGGGCGGCCATTCCTCCTGGACGATCGCCGACGAGGCGGAGACCGCAATCGCCGCGCTCGAAGCCATCCAGAGCGGAGAGGAGATCGGCAGGGAGCTGCTCCAGGCGTACGTGCGAGGCGTGCGACAGCTGGAGATGCGGCTGACCGCCCTGAAGGAGGAACTGCTGCTCTACGCCCGGGAAACAGGGCCCAGCGGCAAGGCGCGGCTGACCTTTCGGGAACTCGGTGACGAGCTGCGCCAGCACCACAGCACCGTCGCCGAGCGCCATCAGCGCATCATCGATGGCGACACCGCCGACTGGCGTCGTTGGGTCACCCAGAACACCGAGCGCGCGACCCTCTACGCCAACGGAGGGGAGCCACCCCGGACCCCGGAGCCGCAGCGCGAGCACGAGACCGGAGTCTTCGACAACGAGGAGCCGGGCAAGGTCCTGGCCCGCTGCCGGTGCGGCTGGTCGGGCCCGGCCGGGACCAACACCGTGACCGCCTCTCGCCAGGGCAAGGAGCACGAACTGAACCCGCTCGACGCGTGAAACCCCGGGGCTGCCGACGGCTCGGCAGCATGGCGGCCGCCCCGGGGACTCCAAGATCCGCATCACGAAACGAGGAGCCCCACCATCATGACCGACCGCTCAACCTCTGTGCAGGGCCTGGCTCTGGCCGGCGCCCTGCTCGCCACCTGGGACGGCCTGCATCCACTGTTCGACCAGTGGGCCCAGGCGAGCAGGGACGCAGTGAACAAGGGCGCGCACGGCGACCACTTGGTCTACCGCGACGGAACGCCCGTGAGCAAGGAAGCCGAAAACGACGACCGCACCGGGCAGCGCACCATGACCGCCACCCGGCTGGGCTGGATCAGCGCAGCTCGACACGTTGCCGGATACTCCGTCGGCCAGCTCGCCGGAACCGTCGCAGTCACCCGGACCCTGGGTTACCGAGTCCCGGCCGGTGCCCTCCTCACGGGTGCCGGGATCAACGCCCTCACCCACCTGGTCATCGATAAACGCCAGCCCTTGCTGTGGCTGGCCGCCAAGGCCGGGAAGGGCGGCTACGTCGAGCACTGCACCGTCGTGCGCAAGGTCGACGAGGAGGGGAACGCGCGGTCCGAGGACTCCGGTCCCGGGACTGCGGCCTTTGAGCTCGACCAGGCGGCCCACCGCGCAATCGGCGTTGCCGCCGCCCTCGTTACCACCTGGATCACCCTCCGTGCCGTGAGGAAGGGGCAGCCGCGATGACCGATGAACTGTGGGATCTGATGCGCGAGACCACGGAGGTCCGTCGGCTGGCTGACGCGCTGCGCCAGAGTGACCTGGCCGGCACCACTACGCCTGACCAGGAACGCGAGTACCTTCTGCGCCGGGCGGCCGTCGACCAGCGCCACCTGGCCTTGTACCCAGCCGACGAGAAGGGGGCCGCGGAAGCCCAGCGGTCGGCCGTGATGCTCCGTGACCACGATGCCGTCCACGCGAGTCACCGGGGCGCCTTCCCGGCGTCCGCACCCCAGTGGGTGAGTCTCAACGGAGCCGCGGACTACGTCCGACAGGAAGCCGCCGCCGCCGGCATCGCCTGCTGATCCTCTGCTTTCCGACCACAGAGCGCCCCCCGTCAAAGGGGGGCGCTCTGTGCGTTAGGAACAGCCGTGCAAGCCGGATCGCCCTCAGCTTCGGCTAACAGGTGCGATACGGAACAGCCGTACGCCCGGCACACTTTGGCCAGCACGGCCACGGTCGGGCTGGTCACCTGTCGCTCGATCCGCGACAGCGTCGAGCGGCTGACCCCTGTGCGGGCCTCCAGGTCGTACACCGACCAGCCGTGCTTGATCCGCAGATCGCGAAGAGCGCTCGCCAGGGCGGCCTCGACACGCGCGACATCTTCGTCCGCCAGGCGACAGTGGCTGTCAGGGGTCGATGATGAGGGGCTGTCCGCCCTCGAACCGTCCGGACCAGTACCGGTCACTGCCGTCTCGTGCGGCGCGGATTGTGATGCCCAGTTGCTGGGAGACGTTGTTGCGGTCACGGGTGGCGAGGGCTCCCTGGACAGTGGCGGTGCGCTGCTCGGCATCCCAGTCGATGGCGCGGATCGTGGGTACACCGAGCCACACCAGGCGGCCGCGGACGTCGTCGGCCGTGACGGGCGCGGGGACGGCGGCGGCGCATCGGTCCCTCTGGCTGTTCGGGCAGTGGTTGGCAGCACAGGCCGCCGTGCCGTGGACGCGGTGGCTGTCGGGGCGCTGGAGGACGTGAGCCAGAGCGCAGGCGTTGGTCTGGAAGATGGGGTGATCGGGGTAGCGGCTCGGGAGCGAGGCCAGCAGCTCCCAGGTCTCGCGTGGCCATACGGCATCTGCCGATTCGAGCGGCAGCTCCTCAGCTCCGAGTTCTGGCCACAGCTGGGCCATCTGATCGCGAGCGCCTTGCTTCACCTTCAGGCCGACGGCGACGGAGCAGGCGGAGTAGCGGGCGGCCCAGTCCAGGACGTGAGTGATCGTCTTGGGGGCAGCGTTCGCCGGCATCAACGGGCGCCAGTAGTGGATGACGGGGATGCCGTGCTCGTGCAGGCGAGGGAAGTTCTCGCGAAGGGCCTGGTGGTCGATGCCGCGTTCGATGTCCGGGCCGAGGCCGGAGTAGCTGAGGTAGACGATCACAGGGGTGCCAGCCGCCCGCGCATCGAGGATGGCGTCGATGACGTCTTCGGTGACCGCGCACTTCGTGATCAGGCATACCGGGTTGCGGACTTCGCGGGCGGCGAGTTCGCCGAGAAGGCCGATGAGGTGGGCCCGGGTGCGGGGCGTGGAGAGAGCATCGGTGCAGGTGTAGAGGGCGAGGACTGCCTGCGGGTTGTAGTACGGGCTCGTCTTGAGTAGGTCGACCGTCCGGCTCGGGGTTGCCAGCTCCACCGGTTTGACGCGGGTCTGGCCGCGGTCGACCAGGTAGCAGTACCCGCACGCCTTGTTGCACCCCTGTATCGGGTTGACCCCGAGCCAGGTCTCATGCTGGTCGATCACCGGCTCCCAGATCCGCTGTGCGGGCGGGATCAACGTGAGTGTGCGCACGGGCTGCTCCTATGGACAGAGCCGGTGCCGCCCGCCCGGAAGCGGCGGGCGGCACCGGGGTCAGACGGGCTGCGTGGTGATGCGGGCGCCGATGGCGGTGAGCTTGGCAACGGGTTCTTCGTAGCCGCGTTCGAGGTAGCGCGTGCCGCTGATGGTGCTGGTGCCCTCGGCGACCAGAGCGGCGAGCACGTAGCCGAAGCCGGCCCGCAGGTCGGGGATGACCAGATCGGCGGCCTTGAGCGGGGCAGGACCGCTGATCTTGGCGGTGTGCACGAAGTCCCGGCGGTGCCAGCGGCACGCGGTGGCACCCAGGCACCGAGTGGTCAGCTCGATCTCGGCACCCATGGAGCGGCTGAGCTGCTCGGCGTAGCCGAATCGGTCCTCGTAGATGGTCTCGTGGACGACCGAGGTGCCCTCGGCCTGCGTGAGCAGGACGGTGATGGGCTGTTGCCAGTCCGTCATGAACCCCGGGTGGACGCCGGTTTCGATGTCGGTGGCGGTCAACGGCCGTGCTCGGAAGAACTCCAGACCGGTCTCGGTCTCGGTGAACTCGCCACCGATGTGGCGCAGGACGTTCAGGAAGGTGATCAGGTGGTCCTGGCGGGCACCGACCACCTCAACACGGCCGTCGGTGGCGACGGCCGCCGCCGCGAACGAGGCGATCTCGATGCGGTCGGGGACCGTGCGGTGCTCGATGCCCCTCAGCCCGGAAACGCCATTGACCACGATCGTGCGGTCAGTGTCGATCGTGATCAGCGCGCCCATCTTCTGGAGCATGAGGACCAAGTCCACGATCTCGGGTTCGACGGCCGCGTTGGAGATGACGGTGGTGCCCTTGGCGAGGACGGCCGCCAGCAACAGGTTCTCCGTGGCCCCGACCGACGGGAAGGGGAGGTGGACGTGCGCCCCCACGAGCCGGGTGGCGCTGACCTTGACCGACCGGGTGCCGTCCACGATGTCGGCACCCATCTGGCTCAGGCCGTTGAGGTGGAAGTCGATGGGCCGCTTGCCGATGGTGCAGCCACCGGGCAGCGGGACAACGGTCTCGCCGCGCCGGTGCAGCAAGGGGCCCATCATCAGGATCGGGATGCGGTTGACGCCGGAGTACATGGAGGACAGCGACGAGCTGGTCACCTCCGACGTGTGCACGCGCACGGTGTCCTCGTTGAGCCAGGTCACCTCTGTTCCCAGCTCTTCGAGCATGCCCAGGACGAGGTCGACCTCCAGGATGCGGGGCACCCCGTGCAGCACGCACGGCTCGTCGGTCAGGAGGGTGGCGACGAGCTGTTTGGTGACGGCGTTCTTCGCGCCTGACGCCTTCACCTTGCCGCGCAGTGGTACGCCGCCGGTGATGCGGTAGACGTGGCGGTCGGCTTCCATGGGTCGCTCCCGAAGAGTGACGTTATTCATGTAGCGATGTATCCCGTCCCGTGTTCTGAGTGTTTAGGCCGGGATTGTCGCTATCTGCTCTAGATCGAATCCCGTCCAGTGAGATACGACGATACTGGTGTGGTGTTGGTTGCGTCGCCGTAGGTCTGCCGCTCGTGGCGGTACACAGGGTTCGGGTAGACCACGCCACCGGTCAGCTGTGCCTGGTGCAGTGCGATGCGCGCGGTCTCCTCCAGGCGCAGCATCAGGTCGACGGTCTCCTCCAGGTGCCGGCCGACGGTGAAGGCGCCGTGCCGGTAGAGGGTGAAGGCGAGTCCGTGGCGTTCCAGCTCGTCGGCGCGCGGCGCGATGAGGTGCTCCAGCTGCGGCCGGTACTCCAACAGGTTGACGGCCGCGACCTCCGGCCGCTGGACCATGCCCTGGGGCAGGTCGAGTGCCACGGGGTCGGCGAGGAATTTCGCCTTCACCATGCTGTCGTCGGCGTGCAGACAGGGGATTTGGCCGAAGGTGTCGGCGCGGTTGGTGACACTGGGCACTGGCACGCCGAGCGAGGCGAAGGCCAGGGTGTAGGGGGCGTGGGTGTGGACGAGGGCACCGGCGCGGGGCAGCATCCGGTACAGGTCCAGGTGGACCGGGGTGCCGGATGCCCCGAGCCCGCCGGTCTGCTCCACGATCTTCCCGTCGGGGTCGAGGACGATGAAGTCCCGCAGGCTCAGCTTCCAGCGGTCGAAAGCGAGCCGCGTGGCCGACATCAGGATGTTCCCGTCGTCCAGGCGCATGGACACGGCGCCGCCGGCCGGGTTGAGCAGCTCCCAGTCGCGCAGATCCTCGATGGCGCTGACCAGGTGCCTGCGTTCGGTCTCGTACTTCATCATCGGTTGCCTCCCAAGGGGGTGTTCGCGTGTTCGGGGCCTTGTACGCGGGCGTCGGGGGGAATCCACGCGGTGGCGACGGTGGCGTTCGCCTCCAGCAGCGAGCGGGCGCCCACGATGGCGCCGGGGCCGATCGAGACTCGTGAGCCGGCCCGGATGTGGTCGCCGATCACGGCTGACCACTTCGCCTCGCCGGTGCTCATCCGTCCGCCGCCGGGCAGGGCGAAGCTGATCGGCTTGTCCGGGCGCAGCATGTCGGTGTTGCTGATCAGGCAGGACGGGGTGAGCAGGTCTGCGGAGAAGTAGCAGTGCCGGCCGATGACGCAGCAGCCCACGGTGGCCCGGTGGGACAGGATGCTGTGCTCTCCGACCACGCTCCGGGAGATCTCGCATCCGTACCCGACGTGGACGTTGGAGGAGAGCACCGTGCGGCCGCGGACCGTCGAGAATTCGTGCACGCTCGTCCCTGGGCCGATCACCACGTCCTCGGCGACGTTTGCCAGCGGGGACACATAGGCGTCGGGGTGGATGCGCGGCCGGTCGCCGAGTGCGGCTCGCACCAGGTCGTACACGGCGCCGGAGATGTCGCCGACAGACGCGATGGGCTGTTCGTCCAGGACGCCCACGCCCAAGTCCTTCAGGAAGGGGTCGTCGGATAAGCGCAGCACATCTCCCAGGAGGGGGCCGGTGCCGCTCACTGCGCCGCCACCAGCGGGCGGGCAAGGGGACGCTGACCGATGACCAGGCTCAGGTACTGGGCGGCGCAGCGCCCCGGCGTGTACCAGCCTTCCGCCAGGGCACGGGCGGCTTTGCCCATCGCGGCGAGCATGGGCCGGTCGAGCAGCGCTTCGGTGAGCGCTTCCACCAGGTCGCCGGGGTCATCGGGGTTGTAGACGATGCCGGTCAGCCCGTCGATGACGAGTTCGGGGCTGGCTCCGGCCGCGGGGACCAGGGAGGGCACCGCAGCGCCGGCGGCGTCGATGACCGCACGGCCGAAGCCCTCTTGGGTGCTCGCGGTCGCCAGCAGGTCGTACTCGGCGAGCCGCTGGGGCAGCTGGTCGGTGTATCCCATGAACCGCACGGGTGCGGCGAGCTCTTGCACCAGGTGCGCCAGCTCGCCTTGGTGGGACCCGGGTTCTCCGAAGACGTCGAGGCGTACCGAGGTGGACAGGCGGGGGTCAGCGACGGCCCGCACGAGCTGGTCCACGCGCTTCCACGGCACGGTGCGGGCGACGGTGGCCACCAGGAGCCTGCCCGTTACGGGCCGGTTGTGGGGCGGGACGGTGGCCGGGATGGAGACACCGTTGTGGATCGTGGTGACGAACCGTGCCTGCGGGGCGTGCACGCGCAGGGAAGCCGAGGAAGCATCCGAGATGCCCACCCAGACGGGCAGGGGCCCCAGTAACTCCCACCAGAGGTCGCCGACCGTGTGCTCCACCATGACGCCGTCATAGGGGTCGATCACCCGAAGCGCCTGGTCGGCGTTGACAACATGCCGGACCACCGGGATGACCCGGGCGTCGGGTGCAATGACAACGTCAGCGGCGGCGGTCCGGTGGTTGGAGATCACCACCACCGGGCGGCCGTCGGTTGGCGCGCAGACGCTGGACAGTGTCGCCATGTACTCGCGCCAGCTGGTGACCTCGTAGACGCGGGCGGGGGCGCAGGTGCGGGCGGACGGGCCGCCTTGGCGCCACCACACCACATCGACGCTGGGTACCAGCCGGGCCAGGTTGCCAGCCAGCTCGATGACGGAGTTCTCTGCTCCGCCGCGGGCGGTGGTGGCCCATGTGAGGACGACGTGCGGAACCATGGGGGTGCCTCCTTCAGGGAAGCGGCCAAAGGGGGTGACGGAAGCGCCTGGTGCTGGCCACAAGGGCACCAGCAGTCAGGCCCGCGCGGTGATCAGCTGTCAGGGCGTGCACGTGACATGCAGGTTCTGCATGTGTGGTTTGGTGCTGCTCGGCGCCCAGGATCACCCTGGTCTCCGGAGCGCCGAGCAGGTCAGAGAGCGGCTGCGGCGAAGTGCACCACTGTGCAGCGGCGTAGTTCGCGCACAACCTGGCGAGCCACAACGAACGGCAGGTCGGGGCTGTCGAACAGCACCAGGGCGTCTTCGGTCGGGAGGCCGGGTTCGCCGGGGCGGGGGTGAAGCGTGCCTCGGACGCCGATCAGCTCTGCTTCCTTCACCCGCAGCAGGACATGACCGTCGCGCAGCCGAGGGCAGAGCTTGGGGGCCCGATCGGCGTCAACGGTGCACACGGGCGGCACGGCGGTGCGTAGCCCCTCCCAACCGTTGCCAGGCATGTCGTCGTCAGGCAACGGCAGCAGCCACAGCATCCCTTCCGATGTGCGGTCGGCTGGCCCCCGGCAAACGGAACACCAGTGGTTCTCCATGGCGTCCCGCTGGCGCTCCGGGTGCAAGTCCGCGGCGTACGCAGGAAGTCCGCTACACGATCCGATTCGCGGCTCCCACAGGACCCCATCGATATCCCGTTGCGCGGCATCCTGCTCAGCGTCCTCGTACGAGACCCCGTATGGCCCGACCACGATGGTTGTGGGTGGCATGACCTCACCGGTGTAGGGGATCACGTATGGGGCTATGGGGCTGGTCGTCACGTCTCCCCCGAGCATCAGGCGGATTGGAGTAACTGCGGTGGTGCGCGCCCTGCTGCCGGGCCCAGGGGGAAGGCGCCGGCAGCAGGGGGCGGTGAGCCCGTGTTCCTGGCGCCGTGGGGGAACGAACCGCCTGGAACACGGGTGTCTACGGGGCAGTAGCGCCGAGCCGTGAGGCCAGCGCCGCATGCGGGGCGGGCTGAGGCCGAAACCGGTCGAGATGCTCGCGCAGCGCCCTGGTGGGAACGAGTCGGTCACTTGCCGAGGGCCTCAGCCAGTACGCGCCGGGCGGCATGCGGTGGTTCAGGTGAGGCAGCGTGATCGTGTGAGGGGTACCGATGCATACGCCGAAGCTGTGGTGTGGCCACGCGGCCGAGGAGCCTGGTGGGACCAGCCAGTACAGCCACCCGGCATCAGGGTCGTGGATCACTGGTCCGCATCCGCCCTGGACCTGGTCGAGCATGTCGGCCACAGCGAAGCCCTCAGCACCGCCGCCGCTCACAACGACGTCAAAGAGCCTGCCCCCGAGTCGTACGCGGGTGTCTCTGCCCTGTTCGACATCGAGCAAGGCCCGGATGACATCCGCGAGATCCTTCATGTCCTGCGCGGGCTGCTGGGCACTGCCTCCGCGATCGATCAGCTCGCGCATCATGGTGGCCGCAGACGGCTGAGCGGCGGTCACGGCTCGACCTCGCCCGGCGTCATCACGGCACGCACCGTCTTGCCTTGTCCGTCCGGCCGGAGGAACCAGCTGACCTCAGCTCGGCGCCTGCTCTGCGCCATCCACAGACCCGTCCCTGCCTCGGCGTCCTGCGCATCGGCGAAGTGGGGGAACTTCGGGTTGGGGTCCTCGACGTCGATGATGAGTTCGGATCTCTCGGTCACTGCCAGCCGGACGGTAATCGGCTCTCCGGAAGTGTCCCCTTCGACGCCGTAGGCGAGAGCGTTGTCCACGAGGCAAGTGAGCACTTCCACCGCGGCGTGCTGGTCCCCGTGCCAGCCGAGGAAGAGCAGAGCTGTGGGGGCAGCTGTTCGTACCCGGCGGATGGCGATCGGCTCGGCGGGGAGGCCGATTCTGCGGTATTCGCGTAAGACCGGTGCGGTTGCAGCGGTGGGTTGCATGGGGTCGTCGGGTCCTTTTCGGAGGGAGAGAGAGCACCAGGTCGTGGTGCCGTCGGGGCTGACGCCCCAGGCATCGGCCATGGCGTCGACGATGAACAGGCCGCGGCCGTTCTCGTCGTACGGAGTGGCATGGCGGAGTTCGGGCACTGCGGGGGAGCCGTCCCGGACCTCGATCAGAAGCTGGTCGTCGCGCAGAGAGAGGCGGTAGCCCACATCGGGACCTGTGCCGTGTCGGAGAGCGTTGGTGAGCAGCTCCGTGGTCAGCAGTTCCACCGTCTCGGCGAGATCGGCTCGGCGCCAATACTTGAGCGCGGCGCGAACGATGCGGCGGAGCCGGGCCGGCCATGCGGCATCCGCCTCGGTGAGTCGGTCGGGGGTAGAGGCCGGGTCACGTTTGATGGAGACCTCGGTGCCGGCGGCCAAGGCACGGTGACTGACGGTCGTCCGCGTGTGCACCGCAGTCGATGTCATGCCAGTCCTCCGGATCTGTTGGGGGGAGCCGCGCCCACACGGCCTCGCTGGAAGGGACAGCCACCTGTGCGGCACGGCCCACGAGCACGGTCGCGCCTGGCCATTGCCCGGAAGTGGTGACTCCGATCAGCGCGCTCAACTACCGTGCTGCATGTGCGATTTACTGTGCAAGGGCAATGGCGCGAGCACTCAAATTGGCAAATGCCCAAACACAGGCAGGGGGTTGTTCAACGGGATACAGGGGGTGGCACACTCAGGGACACGACCCGCAACGACACCGGACACAGGGCACGCTGAGCACCGACAGGGCTGGGGAAAGGGTTACGCAGTGGCAGCAAAGCGCGGGGCGACCTTCCGACGCAGGGAGCTGGGCAAGGAGCTGCGGAAGCTCCGAGAGAAGAAGGGCGAGACGCTTCAGGAGGTAGCCAAGGCTCTGGGCTTCTCCCACACGAAGCTCGCCCGGGTGGAGATCGGCGAGAACGACCTGCCGCGCGTGGGCGACTTGGAGAAGCTGATTGATCACCTCGACCCGGATCTTCCGAAGGAAGACCTTGAGACCCTGCTCCAGCTTCACCGTGAATCTCTGAGCAAGGAGCCGTGGACGCCCTACAAGGCGTACATGCCGTCAAAGATGCCGACCTTCCGCGGGCTGGAAGAGGACGCCGCGGCAATGCGCGCCTGGCAGCCCGCTTTCGTGTACGGCCCGCTCCAGACGGCGGGCTACGCGCGGGCGCTGTACCAGATCGCCAAGCCGGTGGAGGAGACGACGACCGAGTACATCGAGCAGAACGTCAGGCTGCGCCTGGAGCGGAAAGAGCTGATCACTCGTTCGGAAGACCCACTGGAGCTGCGCGTGATCATGGACGAGGCGGCTGTCCGGCGGATGGTCGGCGGCCCCGAGGTAATGCGTGCCCAGTACCAGGAGATTGTGGAGCTGAGCGAACTGGACAACGTGACCATCCAGATCCTGCCGCACGACGTCGTGACGTACCGCTCGGAAAGCAACTTCACGGTGCTCGACTTCTCCGAAACCCTTGACCCTGTCGTGCAGGTCGACATGCCCAACACGATCAGCGTCACCGACGAGCGGCAGGAGGTTCAACGCAATGTTCGCCGCTTCGACGCTATGCGCGACAGCGCCCTGCCCCCGGCTCGAACGGCCGGGTTCCTGGAACAACTAGCACGGGAGTGGAAGTAGCCATCAATACCAAGATCACGGCCCCTGATGTGGCCCCTGAGTCCGCCTGGTTCAAGTCCTCGTACAGCAACGACACAGGCGGCAACTGCATCGAGATCGCTGATCGGACCACCGAGGTCGGTATCCGCGACTCGAAGAAGAAGACTGGCCCCGCGCTCGTCGTGCCGGCCACCGCCTGGTCCTCGTTCATCAGCCTGGTGCGCTCCGGCGACGTCGACTTCGGTGTAGTCGACCAGTAGCGTCACCGGCGTTACTCGAAAACATGGCGGCCCCCCTCAGACACGGTGAGGGGGGCCGCCATCGTCTTTCTACCCATCACCCCGTTCAACGGGGGACAGCACGTAGCACAGTGTAGAGCCAGCACAACTCAGTTGTTCGAGGCTCGCGCCGTTCTGCCCTCTCGTATGCAGATTCTGCACGCGTACTCGACGCAAGCGGGCAGGTCTCCGTACGGTTGAGGACCCCCGGTTCTCTGACCGCGCGGGAGGGCGTTGATGCTCGCCACCGAGTTAGGTATCTGGACCTCTCCCGAGGCGCGTGAGCTGGTCGCGCGCCGTGAGCCGGGCGGGCTAATTCGTCTCGGCCGACGTCACCGGCGGTGGCGGCAAGGAGACTTGGGCGACCGGATCGGATGCTCGGCCTCGACCGTCTCACGATTGGAGGCGAGCAAGCGGGTTACGGACGTGACGCTCCTACGGGCCGCAGCTGCCGCGGTCGGCGTTCCCTCATCCATCCTTGCGGCAGCCTGTGGTTTCACCACCTCGGTGATGGCCGCCCCCACTAGAGTGGCGCCGGACGCTTCGCGTGACGCCGAGGAGGACCCGATGCGCCGCCGAACTCTGCTCGCCGCCGCGGGGACGGCCGTGCCCGCCTCTCTGCTCCTGGGTATTGATGACGCACTCGCTGGCACTCCTGGCCCTTCCCGGAACGCTGCACAGCCTGATGCCTGGCTCGCGCGTGCACGCCGTATGTTCGACGCCGGGCAGCACACGGCCCTGCTGCGTGCTCTACCCGGCCTCCTTGGGGATGCGCATCACGCCGCCCGCTCCCGTTCGGACCTCGATCACGCCCGTCTTTCCGCCTGCTACACCCTGGCCACGCAAGTCCTGGTGAAGATCGGCCGGTACGACCGCGCGCGGATCACCGCTGACCGTGCCACGACGTACGCCTCCCTGTCGGGCTCACCGCTTGCCACCGCAGCAGCCGCGCGTGAACTCGCCATCGTCCTCCGCCACCAGGAGCAGGCCCCTGCCGCGCAGCGCCTCATCCTGAACGCGGCCGCCGACGTGGAGGCCACCGGACTGCACACCGACGCCCAGGCCGCGGCGTACGCACAGATGCTGTGCACCACGTCCTACACGGCGGCGCGTGCCGGCGATCGTGGACAGGCGCTTGCGATGATCGAGGAGGCGCGGCGCGCGGCCCGCCGCCTGCCGCCCTTCCCGCCCGACGCACGCCTGTTCCGCATCTCACCCGCTGCTGTCGACCTGTACGCAGTCGGCGTGCACTGGGCCCTGGGGGACGCCGGTGCGGCGTTGGAAGCCGGCCGCGACCTACGCGCCGACCTGTTCCCCACGGCCGAGCGTAAAAGCCGCATGCACACAGACCTTGCACGAGCCTGGTGGCAGTGGGGCAAGCCCGAGCAGACAGCCCGCGAACTCCTCGCTGCGATGCGAGTCAGCCCCGGCGAGGTGCGCGACCGACCGGCCATCCGCGCGGTCGTCAGCGAACTGTCCTCGCGACACCCCCTGACGTCCGGCGTCCGAGAACTCACCCTCGCCCTCGCTCAATGACCTGCGACAGCGGAAGGGGCCCGACGGTCGCCGTCGGGCCCCTTCCCCGTTTCGCTGTCTTGCCGAGCTGCCTGCCTTACGCGAGCGCCGCCTCCTTCTCCTCGTTGCTCGTGTCGGCTCCCCCTCCGCGCTGATGCCCGATGCCGGGCGCCCCCTGGCCCTGGCGCTGCCGGGATTCGTCCGCGCTGCTCGTACGGCCGTCCGCAGGTCCGTGGTCGGGTACGGGTTCAGGAGTCCTCTGCGGTGCCGCGGCCGCAGCACGCCGGGCCTGTTCCATCTCCTCCGCGATCTGCCGCAGCTCGGGGAGGAGTTGTTTCACCGCCGTACGGACCGCCCCCTCGGCCAGGATGCCTTCCTGCTTGCCGTTCTTGAGTCCCTTCCCGGCCGCCTTCCCCAACTGCATGTTCGCCCGGTAAGCGGCCCCGTTGCTGACCTGAGAGTTGTCGTCCAGCACGCGAAGGTCCCCGGCCTGGATCTGCGCCACCAGGGCGTCGCGGAGCTGGTCCTTCTTCGGCTTGTTCGCGGATACCTGGGACGACGGCACCGGTTCCGGCTGGGCGGGGGCCTGCGGAGTCGGGCCCGTCGCTGTCGGCTGTGCGGCGGCCGCGGTACCTATCGGACCGGTTGCGGCGGCCGGGGCGGGTGCGGGCGCCGTGACGGGACGCGGCACCGGCGCCGTCGCCACCTGCGGAGCAGGTGCCGGCGCGGCGGCCGCGGCCGGTTGCCGGGCCGGAGCGACGCCCGCGGACGCCTGAGATGGCTCCAGCGGCTGCGGCACAGTCGTAGCGTGCTCCGCCTCGGGGAGGGGCTTCCTGGAGCCCGGGGCGCGGACGTACTGCAAGGTGCTGTGCAGGTCCTCGCGCCACTTCTTCCACATCTGCCACGGGTAGCCGACGAACGGCACCCACAGGAGCAGGCTGTAGCCCCGCTCGACGTTCTTCTTGACCTTCCGCTTCGGGTACTTGCCGAGGACCAGCTGCTCGACCTTCTTGAGCAGGGTCTCCAGGAACACCGCGTACACCAGCGGCGGGATGACCGCGACGAGCCGGCCGCCGACCGAGGCTGACGGGGCGTGCAGCAGGTTCATCGTCGCGGAGGCCACGATGAACGCGACCAGGTAGAAGCGGGTCAGCTGGCTGGACCGGGCTGTCAGTGCCTCAAACAGCCGTAGCAGCGACAGGCCGAGCGCGCCCGCGTCCAGGAGGAGAGCGAAGCCGGTCGCTGCGGACCAGGAGCCCCCGTTGCGGTCGAAGGCGTACGACTTCTGTGCGCCGAAGGAAAGCCAGGCCGCAATCCCGGCGATGCAGAAGATGATGACGAAGGCAACCGAGAGGCTGATGACGGCCAGGCGCCGGCGCCAGGTCTTGCGCCGCTCCTCAGCTAGCCGCTCGCGGTCCTCGGACGACATCTTGTCCTGCTCACGACTGCGGCGTGAGCGCAGGACTAGCGCCACGATGCCCAGGACGCACAGCGCGGCGAATCCGATCCCGGCTGGGAGTGCCAGCTTGTCGACGCTCATCAGTGCGATTCCTTCCCCCAGGATGAGGCCGCGCCTACGAGCCTGCTGGGCCTGCGGCTGACGGCCGTCGCCGCCTGGTGACGCATGGACTCTCCGATCATCGGTTCTGGGACTCGGGCGCCCCAACAGTAGAAGATCGCACCGTCAGCCCCCTCCCTACGTCATCCTCGCTCAGCCCCCTCGTCACGGCTGCACCGTTTTTGGCGTACCGGCAAGGCCGAGAGAGACCAACCGCAAAGACAACGGCGGACCTGTATCGCGCGATACAGGTCCGCCGGCCGCGCGAGTTGTATCGCGCGATACAGGTCTGGGTCTCAGACGGCTGGGTCTTCCCCTAGCTCAGCCAGGATGGCCTTGGCGACGAGCCGCGCGATCTCGGGCTGAGCGCGAGTGGCCTCGCGAACCTTGGCCTCGTCAAAAGTGCCCGGTGCTGCCTGAAAGCGAAGCACCGGCGCATGCGTACGACCGGGCTCCTCGTCGCTCTCGGGTTTCAACTCAACAGCCAAGCCGAGTTGGTCACGCACCCGGGCGAGGTTGGTCGCGCTGGTGTCTCCTGTAGCGTCTGCCGCCTCCCAGAGTTCGCGCACCTTGCTCTTGCCGTGCTGGGTGAGGACGGGAGAGAGCACGTCGATCTGGCGAACGCCAAGAGGGCCGGTCTCCAGACCCTTCAGCGCCTCCATGAGGGGCTCGACCTTGAGCATCCGAAAGGCGTGCTGACGGGAAACCTTGACCGCCCGCAGCCAGGCGGACCACGAGCGGCAAGGCTTGCCTGTGGCGGGGTCAACGATGTGCCGCCATGAGTCGGTGCGATGCGCTAGACGGACTGCTGGCCCTGCATAGTGGAAGTACGCCTCCAGTGAGCGCTGCTCCATCGCTTCCCGGAGGGTTAGCGCAGCGTGGAGGCGCTTCTCGCAAGCCGTGATGATCTCAGCCGGCTTCCCGGTTTCGGGGAGCTCCGCCAGTAGGACCGATTGGATGGCCGCAGGAAGTCCCTCGCTCACCGCCGTCGGGACCGCGGGTGCTACTTCCTGGCTGGCGTCGTCGGTGGACTCTGCGGCTGTCTCGGTGCGGGCATCTTCCTGTTCCTGGTCCCCACCGTCTTCACGCTCGGACCCCTCAGACCGCGTTGAATCGGTGGCGTTGACTGCGGAGGCGGAGGGGTCACCGTGCGGACGGGGCAGATTCAAGAAGCCAAAGACGTCCTCACCGTTTGAAGCGGTGCCGTTAAATGCCTCCTCCAGCTCCCCCTTCTCCTCGGTTGAAGTGGCGTCAGTGTTCGCGGGGGTCATGCAGCGGTCTCCAATCGCTCCCTCATGCGCTTCAGGAGCGCGGTCGTCAGCTTGTCGTGGGCCGAAGCGAGGTTGCTGATGGTGTCCTCGAACTTCTTGTCCTCAGCCCGCTTCAGTGCTTCCAACTCCCACACCGAAAGCCCCAGATCGCGGGCGAGCTTCGCTGTCTTGGAGGACGCGTGAATGGTCTCTCCGAAGACGTGCGTACTGGCTCCCAGGAGGTGCCGCGCTTCCTTGACGACTTCCTTGTGGATGCTGGAAGACCCGTTGGGTGACCCGAAGTGCACGACGCCGAGCAGCTCCAGGAGCTGGTTGACCTGCTTGGCGGCCTTGAAGGCGTCGGAGACGTCGTTGAGTGCGTCCTTCAGGCTGCACACGTCCATCTTCACTGGGGTGACGAGCCAGCGAGAAGCGCACAGGCACAGCATCAGTACGTTGGGGTTCTCCGGCGGCGCGTCGATCCAGACGACGCCGTACTGCGAGAGGAGGGGTTGCAGGCATGTGGCGAGTCGACAGAAGGCTGCATACATGCCCTCCGTCTGCGCGATCTCCAGGACCAGCGTGTTGATCTGCCGAAGTTCCTTGCCACCCAGTACCACGTCCAGGTTGGGGCGCACGTTTTTGACGGGCACGAGGGGAGTCCCCTCGCGAAGCGCTTTGTAGAACGCATCGCCCTTGTCGCCCTCCTCCATGCCGAACTCGCGGCGGAGGTTGCCCTGGCCGTTCGCGTCGATCGCCAGAGTCGGAACCCCATTGGCTGCGGTCTTGGTGGCATTGTTGCCGGTCAGCGTGGTCTTGCCGACGCCGCCCTTACCGCTCGCGAAGCACGTCACATGGCTGAAGAGGGTGTAGTCGATGCCGAGAGCCTCGGCCGACATGGGCATGATGGTCACGATGGTGCCCTTCGGACGTGCGGCGAACGAGTCGCTCGCATTCTGCCAGTCAAGTGATTATTGGAGGCGGAGGCGAGCCCAGCAGACCGGAGCTTGACCAACCTCCCACGAAGCGCGAAGGAGGCCCCGCAGTGGGAGCCTCCTTCGAGGTCTAGCTGGCCGCAGTTGGCGGCTCTGGGTTCCAGTCGGGGAAACCCTGGGCGGAAGCGGAGGCCGTCGCAACCGGGGCGAGGAACTCGGTTGCCTCCAGGAACCGGCGGCCGGCCTCATCGTTGTCGGCTGAGCGGTCCAGTAGACGAGTTCGGACCAGGCGTGTCGCAGAGATGACGTCGTACGCAGCCACGCGGTGCAGCTCGACATCCTTCGGCTGGGTGGCCAGCCTCTCCGCGAGTACCCCGATGATCGCCTGTCGGTGGCTCCAGGCAGCCAAGGCCGCTTGATACTCCGGACTCTGCTCGCCGTACTGCCGGGCGCGGCTCAGGAGAGCGGCGCACTGCCTTACGTCTTCGCGGACACGCTCAGCGATGGCGCCGGGAGAGTCGGGCAGTCTCACGGCAGTGCCTCCGTCTCGATGTCCGGGTACAGGGCGCGCAGCCG
Source organism: Streptomyces sp. NPDC048191 (assembly GCF_040652655.1). Taxonomy (NCBI): domain Bacteria; kingdom Bacillati; phylum Actinomycetota; class Actinomycetes; order Kitasatosporales; family Streptomycetaceae; genus Streptomyces; species Streptomyces sp. NPDC048191. Next base: position 34,673 of record NZ_JBEZMO010000032.1, read on the forward strand.
CTCGGGCTCGCCCGTGATCACCGGCCACTGCCGGGCGGCCGCGAGGTAGGCAACGTGGCCGGCCGTGGTGCTGGCTCCGCTGTCGACGTTCGCGCGCAGGATGCCCGCTCCGCGCGCGTCCGCCTCGTCCAGCGGGGCGACGGTGAGGAGAGGGAACTGGACGATGGTCGACAGTGCGTGAGAGGCGTCGGCCTTGAGGTCGGCGTACGCATCGGACAGGGCGGTCGTCGGCACGAGGAGTGGAATGACTCGCTGATGGGCGACCGACAGGAGAGCCTGCATGTAGAAGCTTCCGCGGGCGGCGGCCGTCAGCGCCGTGGTGTCGAGGATGCGGCCGCCGATCACGCGGCGCTGCTCTCTCCGGTGCTGGTGCCGACGCCGAGTGCCTTGGCGGCCCACTCAAGGTGCTCGGTGCCGGGACGCTTGCCGGGGAAGAGGCGTGCGAGCACGGCGTCCACCTCGGCGGCCTCCTGCTCACGCTGGAGCAGGGTCTGGATGTGCCCGGAGACGCTCGGGATCTCGCCCGCGGTCTCCCGTGCCTTGAGCTGGTCGAGCACTTCCTGTGGGAGCGTGATCGCGGTCTTCGCCTTCGGCGGGGTCTTCTCGGTCATACCAGAGTCATACCGCATCTGTGTCTGGCGCGCGAGGCATTCGGCGAAGTCGTTGGCTGGAGCCAACGGAGCCCGATACGCTCACCTTCGCTGTTGGCTGCAACCAACAAAGGGAGTTCCGTTGGCGTACGACGTCGACATGTTCGCCGATGAGGTCGAGCAGCTCGCCCGGCAGGCCGACCAGGCCGAGGGAGCCGAGCGCGTCGAGCTCCTGGCCCGCGCGGCCAACCTCGCAATAGACCCCCTGCGCCGCATCCAGCTGCTGATGCAGACCGCAGACGCTGCGGGCCGCGCCGCCCACCAGGCCGCAGGCGCGGCCCGGCGAGGCGAGAACCGGCCCGGGAACGAGCCCGCGACGTACGAGCAGATCGGCGCCGCGGCTGGCTTGAGCCGGGATGTGGCCTATCGGCAGCACACGCACGGAGCCGCACTCGCGTGGCCGGCGAAACGGCGCGGCGTGCACAACGGGCGCACGGTGGCGCAGAGCGAGGCGCCTCTGGACGGTGCGGCGGGGGACATGAGGGAAGGGGTGGGCGTATGAACGAGGACGACATCGCGCGGGGGGTGGCCCGCGGACTGCACGAGCATGAACGGCGCCGGGCCGAGGGGAACGCGCGCTCGCTGCTGGCGGGTCTGGCCATCCTGGCCGCCATGCTCCTCTTCTTCATCTGGTTGGTGACGTACGCATGACCGAGCCCTTCGAGGTGCACCTCATCCTCATCAACGGCTAGCCCGACCCGTCGACGTGCGCCTGTCCCCCGCGCCGTCGGCTTCGGCGTTGAGACGGTGCACGAACCGAGGCCCGGACCAGCACATGGTCCGGGCCTCGCTCTATGCCTGCCGCGTCCTACCGGTCGCGCTCCGCACCTGCCGCCGGCCTGTCGGTGGTCAGCTCCTCCTCCACCCGGTGGAGGACCCGCTCCCATGCCTGGGCGGAGAGCCCAGCCCCTGGAGCCCCGCGCGCCCGCAGTGCTCGCGCGATGAGTTGAAGCTGCTCCGCGACGTCCATGCCCGTGACCCTTCCTGCGGGGAGACTGCTGTCACTTAGGAAGGCCGCTCACGGACGGGACGATGGTGCACTTCCTCCGTGCGGCTTCAGTCGGCGGTGGCCGGGTCCACCAGCGCGGCCGCCACCTCCAGGGCCTGCCTGGCCCGTTCGGTGGTCGCGGGCATCTCGCCGGTGCGCCTCGCGTGCGCGTAGGTCTCCCGCACGACGCCACGCACATACACCACGAGATTGGCCCGCTCGGAGGCGTCCCGCCGGTCGTCGACGACATCGGCGAGCTCGGTCCACCAGAAATCGTCATCCGGGTCGCTCAGGATCTCGCCGGACTCGAAGTGCTCCAGCAGGGCCCGCGCGGCGGCATCCATCGCCGGATACCGGGCGTCCTCCGCCCGCTCGCGTTCGCGCCGCTCCAGCTCCTCCTGGACGGCGCGGGCCTCGATGATCCGGGCCACGTGCGGCTGCCGCCGGTCCTCGGGCCGGCCGAGCACGGCCACCTTCAGGCTCGCGTGCCGGTTGAAGGCGCTGGACGGGTTCGGCTCGCCGTCCGCGTTGATGTACTGGAGGGCCAGGGCCACCTGGTCCCACTGCACCCCGGCACTGCGGGCGTCGTCGAGCGCCCGGAGCTGAAGCGGGTCAGCCTGCTGCCGCAGCCACTCGGCCAGCGTGATCCGCAGGAGCGCCGCCCGCTGGTACGCCTCCCCCTCCAGGCGGTCTGCGTACGCCTGGGCGAAGTGCAGCACGCCGTGGGTCTCGCCGTCGCCCGGCCACCGCTCCAGATACCCCTGGTCACCTCGGCGCTCCGCGCGGGCGTGCAGCTCGTACAGCTGCCCCGCGAGCACCCGAGGGTCGACCCCTTGCAGCCGTCGCGCCGGGCGGCGCTCCCGCGTCGCCTTCGGCGCCGCCTTCTTCGTTGCCCTGCGACCCATGACCCCCTCGCTCCTACCGCCGCCACCGTACCGAGATGGCCCCCAGCGGGCCCGGCCGGGCGCTCGGGCGGTTCGCCGCCCGAGGGGGACGCAGAGATGGGACAATCGGGCTGTCGTGAAGCGACACGAGCGATCCTCTTCATGGGGTTTGACCAGGCGTTTTCTGCTACCCGTCCGGTGACTGGCCGCCCGCTCGGGAGAAGTCCCCGCCGCCGCGACCCAAGATCAAGAGCCGGGCAATCTTCGCAAAATTGTGGCCCGTCCGCGCGCTTTCACTACTAGTGAAACACGTTCGGAGTAACCCCCGGATGCGACGTGTGCGCGTCATCAGCCCCGCGCATAACCGGAATTATGCGCGGGCTTGGCGATCTTGAAATAAGGTTGCGCCTCACTCGGTGGACTGCGCCAGGGACGGTGATACCGGCGACATCACCGCCGATGTCGCCGGCCCCCCTGATCCGGTCCGGGCTGCTGGCCACGATCACCTACCCGCTGGTGCGCCGTCACGTCTACGACCCCGAGAAGGGGGTCATGCTCTGCGGGAGGCATCAAGCGTCGGTCTCGTCTGTAGGCCGCCGCTACCGCTAATCGCCGCGTTCCGTGCCGGGCGTCTGTTCGGTCACCCATCGCTGGGCCTCCGCGAGGTTCGCGGCGGTGCCCGCAGGTTCGTACGAAAATCCGCTCCACTCCTCCAAGGTCCTCGGCTCGTCCGGCCGGAGGTGACCACCACCGCCGTGGAGCGGCCGGTGCCGGCGCCAAACGTCCAGCGGCGGGCGGCGCCGCTTGTTGTACGCGGCGAGCCGGTTGTCGGCGTTCAGGCTCGGCATCGCGCGCGACGGCTGGTTCGGCGGCCCGGGTCGGGAGTGCTTGCCCATGGGTCCGATGGTCTCAGGCGGCGACGGTGGTCGGTTGGCCCGCGGTGAGATCCGCCGCACGAGAGCGGACTTCGTCCACCGCGGCGGTCCGGTACGGGCGGGCGGCGTCCAGCAGGGTGTTCAGTCGAGAGGCGACCAGGGTGGAGTCGACCCGGCTGGCCTCGTCGAGTGCCTGGTGGGCTGCGGCGGTGGCCTGCTCCGGCTCGCCCTCGGTGAACAGCGCGGCGGCCAGGCCGATGCGGTCCATGACCTTCACCCGGTCGAAGCCGGGCCTGCGCAGGGCGAGCGCATCGGTGAAGTGATCACTCGCGCGACGGGGGCGGCCGATGCCGGTGAGGTCGCGGGCGGAGACCGCGCGGGCGCCGGCGTGCTCGGCGGCGTCGAAGTACGCCACCCATTCCGGCACGTCGCCCAGGTCGCCCGCGACCAGTTCGTCTGCGGCGCCGAGGTGCCGCTCGGCACTTTGCTCGTCGCCGAGGGCCGCGTGGACCCGCCCGGTCTGGGAGGCGACCAGCGCCCGCGTGGCGGGCAGGGCCGCCTTCTTCCCGGCGACGTCGAGCAGGCCGAGGGCATCCGCCGGGTGCCCCAGGTAGATCATCTGGTGGGACATGCGGGTGATGATCTCCACCCCGCGGTCCGGCTGCCCGGCCTCGCTGGCGGCGTAGATGCCGTAGGACCAGTACCGCTGGGCGGTGGCGTACCGGCCGCAGTCGTGGCTGACCCACCCGGCCAGCGCCGCGAGGTCGGCGGTCGCCGCGAACACCCGGGCCTTGAGCGAGGGCGGGACGCCGTCCTTGATGCGGTCGGCGACTTCGGCGAGCTGGGCGACGATCGCCTTGCGGTACAGCCCGCCGCCCTTGGAGGCGTCGGACTTCGCGAAGAAGGCGGTGACCTCTTCCAGGGCGGCGGCGGTGTCGGCGTCGAAGCCCTTAGTGCCGGGGTTCAGTCGGCGGGCGGTGCCGCCCAGCATCCGCTCGGCGGCGAGGATCAGCGGGGCGCCGAGGGCGAGCTTGAGGGTGTCGCGGCGGTCGAGGAAGAGGTCCATCTGGGTCCATCCGGCCAGGGTCTGGGCGGCTGCCTCGGTCAGCAGCGGGAGCTGGATGCTATCCAGGGTGGGCCCGGCGGCCGTCAGGCCGAGATCACCGGGTGTGAGTGGCTGGCCGAGCAGGTCGGAGAGCACCGCGGCGAGCAGGGCCGGGACCGGCGGGCGGGGGCGTTCGCCGTCGATCCAGCGCCGTACGCGGGTGGCGTCCGGGGCAATCTGCCGGTGACCTTGGCGAATCGCTTCGGCAGCGATGCGGCGGGCGATCTCCCCGTGGGACAGGCCGGTGGCCGCGATCCACAGTGCGAGGTGCGGGTTGCTCGATCTGCCGGTCATCGCTTCTCTCGCCCTCCCCGACTTACCCGTCACGGAGCGTGGCAGTTTCGCCACGGTTCGCGGCACCTACGGTACTGGTCAGGGCCGGTGCTGAAGGTCGATTCTGCTCAGGCGGTAGCCACCCGGCTATCCGCATGAGGCAAGGGGAAGGGAACTCGCATGGCGACGCTTGCACCCCAGGCTCCGTGGGCGATGCGGCTGGTCACCGACCGGCTCCCGGTCGGCCCGCCGTCGTACGCCGCGGTGACTCTCGACGCGGCCACCCAGACCGCCCGCTACACCGACGCCAGCGGCCAGGTGGTGGAGATGGGCAAGCACGGCACGTCCAAGACGACCGGCACGGCGTCGATGTCCGGCGGCGGCGACGGGCAGAACCCGCAGCCGCAGACGCAGGACGACAACACCACCGACTACGAGTCGGACTGAGTTGATGTCGGCTCCCCTCGTCCTGGTCATCACGTCACTGGAGGACGTCACCGCGGACCGGGTCATCGCCGCGCTGAACGAGCGTGAGGTACCCGTCGCCCGCGTCGACCCGGCCGACATCGGGCCGGAGCTGGTCTTCGGCGCCCGCATCGGGGCCGGGGTGCCAGCGTGGGGTGGGCGGCTGCGGACGGCCAGCCGAGAGGTGGAGCTGGGGGAGGTGGCGGCGGTGTACTACCGCCGCCCCACCCCGTACTCCGCGCGGTACGGCCACCTGCTTGCCCAGCAGCGGGACTTCGCCGCCGCCGAGGCCCGGCACGGGCTCGGCGGGGTGCTGAACCACCTGCACGGCGCCTTCTACGTCAACCACCCCGGCGCGGTGACGGCCGCGGACTTCAAGCCCGCCCAGCTCCGACAGGCGGCCCAGCTTGGCCTCACGATTCCGCCGACACTGGTCACCAACGACGTCGAGGCCGCGCGGAAGTTCGCCGCCGACCATGGCCCCGTGATCTACAAGACGTTCCGCGGCCTGCCGCGCGATGAGGACGGGCACACCGGCGCGATCTGGGCCCAGCGCGTCGACGCGGACACCTTCGACGACTCCCTCGCGGTGACCGCCCACCTGTTCCAGGCCGAGATCCCCAAGACCGGCGACGTCCGCGTCACCGTGGTGGGCCGCCGGGTGTTCGCCCAGCAGATTGCCGCGCCGGACGGCGCGCTGGACTGGCGCCGCGGCGACTGGGACCAGCTCAGCCACGCCCCCATCGCCGTCCCTGCCCCCGTCGAGGCGGCACTGCACAGCTACCTTGCCACGTTCGGCCTGGTCTTCGGCTGCTTCGACTTCGCCCTGGTCGGCGACGGCGACACGGCGGAGGACTGGGTGTTCATCGAGTGCAACCCCAACGGCCAGTGGGGCTGGCTGCCCGACGCCGGCGACATCACCGAAGCGTTCGCCGACATCCTGAGCACGAGCACGGAAGGAGGCGGAGTGCGATGATGCCCGCCGACCTGGAAACCGACGCCACGCGGCTACGCGAGGCGATGGCGAAGGCCCTCGCCGAGGATGGCATCCTTGCCGATCCCGGCTGGCGGGCGGCCGTCGAGACGGTGCCCCGGCACGCCTTCGTGCCGGGCTTCTACCTGCCCGCCGACGAGCGCGACGGGCAGGGGCTGACGGTGTGGGAGCCGGTCACCGCCGAGCTCGACTATGGCCGGTGGCTGGCCGCCGCGTACTCCGACACCACGCTGATCACGCAGTTCGACGGCGACGAACCGGACTGGAAGGCCCCGCAGGCGCGGCACGGCGGGGCGCCAACCTCGTCGTCCACACTGCCGTCGCTGGTAGTGCGGATGTGGGCCGACGCGGACGTGCAGGAAGGGCACACGGTGCTGGAGATCGGCACCGGCACCGGCTACTCCACCGCACTGGCCTGCGAACGTCTCGGCTCCGCCGATGTCACGAGCATCGAGGTCGACCCCCATCGGCTGGAGCAGACGGCGAGCGCCCTGTACGCCTGCGGCTACACGCCGACCCTGGCGGTGGCGGACGGGCTGTACGGGTACTGGCCGGAGGCGTCCTTCGACCGGATCGTGGCCGCCTGCTCCTTCCGCGCCGTCCCCCCGGCGCTGCTGGCGGAGGCCCGGCCGGGCGGGAAGATCTTGCTCACCCTATCCGGCTGGCTCTACGGCTACGCCCGCGTCCTGCTCACCGTCACGGGCGAGGGTACCGCCGAAGGCCAACTGCTGGGTGGCACCGTGTCCTTCATGTCCGCCCGCACCCACGCGGCGCCAGCGTTCGGCAACCCCGCCCACTGGGCCGCAGGGCTCCCGGAGACCGGGCGGGCGGCCCGGCACTCCCCGGAGCGGATCACGGCCGCGACCGAGGAGGCGTTCCATCTGCGGTTCCTCGCCCAGTGCGCCGTGCCGGACGCGCAGATGACGACCGTCGGCGACGTCGTGCACCTGGTCGACGTCGTCACCGGCTCAGCCGCCACCCTCACCCCCGTCGAGGATCGGTGGAAGGTGCGCGAGGGCGGCCCGGTGAAGTTGTGGGAACGGATCGAGCGGGTGCTGTCGTCGTACGACGAAGCGGGCGGGCCGGGACCGGAGACGTTCACCCTGCACGTCTACGACGGCGGGCAGCACCTGCGGCACCCGGACCTGCCTGGCCTGCCGCTGCCCCGCCCCTGAGTTGAGGGGTCAGGCTCCCTCGAACGTCTCGCCGTCGAGCTGCGAGCCGTCCGGCTCGTGCTGGAGCGCGCCCGTGCCGTCGGCCGAGATGTCGATGTAGTCGGGGCGCTCGCGACGGCGGGGCAAGAACCGGTCCAGCCAGCCGCGCGGCTCCGCCTCGGCCGGGTACACGTCCGCCGCTGCCAGGACGTCGAGCTGCTCCTGCGAGAGGAGTTCGGCCCAGTCCGACGGATAGATGGCGCTGCACCAGAGCTGAAGCTCACCCTGCTCGATCACCACGCTGAACGGCGAGTTGCGCACCCCCGGACGGAAGCGGACGCGGTCCTGCAAGCCGACGGCGGTATCGCGGTTGAGGTAGACGCGGGCGACCCGCGGGCCTGCCGCCCACGGAAACCGCTCCGGCTGGTTCAGGATCTCGTCCACCCAGGTGCGGAGCCTGAGCGGGTCGTTGGCCGGGGCCCGGTTGTACGGGTCCCAGGGTCGGCCGCGGCGCAGTCGTGCGACGAGGTGCCCGCCGGTGAACTCCAGGTTCCCGCCGCAGTGGTGCAGGGTGTCCGGGCTCGACCGGACGACGCCCCGCTCGATGTCGAACTCGACGAACGGGTGGTGGAACACCTCACGGGCGACCTCCTCGGCCCAGCCAAGGTCTCGCAGAAGGCGGAGGCTGTTGCTCGGCCCCGTGCCGCCGTAGCCGGCCAAGCACTCCTCTACCCCAAGGAGTTCGCCCTCCGCGTTGCGCAGCAACGTGTTCGGCGCCGAGATGCTCGTACCGTCTGCGAACGCCTTGGGGTGCCGACCGGACTCCAGCAGGATGTCCGTCTCGCTCATCGCCACCATCGCGCCGGTGACCTGACCGAAGGCCCCGCTCCTGACGTACTCCGTCGCCTGGAGGGCGGAGAGGACCGGGACGAGCGGGGTGGAGTCCGCGGGGTACGCGTCCTTCTTCGCCCGCTCGATCATGGCCGTGATCACGGGGTGGGTGACCCCGAGCTCCCGGGCGAGGGACCTGCGGCTGGCGTCGGGCTTGGCCTCCTTGTGCGCCTGGGCGAACTCGTCGAGTTCGGCCACATCCCGGTCGCGCTGACGCTCGACCGCCTGCAACTCCCGCTTGAGGACCTGTACCTGTCGATGGCTCACGCGGACGTTCGTCAACCGGCGCTTCAACTCTGCCTTATCCATGATCGGAAAGGTAGACTCCCAAATCTTGGAAAGCAAGGTATCCACGCATGGAAAGTTTGTTGCCGTTGCCGTCTGTTGTTGGGGTCCGCAGGTAGCTTTGGTGATCCAGAGCAAGGAGGGGATGAGTGGACGACCAGGGCGTGAAGTTCCAGATGATCGTGCAGAACGAGGCCAAGCTGGACCGCGACCGTGCCCTGGTCGCGTTCCTGCGGGCGCGGATCGCTGAACGCGCGCCGACCGCCGACGAGCGGGAGCGGCAGCTGCTGGCCGGCGTGAAGAGGGTCCTCGACGAGTTCGCCGCCCATTTCGAGCGCGCCGCGCAGGTCGAGCGCACGGACTACTTTCCCGGGCAGATCGACGCCCTCGGCTGGTCGCTGCGCTGCACGGCCTTCGCAGCCTTCTCCGAGCACCCCGACTTTCAGATGGACTTCAAGCCATGATGCCCCGCCCTGATTTGGCGGAGCGCCCCGCCGGCGAGATTGCGCGGCCCACCACCCGGGCGGAAGACGCCTTCGCAAAGATCCGCGAGGACCTGGGCCAGGTGGCCCCGCGCGATCCGGTGAAGCGCACGCTGGGCCCGCGCCGCTACCGCATGGACATCCTGCGCGACATCTGCACCGCCGAGGCGTTCACCACCGTCATGAACTGGCTGGCGTCCTCCACGATCCCCAGTATCAACTCGAAGCGGAACTACGCCGACGACCTGCGGTTCTGGCACCAGTTCGCGCAGGAACTCGGACATGAACGCTTCTTCATCGGCTGCATCACCCGCGGCGACGTCACCACCTGGAGGCTGAGCGAGGAGAAGCGTGAGCGGGCCAACCGCAGCATCGCGCGCCGCCTGTCCGCCCTCTCCTCCCTGACCCTCTTCGCCGCCGAGGAGTCACAGACCTACATCCCCAACCCGGTCACCCGCCACAACCGGCCCAAGATCGACCGCCACGACGAGACCACCGCCACCCCCGCGCTGGAGGTCGACGAATTCGCCGCCCTCTTCGACTGGGCGGAGTGCCTCCGCGACGTCGTCGTGACCAGCCTCGTCTACACATTCGCCGGGCGCGTCAGCGAGTGGTGCGAAGCCGACGTCACCGACTTCCGCGACGGCCGCAACCCCGTGATCGACCTGACCCGCAAGGGCGACAAAGGCAGGCAGTGGGCCCTCCCGCCCCAGCTCGCCGAGCTCCTGGTCCGGCTCATCAACGGACGGACCGAGGGGCCGCTCCTCCTGGACTCCGAAGGGCGGCGACTGGACCGCCACGACGTCGACCGCATCCTGACCCGCCTGGGGAAACGGGCCGGAGTTCTGCCCGGCCGCGACCTCACCCCGCACGTCCTGCGCGCCTCCCGCCTGACCCATATGCACGACGACGGGGTGCCCCTGGAAGAGATCCAGGAATATGCCGGTCACCTCGACCCAGCCACGACGCTCACCTACATCCGGCGGCGCGGTGACCAGGCACGCCGAGCCCGGCACGCGGCCGCCGGCGTCGACAAGTTCAACGCACAGCTCGGGCGCTGGCTCGCCCTGGCCGCATGACGCGTCCACCCGGCAGGCGCCCACCTGGCCCGACCGGCGGCGACCGGAGCGCGTTCTCGGGCATGGTGACGCCATGAGTGAGCGCTCCTACTCCTGCGAGACTGCGGTGGCCGTCGCCGAAGCGGTGCGTCCCTGGCTGGACAAGGACACCAGCGAGCCACCGCCAGCCGCCGCGATCGTGGCCGCGCTACGGGCCGCCGAGGCCGAACACGCCGGCTACCAGCGTGACCTGTGGGGCTACGCGGCTGGCAACGCGGCCTGTGCCCTGGGCGCCCGGGACGAGCGCGGCGCGCGCTGGCTCTGGGCGACCGCGCTTGACTACGCAGGGCGGGCTGTCGCCGTCGCCGACGAATCGGCCGTCCCTCGATCGGGTACAGCTCCAGGCACCTTCCAGCACGTCCCCGCCTGAAGGCGGACCCACTGACGAAGAACCTCACCGAGCTCGGCCTACCAGGGCCGATGCCGCCAGAAAGCCGGCGATGCCGGAAACGGGAAACCCCTTCCGCGGGCCCTCAAGGGCCAGCAATCTGGAGCCATGACCCCACCGATCACCATCCGGTTCGAGTCCTTCGGCTACGCCCACCAAGATGATCAGCCGCGAGGCCACGGCCTTCTGTACGACGTCCGCGACGTCCTTCATGACCCGGCCGACGATCCGGCCCTCGTCACCCTGACCGGACTCGACTCCCGCGTACGCGACCACGTTCGTGCCACCGACGGTGCCGACGAACTCGCCGAACGCATCGCAGGGGAGACCGCTGCCCACCTCTCGTACGTCCAGCCCCGCGGACGCGACGTGCAGGTCTTCATCGGCGGCCACGGTGGACTTCACCGCAGCGTCGCCCTGGCCGAATGGGCCGCCGAGATCCTGCGCAACAGGCTTGGTGCCGACTGCCCGCCCATCGAGGTCGACCACCGCCACATCTGCCGGAGCGTGGTGCACCGGTGAATCTCGCGCCGCCCGCGGACGGGGCCGGCACCCGGCCGTCTACGGCACGCGTGTGATGCCTTCCAGGCGCGCCTTCATCTCCTCGCCCACGTTGGCCTTGCTCATCCACTCCGCTAGGCGGTCGTGGTCCTTTGCAGGCAGCGACCCTTGCTCAAGACCGGCGTAGAGCAGACCGCTCATGACGGTCGCCTGGACTGTATCCGGCGAGCACATCGTCGTCAGGAGCCCTTGGAATACCTGGGCCATTGCCTCATCACCGGCGCCGGAGGCGTCGACGTACGCGCGGAAAAGCATCGACGCGCGCAGCTGGTCCGCAAGGACTTCCCGGTCCTCGGGGTCGGCGGCCGCCTCAGCCAGGAGGTGGTCCTCGATCTTCTTGGCCTGTTCCAGGTCACCGGCCAGGAGAGCGTCTCGGAACGCCTTCACCTGCCGCGTCTCGAAGATGTCAGGCAGCTGCATCGTCACGGAAACGCCCCCTTGCGTACGTCGAGTTCGCCCCCGAGCGTATGCCGCTCCGGTTCCCTGCCGGTGAGGATGCCCAGGAAGCGGCCGAGATCAATCGGCGCCGCAGGGCGGCTGTGTGTGCCTCTCGGCGTACGGGGCAGCCCTTGGCGCTCGCAACTTGGTCTTTGAGAAACAGGACCGCCCGGCGCCGGTAGGTTCACCGCCATGGTGTCGTACGCGAACGACGAGCGGTGTGTGGCGCTGGCGAAGGTGCTGGAGCCGCTTCTGGAACGCAGCGGGCCCGACCTGGCGCTGCCCATCGCCGCAACCACCGCGGCGGCTGAACGGCTCAGTCTGCCCGCCTCGGGCGAGAGTGACCCGTACCCCATAGCCGGGTGAACCAGAGTCACCCCAAACGTCAGGGCCGCCTTCGCCTCACCTGGGAACGGGTGCGGGGGCGGCCCTCGGTCGTGTCAGGGTGCGGCGCCACGGGGGGAGCGCCGCACCCTGTGAGCAGCGTAGCGACGTCGCCGAACGTCCGCCGGGCCTTTAACTCACCCGAGAAGCCCACCTCTTGCGAGGGAAGATGGCACCGCGCGTCGCCGCGCGGGGCCTACCTGTACGGGCCCGCCTCAGCTGGCGGTGCTGGCCAGGCGACGCATGATCGTCATGAGTTCGTCGGACGGGGAAATCCTCATCGTCCGGCTTTCCTGGTCGAAGAGCGTGATCGATGTCAAAGTGCCGGCACGCCACCAGAACACCCGGGGAGACAGGCGGCCGGGGCCATCCTCGTAGGCGCCCTGCCCGAACTGCGCCAAGGCGTTGACGGCCTCGGCCACGTGCCTGTCGGCGAGCGGGTAGAACACGAGGTTGTGCCGGTTCGGGACGACCAGCAGCACACCCTCGTCCGGTATCTCGGGGCCGCCGGCCGCCCGCACCGCCTCGTCGAAGACGAGCACCTTGCTGGCCGCGAACACCGACTCCGGGTGGCCCAGGATGTGGAGGACCGCGCCACCGGGGAGATCGAACGTGTCGTAGTTGACCGGCTCGCTGAGCAAGTTGGCACGCGCGGCGGCCGCGAGGGTGTCCCACTCGATGAGGGCCACGTCCCGGTCATCGAGGACGCGGACGTTGTCCGGCGTGTCGAGGGCGATGCCCGCCAGGAGGTCCGTGGCCAGCGGTTGCAGGTAGCTGAACTGTCCTCGCGCTTCCTCGGGAATCGATTCCTCGGCGACCAGCCGCAGGTACACGCTGTGCAGGGGGTTCGGGGCGCTGCTGTGGTCGGTGCGGGCTGACAGGTCGCTCATACGCGGTTCCTTGGAATCTGGTGGGTTGGTCCGTCGGGCGGCTCACAGGTGGAGCAGCTCACACCCGATCAGATCACGCACAGCCCCTCCGGAAGGAACCCCGGGCGGCGTGCGCCATAGAATCGAACGTGTGAACGATCAGCCGTCCCGTCTCGACCTGCTCCACTTCGCCCGCCGCGTCGTGGTCCAGCAGGCGACAGCGGCGCTGAGCCAGCTCGATCGGTGGATCGCCGACGAGGAACGCCGCGAGGCCGAACGCCGCCAGGGCGAGGAGCGGCGCCCGCCTGCTCCGGCCTGGCTGATCCAGTACGGCCTGAACCGCTCGAACATCGACGCCGTCCACACCGGCGAGTGCTGGGCGGCGGCCAAGAGCGGCCGGTGCCGGCCGGTCAGCCGGGAACAGGCACTGGACGCGCTGCGGCAGAACGTCCCGCCGTGCGTCCACTGCCGCCCGGACACGGAACTCGGTCTGCTCGACTGAGGGCGAACCAGCGGCACCGTACGAACGGACGCCAGCGTGGAAGGCATGGGCCCATGTGGACGCTGCCGGAACCGATGCTCGCGGCCCCCGTGTCCGACCCGGCGCTGCCCGATGGGTGGGCCGCCGAGGTTAAGTGGGACGGCTGGAGAGCACTGCTCTCCCTGGACGCCGGGAGGCTGGTGCTGCGCTCCCGCCAGGGCACGGACCTCACGGCCTCCTTCCCCGAGGTGCGGTCCGGCGTAGCCCAGCTGCCCGACGCGACGGCCATGGACGGCGAGCTGATCGTGTGGGACGCCGCGGGCCGTCTCGCGTTCGAGCGGCTCCAGGGCCGCCTCCAGCGGCGCGGTGCCGGCGCGGCCCGGCTCGCCGAGCAGTGGCCCGCCCACTTCGTGGCCTTCGACCTGCTGCGCTTGGTGGGCGCCGACACCACCAGCTGGCCCTACTGGCGCCGCAGGGCGGCACTGGAAGCCCTCTTCTCCGAGGAGAAGCTGACCGCGCCGTGGGCACTGTGCCCGTCCACCACCGACCCGGCCACCGTGCGCGAGTGGCTGACCAGCTGGACGGCGGTCGGCGTCGAAGGGGTGGTCTACAAGAGGCTGGAGGGGGCCTACGAGCCGTCTGTGCGCGGTTGGCGAAAGTACAAGATCAGGAAGACCGAGGACGCCATCGTTGGTGCATTCACCGGCTCTCCGGCGGCGCCCCGCATGTTGCTGCTGGGCCGGTACGACATCGACGGGCGCCTGCGGTACGTCGGGCGCAGCACGACGCTCCCGCAGACCGCAGGCCGGGCGGTCGCCCGGCTCCTCACTCCGGCCGAAGATGACCACCCTTGGACAGGTTGGACGTTCAGCGCGGGGTGGGGCTCGCGCGAGAGTCTGCACGTCACCCTCGTGACACCGGAGCTGGTGGTGGAGGTCGGCGTCGACGTCGCCCGTGACGGTGCCGGACGCTGGCGCCACCCGGCGCGCTGGCACCGGATGCGCCCGGACCTGCCTCCCGCCGACACCCCGACCTTCGAGTCCGGGCCGACAGGCTGAGCGGCCGGCGGTCATTCGGCGGGCGGCTGGGCCAGGAGTGTGTCCATGAGGGTCTGGTAGCGCACCAGTCCCTCCGCCCATCCAGGGAAGAGGAGGTGCTGGACGACGCTCATGGCCATCGCGGCCTCACCGCCGATCCCGAGGACGGGGGCGAAGCCGACGCGAACCCACAGGTCCCACATCTCGTCCGCCATCAGGGTCCGCAGGATCTCCGGCCTCTTCGACACGACGTGCGGCAGCAAGACGGTCAGAGCCGTGCTCGCCTTGATGCAGGCGAGCACCGCCGAACACAGCCGCTGGCCGTCGGCCTCCTGGACGGCGCGGATCAGGCCGGGCAGGCCGCCCGCCAGGGGGAACTGGGCGAACAGGTCGTCACCGGCCAGGGCGGCGTCGCGCTGCGCGGCACGGATGTTCTCGATCATCTCGGGATTGCCGGGCGTGGCGGCTGCCCACGCCTCCACCATCTCGTCGAACCCGACGTCCTCCATACCGCCGATCAGCATCCGGGCGCCCGGGTCCATCAGGGCCCGATGGACGATGTTGGACACAGACCGGGACGCCGGCAGCTCGAACTGGGCGCCGAACGCGCCCTCGCGCAGAGCCCCGTCGAAGTCACGGCGAGAGCCGCGCTGGCCCATGAGCATCCTGGCCGCCATCTCCCGGCGGGCGTCGAACGCCTCGTCGGAATCGCCCTGGGGGATCTGGCTGAAGTCGATCCCGGCCCCTCGAAACGGCCGTTCGAAGGCGCTGGCCACCTCCGCCCGCAGCCGCGCCGTGCTCTCGGGGGTGGCGTTCATCGCCCAGAAGCCCCAGCCGAACCAGCTGATGCTGCGCCCGGTCCTGGAGATCCCCGCCAGGGTGGCGGCCCGGTGCACGATCTCGGGACGGAGCTCGCCCGTCTCAGGGTCGGTCCAGTCCGCGGTCCGGGGCAGCCACAGTTGGGTACGCCATCGTTCCAACTGGGTGGGGCTGACGGTGAATCCGCGCTCCTTGACTGCGGCGACCATCGCGAGTTCGAGGTCGGAGGGCTTCGTGCGGGCCATGGTCAGCTCCTGCGGTTCTGGTTGCCACCTGCGAGGACGGTGTAGACGGCGGCCGCCGTTCCCAGGGCGCTCGCCCACGCCTCGCTCTGCGCCGCCAGGACGGCGGCCGCCACCACGAGGAGCAGCACGGGCAGAGGGGGGCGGTCGCCTCCTCCGGGCACGAGCGGGTCGACGTTCATGGGCGTGGGTTTCCTTCCCGGGCGGCTCCCTGCCGGGCACCCCGGCAGGACAGGCCCGCGCCTCCGGGACGCCGGGGCCGGCCTGCCCGCCTATCTCGCCATGCCGCTCCCGGTGAAATGGGGAAAACCTCGCGGGGTACCAACTCCCCTCTCTCCCCGGTCCTGTTCCCGTGCCGCTACGGCCAGGTTCCTCTGTCGCGGGATAGCCGGCATGGGGGATAATGAGTCCTACTCGGAGACCGAAGGGGATGCCTTGTCCGCGAACGACGTTGACGAAGACCGTTGTCCTGCGGTCGGGGAGCTGCCCGCCCTGGTCCAGAAGGTGCTGGAGGACCCGGACATGACGGAGAGCGTGGCCGGTCACGTCCGTTGGGTGGAAGGCACGTTGAAGCGGGCGCTGAAGCGGGAGGACTTCCGGAACCGGTACGGGAAGTCGATGCGGGACCTGCTCGGGCCCGGCGCCCACGCGCTGTGCGAGATGACCGACAACGGCGAGCTGCGGGCTCGGGAGCTCAAGACCCCGCCCAAGGGCGTGACCGCCTCGCAGCGGCGCCGGGCGAGCATCCTGCGCCGCTTCGCCGCCGCGGCGGGCGTCCCCAGCGGAGCCATCTCCTACCCGAAGCCGACCCCGAAGCCGACGATGCCGGCCTGGGCCCGCAGCGAGCTGCACAACCGCCTCCAGACCGAGGTCGACCGCAAGCCGTCGGCCCCCGGCCGGGCACGCCTCCTGGTCATCATCGGCCTGGTCCTGGACACCGCCGCCCGGTCCGGCGAACTGTGCACCATCGGCATCGTCGACCTCGCACCCGATCTGTCCTGGATCAAGATCATCCGAAACCCGCAGGCCATCGGCTCCCACCTCCACACCACCGAGGTCTGGCCCCTGTCGCCCAGCACGCAGGCCGCGCTCGCGAACTGGCTCCCGGTCCGTGGCCGCCTGACCGAGGACCTGGAGGGCGGCGCCAGCGCCCTGCTCGTCGTCCTGCACGGCAACCGCGCCTTCCACCGCGAGGGCGCCTACAAGAAGGGGATGCCGCTCAAGGTCCGCGGCCTGATCGACAGCTACCGGGCGCACGTCCAGGAGCTGAAGGCCGAGGTGACCAACCGCGGCGGATCGGGCTGGGAGCTTCCCCAGGGACTGGAGCAGCTGCGGCGCGGAGTCGAGGAACGCCGCCGCGCGTACGACAGCGACCGGCGGGCCGGGGCCAGGACTCCGCAGTGGGGCCCGGCCGTCGTCCTGAACCCGCTCCTGCCTGAAGAGGCGGAGAAGAAGAAGACGGCGACGGCGTTCGCCAAGGTGGCCCAGGCCGTGACGGCCTTCCACCAGGCCCGCGAAGCAGCCGGGAGTGACGAGACCGACCCGCAGGTCCTGAAGGCCCGGCGCACGCTGCGGGAGGCGACCCGGATGGCGTGGGCGCGGTCCGACCACGCCACCACGCTCAAGCTCCTGCGCCAGGCCGGCCTCTCCGACGACGACCTCGCGGCCGCGGGCTACAACGAGCTACTGCTGGACGCGCTAGAACGCTCGTAAGGCGGCAAGCACAGAGGTAGGGCCGCCGGTAAGAACTCTCTGTCACCAGTCGCTGCGGCGATACCCGGGCACGACCCCAGCCGACAAGCTCCTAGATCGCCTGCGCTGAGTACGCGCGAAGGCCGCCCGGATGTCGGGCGGCCTTCGCGAAGTCTGAACCCTGGGTGTGTGGCCTGCCCCGTTGGGGCTACCAGGGACGAATCCAGGGTCTTCGTCGCCCAGTGTACCTACGCTGACCCCACCATGCCCAGCACACCGGGACGTCCCCGCCCGCTGCCGCCCGCCCACGCGGCCGTGGTCACGCTGATCAGCACAGCCCGGTTCGCCCCATACCTGGCAGCCTGCGGCGGCGACACGGCGGCCGCGCTCTCGCTGTACCGGTGGAACGGCGAGGCCGCGGCTGCGTTCTTCGAGCCGCTGGGGCATCTGGAGATCATGCTGCGCAACGCGATGGACGCCCGGCTCGTCCACCGCCAGCAGCGCCGGCAGCGCACCACCGAGTGGTACGACGACCCCACCGTCCCGCTCAGCGACAAGGCCCGCGCCGACATCCGCACCGCCCGCCAGCGCGCCCAGCGCGGCGGAGCCGTCACCCCACGCGGAAAGATCATCGCGGAACTCGGGTTCGGGTTCTGGCGCTTCCTGCTCGCCCGCCAGTACCGCGCCACCCTCTGGCCCGACCTCGCCGGCGCCTTCCCCCACGCCCCCAGCCGCGCCCTGACCCTCGTCGAGGACCCGGTCCAGCGTCTCCACAAGCTCCGCAACCGCATCGCCCATCGTCGAGGCATCTGGACCATGCCGCTCGCGGCCCGGCACGACGACCTCCGCACGGTCATCAGCTACATCGACCCCGCCGCCTCCGCCTGGGTCGCGGCATCCTCCCGCGTCGCCGACGTCCTCGCCCGGCGTCCGTGATCCGACCTGCTCCGGTCGCTGAACCGGAGCAGCCGAGAGGACGCCCGCGAGGCGTGATCGGCGCTCTACAGCCCCGACGCACCGTACGGCAGCTCAGTGCGCACCACCGCGGAGACAGGCAGGACGAAGATCCGCTTCCCGGCAGTGTGCGGATCAGGGCCGATCGTCACGAGCTCCTGGACGGGGTGAGGCGGGCCCACCACAGGCGCAGCACCATCGGCGGGTGGCTGCGCAGCGCCAGGAAGGCGCCCAACAGCCGTCGACCCAGGGGGACTTCTCGGCTGTCGGCCAGGTCCTTCTTCCAGGCAGCGACCGCGACATGGCGGCCGCAGTGCCGTGCGGCCTCGCGGTCGCAGGCCAGCTCAACCCACCACTGGTAGCCGATGCCGACCGCGGCGAGGACGGCCAGGACGAGGACGGCCTGGGCGAGCGGCAGGAGCCCGACGCACAGCACGATCAGGGCGGCGCGGAGCGTCGTGGTGCCCAAGCGGGTCCGTGCGTCGTTGCGGCGAAGGTGCGCCAGCTCGTGTTCCAGAATGTAGGGCAGGGCGGCGCTGCGGTCGGGCCACAGCCAGAAGTACCCCAAGGCCACATGCCCGCTGCGCCCGGAACGGGTCGACACCGCCTCGTGCCACAGGCCGAGCCGGCCGCCGGTCACGGCCAGCGAGACGTGCTCCAGGTCCGACTCTCGGATGAAGTCCTGGACGCGGGCTTCGACCTGGCACATCTGCCCCACCATGAACTCGGTGTCCGGGTCGAGCGGGCCGCCCCGTCGCACCCCGTCGGGCGGCAGGTAGGCGTACCAGGTCAGATCCCGGCTCACCAGCCCGGCCCAGATCGCGTTACTCAAGGACAGAGCCGCCAGCACCGACCAGATCGCGGCGGTGAGGACCGCGGCCCCCACGATGCCTCCGGCGGCGAGCGGATGCTGCCAGCGCACGGCCGCCACACCGCACGCCATCACCGTCAACACGGCCCGTGCCACCCATGCGTACGACACCTTCTCCAAGCCCATGGCGAGCGACCGTACAGGCCCCGATCGCGCCCCAGACCGGATTCGTCGATCAGGACCACATTGCTAAAACGGGCGTTTTAGCGACCGGCGGGCAGGCCGTGGGCCTGCGGGACGGGCTACTCGTCGTCGGATGCTGTGGCGAGCAGGCCACCGAGCTGGATCTTGACGAGGTCCAGGGCGGCGCGGGTGTCGTCCAGCGAGGCCGACAGCAGGGCGGAGTGCTCATCGGTCGTGTCCCTCAGAGCCTGGAACCGCTCGAACAGCTTGGCCGCATCATCCGCCTTACCCTCGCGCTGGGCCGCGGCGATGTCCTGGGCCAGGGCGTCGAGTTCGTCCTTCGCCTTCGTCGTGAAGGCCGTGATGATCATTTCCCGCATCTCGTCCTGGTCGGGCAGCGGGACGCGCACCAGGTGGCTGCCCTTGCCGAAGTGCCGGACGAGGTTGCGCAGCGCTCCCAGGGTCTGCGCGTGCTGGCGGTGGACGAAGTACACCCCTCCGGTCGGTCGCACGCGGATCGCGCCCAGGTGCTCGACGTACCGCCGGATGACGGAGCGCAGCTTGTCGCTGGTCAGGTAGGTGCAGCGGCGGCGATAGGTGTCCTCGATGTCCGCGAGCATCCGCCGGACGTTGGTCTGCTCGGCCTCGGGGAGACGGGCGATGGCCGCGTTGTCCGGCCGGATCTCCAGCGTGCCGGCCCCCTCGGGGCTGCCCTGGGTGTTGTCCCGGTGGAAGGTGCACACGGCGAGGCGGGGGTCGTACTCCAGGCTCGTCGTTTCCTCGTCCCGGACTTCCCGTACGACGTGCCGGACGATCTGCTCACCGTCGCGCCGGACCGGGCGGACCATCAGGGTCGCCGAGTTGACCAGCTGGTTGCGGCCGCGGCGGCGGCCGTGGCGGCTGGCGGGGCCGGTGGCGTTGGGATCGTCCAACGGGTAGGTCACCCGGACGCCGTCCGGGCCGGTCACCCGCTCGAAGGCATCGACGTTGCGGAGCGGGGGCGGTAGCAGCGCCTCGTCCAGCTCCAGCTCGCGGAACCATCCTTCGAGGTCGTCCCGCGTAACCAGGCCGTCGAAGATCGAGTACAGCACCAGGTGGCCGAGGAGCGGAGCGCCTTCCGCGTCCATCGACTCGGCGTAGGCGTCGAACACGACGTCGCCGGTCCTGGGGTCGGCGTCCTGCGCGGGCGAGGGCTGGGGTACGGACATGAACGTCTCCAGAGCGAAAACGGGCGTTTTAAAGCGGCGGGCGGAGGTCGGGGGAGAGGAAGGGAAGGTCAGATCACCCGGAAGAGATCGGCGACCGCATGAGGGTCAGCCAAGTCATCGAGACTGCGGAGGTTGTCGCACAGTGCGTCGAGGACGGAGCCGGGCCCGGTGGCGGGGCCCGCTCCGATGGCGATGCCGAAGCACCGGAAGTCGAGCAGGTGCTTGGCCTCGTTCCAGCTGCGCATCCACTCCTCGGTGACGTCGCACTCGCCATCGGTGATCATCACGATGTCGCCGCGCGGCCGTCCCGAGTCGTTGAACTCCGCTTCCAGCAGCTCGACGGCGGTGGACAGGGGCACCTGGTAGTCCGTGCCGCCGCCGAAGAAGTGTTCGGCGAACTCGATCACATCGGCGATGGCGGCGGGCTGGTCGGCAGGGAAGCGGTGCACGCTGACTTCGTCCTCCGAGGAGAACAGGATGCCGACGAAGTCCCGGCGCGCGGTGCGGGCCTGGTCCAGGAGGGCCAGCGCACACGCCTTGGCCCACGCCTCGCCGGTGATGCCGTCGGCGCCGGCGGGGGTGGCCATGGAGAACGAGCAGTCCACGCAGGCGATGACCGCGCCCTGCCCGGTGTACTGCTCGCCGCGGCTGTCGTACAGCATCAGCCGGGCCTCGGCATACCGGGCCGCGAACACCGCGCGCATGGCGGGGATGCCGAGATGGGCCAGCTCGGAGGGGATGACCCGAGAGAGATCGTCGCCCAGGGTGATCCCGACGAGTTCGCCCGGCGCGTTCTCGACCTTCCGCGCGCGTTCACCGAAAGCCATCTGCCGAAAGCGGCCGATCAGCTCCGCGAACCGCCCGAGCCGTCCGGAGCGCAGCCGCTGGGCGAGCTGGGCGCGCTGCTCGTACGACATCCGCTCCAGAGGGCCTGGCTCCATGCCCCACGCCCGCATCAGCGCGGCTTCCTCCCGCGCGGCCTCGGCGGCCTCGGCCAGGGCGCGGCGCACCGCTACTCGGATGCCGGGGGTGGCCGCGGCGACGGCCTGCGCCGCCTTCTGGAGAGCCTGCTCGGCTTCCTCACCGGCCTTCTCGGCCCGGCCGATGGCCCGCCCGACCGCGTCGGCTTCCTCGTCAGAAACGGCGCCGTCCTCGTCCGCGGCTTCGGTGGCCCGCTGGAGCGCCTCGGCCACGGCGGCCGCCGCTTTCTGCGCGGCGTCCTCGGTGTCTTTGGCCTGCTGCGTCTGCTCGCGGGCGGTGCGGGAGTCCTCCAGCATCCGGCGCAGGGCGTCGGCCTGGGCAAGGACCGCCATGGCGGCGGCGTACGGGTCACCGGCCGTCTCGCGGTGCAGCTCCTCGAACTCGGGGCTACCCGTCATCGCCGTGATGACCTGGTGGTTGACCAGCCGGGAGGGGTCCATCTCCTTGCGGCCGCGGACCTGGGGGGTGACCTTGTAGGCGGCGAGGAACACGTCGCGCAGCAGGTCGTCGGTGTAGTCGTGCCGCTCGTTCAGGTCCTCGGCGAGCTCCCGCAGCGCGGGCGCCTGGCCGTACGTCTCGCGCCAAGCCATCTGATCGAAGCGGTCGGCGACGACCGCACCGGTCGCCTTCGGCGCGGGGGGAGACTGGGCCAGGCCCAGCCACCTTCCGGCCCGGCTCGCCAGGTCTTTGAGCTTGCTCAGGGTCTTGCCCATGGCGCTCGTACCTCCCGCCGTCCTAGAGCTGTGCCTGGACCATGGACGCGTCGACGCCGAGCGCCTCGGTCAGCACGCGCGCGTGCACGGCACGCTGCCGGGCGATGACCCGCTCGATCGTGACGATGGAGCGTCCGCTGGCCTGCGCTTCCTTGCGGAGCTTCGCCAGCTTCTTGCCGGCGCGCGCGAGTTTGCCGTTGGCCTCCTTGATCGCCCAGTCACTCAGGGCCTCCTTGGACTGGCCGGCCTTCGCGTCCAGTTGTGCCTCCAGCTCCTCGATGGCGTCGGCAAGGTCGAGCGCCTCCCGGGCATCGGGGTTGACCATCTGGAGGACCTCGCGCTCGACGAGCGGTCGCTGGGCGGGGGAGTCCCACAGCACATGGGTCAGCACGGTGAGATCGGTTTCGCCGACCGCCTCGCGGCCGTCGAGGAACGCCGATGCCTGGAGCAGCCGGACGGACTGGCGCCATCGGCGGTCCGAGGAGGTCAGCTCCTTGCGACGCAGGGCGGCCCGCAGGGTACACATCGCGTCCACGATCAGGTCGGGGACGTCCACGGCGGGGACGGCCGCGGTCACCGCGTGCTGGAGTTCCGTCAGCGTGATCGTGGTCCGCGACGGGACGGCTTCCTCGTCGACGGCGGAGCGGATCAAGGCGGCGAAGTTGCTCGGATCGGCCAGATAGCCCACCTCCATACGCACCAGCAGACGGTCATAGATGGCGGCTGACTCCTCCGCAGAGGGCAGCTCGTTGGACGCGGTGACGGCGCTGATCAGGGGGCACCGGATCGGGGCGCCGCCGTTCTCCGGGTGGTAGAGCCGCTCGTTCAGCAAACCCAAGGTCTCGTTGAGCGCGGCCGCGGAGCACTTGAAAATCTCGTCGATGAACGCGATGTGCGCCGTCGTGGCACGGCCGTCGTAGACCTGGCGGTACTCGCCCCGACTCAGCGCCGCGACGTCGATCGGGCCGAACATACGCGTCGGCGCCGTGAACTTGCTCAGCAGGATCTCCCACAGGTTCGCCCCCTCGATCCGGCCCGTCAGCTCCCGCGCGAGCTCACTCTTGGCCGTCCCCGGAGGACCGAGCACCAATGAGTGCTGGCCAGCCAGCATCGCCACGATCAGCGTCCGTACGACGTCGTCCCGCTCAAGGAAGCGCCCGGTGAGCTCCTCCGTGATCCCCCGCAGCCGCTTCGCCGTGTCGAGTGCATCGGTCCCTGCCGTCATCGCCAACTCCTCCGTCACAGAATCCTGACTCTGGGTGAGGGACAGTACGGTAGCGGAGACCGAGCAAAAACGGACGTTTTTGCTTGGGCGCGACGCAGAGGACCCCGGGCGGTCAGCCACCGCCCGGGGTCCTCTGCGTCAGATTCTTTGGTCCGCCGTGAAGGCAACCTCTACGGGCGCGGCCAAGCGGCCGGGGTGGTCGGCGGCAGGGGGATCTCGTCCAGCCGCAGCCATCGCTCCCGGCCGTTCTGATCGGGCACGCAGAACCGCACGTCTCCGGCCTCGTCCGCCTCGTACGGGGCATCTCCGACCGCCCGCAGCAGGGCCCGCAGCCTTGGGTAGGGGGCCTGCATCGCCCGGCCGCGCACACCCTCGCCGCGCAGGGCGACCAGGGTGAAGGAAGCGACGTTCACCCCGGTGCGCCGATGATCGTCGGCGTGGGCTATCGCCTCGGGGTGCTCCACGATGGAGCCCAGTGCCTGCGGCCCGGCGACCGTGTACGTCAGCATCAGGTCCCCGCGCTGGAGGACCACCTGCGCCCCCGGCTCCATCAGCGAGCCGCCGCCGTCGGTCGACAACGCCACCTTGCCGACCATCGGGCCCATTCCGATCTCACGGACCTCGTCGAACTGTTCCACGGTGGCATCCACGAACCGTTCGGAGTCGGGCAGCACCAGCACGCAGTGCCCGTTCCACGAGGTTCCGGTCCAGCTCGGCGTGAGCGATCCGTAGCGGGTGCCGCCTCCGTCCTTGTGCTGAACCGCCAGGTCGACCGGCAGCAGTTCAGCCCGCACCCCCAGCTGACCGTAGGCGTTGCGCAGCGTCATGCACGCGTCCACGCACACGTTCGCCGGCACGCGGCCGTCCGCGAGGGCCACCCACAGGTACGGCAGCACCAGTTCCACCAGCTGATCCGGCTTCGCGTGCTCCAGCATCCGCGCCGTATGGTCCATGCTCCCCCGCAGTGGCAACCCGCCACCCGGCAGCACCGCAGCCGCCGCACGCGGACGCGGCACCGAGAGGTCACGTGGGGCCCGCTTCTGCGGCGTCCGGTGCTTCCTGCCTCGCTTCTGCTTCGACATGAGCAGAGCGTAAAGATCCCAACTGCCCTAGCGACAGACCACGTTGACCATGCCCCCGCGTGACCGGGGCGAACTCCCCGCCCCGACATGGGAAAAGCTGTCCCGGTGGCACGGGGGAACGCCACCGGTACAGCTTGCTTCATCGTACGGCCGCACGGCCCGCGCCGGATGCCTTTGGCGCCGTGGCGGCCGGGCCTGCTACCGCTCGCGCAGCGCGTACGGACGGGTGTCATTGTTTCGTTGACGTCCGGGCTGCGTCGACCTCCAGGCGGACCGCCATCAGCTCGGAGAGCAGGGCCAGCGCGGCATCGCGGGCCTGCGCCGCCTCCGGGGCACGTTCACCGGAGGGCTCCAGGGGCGGCTTCCCGTACGGCGCGAGCCTCGTGCGCAGGGTCTCCAGATCATCGAGCAGCCTCACGCCGTCGCCATCGCCCTTCAGCCTGTTCTCCAGGGCGCGCAGAGAGTGGGACGTGAGGTAGTCCTCGGCCAGCTGCGGCCACGCTTCGGCGACGTCGACCAGGCGCTCGGCGGTCTGCTGGATATGGGCCTGATGGGCCGCGCACCACGCCTCCACGGCCCGCTGCCGTGCGCGTTCGCGTCGTTGGGTGGGGACGTCGCGGTCACGGCTGTGGGACTCGGCCGCCCGCTCCAGGCGGGTCGCCCTGGCCTCGGCGGCCTGCCGGTTCGCCATGCCCAGGCTGTCCGCGATCTTCTGCCACGACACGTTGCGGTTGCGGGCGCCGCGGATCAGGTCCCGCTCCAGCGCGTCCAGGCGTGTGCGGGCCTCCTCGACCTGCGTCAGCGCAGCCAGGAGGTCCTCCGCCGGCACCTCTGGCGCCTCCTCGCCCTCGCGGACGAAGTAGCCGAACGCCTGCGCCCGCACTTCCTGCATCACCCGGATCGGGTCGAGGTAGCTGCGGCCCTCCCCGTAACGCTCGCGGAGCAGATCCTCCGCCGCTTCCCGAGTCCGCTGCCGCTTCACGTGGTCGATCGCCATGGGCTCACCCTTCCACCCCCGCGCGATGTCACCAAAACGTTGACAGGCCGCTGCGCGGCAGCGGACGGCCCGACGTCGCCGACAGCTCGGACCGTAAGGTCACCACCATGTTGCAGGACGAACTGAACGCCAGCGCTATCCACCAACGGGACATCACCACCGAGCACTTCGGCCGCGGAGACGTCGTGCACGTGATGGCCACGGTGCTCGAAGCCCGGCGGGGACACCCCTTCTACACGTACACGGTCACCGGACGCATGGGCAGCCACGCCACCGGCGAGCCGGCGCACGTGCTGGAGAAGGGCGACAACAGCACGGTGCGGGCCCCCGCCCGGTACCTGATGCACCGGACGGGCTGCACCGAGTGCGCCGCCTTCGAGGGCGTGCTGCGCGAAGAGATCACGTCGGCCGACTACGGCGACGACGTCAAGCCGCACGAGGTGATGCTGATGGCCCGCTCCGCCGACGGCCAACTCCTGCACATCCTCGACGTGCTGAGCCTGGAGGAAGGGCAACGGGACTGAAGAGCCCGGCCTGCGAGGTCACGGCATGTGTCCCGAATCCGGGGCCGCGAGACGCTCAGCGGTCGCGCTCACCGGATTCCGCGTGGGCCTCGACGCCTTCCCCTGCGCGTGAGGCGACGACCCGGCGCCACGAAGCGGCCCAGTCGAAGGGCGGATAGACCGGCGTGAACTCGGCATGATCTGCCACGGATCGGACGCACTCGGTCTCCCGTGGGCGCGGCTGACCGGTCATCCCCGCACTCCCGCGACGAAGACCGCCGCCGGCAGCAGGACCAGCGGCGGTATCGGGGACGTCACCAGAATGGGGGAGACGGGGGCCATGGAGGGACGCTACCGTCCAGCTCTGACAGCCGGGCGCCCCCGCCATCTTCTTGTGTCACCGAAACGTTGACACTGGCGTCCTGGTCAGATGAGGCGCCTGCGGACAGGGCCGGTCTGCGTCAGCGGCAGCAAGTCGAGACGGCCGTCCTCCAGGAGCCGGAAGCCGGGATGCGGCTGGTCCAGCCGGTAGGCGGCCGCCTCCTCGGCGGGGCAGGCCACGGCCGCGGCGGCCCGGTCCTCGGTGACCAGCACCAGCCGGCCGAAGGGGTCGTATCCCGCGCGGACCGCGCCGCGTTCGTCGTCCCACAGCGCGTCCCGCAGCTGGCGGGCTGCCTCCTGGTGCTCCGCCTTGGGTCCGTACCAGGCCAGGGTCTGCACGTACTCGTCGAGCTGCGAATGGGCGGCGGCCGCCAGGCGCAGAGGCCAGCCGCCCAGCTCGCTGCCGATCGCCTGCACCGGGCCGGACAGCATCGCGTCGTTCTCCTCCACCGCGGCGAGGAGTGCGGCGTGCCGCTCGGCAGGCAGGCCGTCCCGCGCAGCGAGGAGTGCGGTGGCGCGGTGCAGACGAAGCCAGTGCCCCACCGTGGAGCCGCCCGACTCGGAGGCGAACCGGCGGAGTTCCTCCACCGTCGCCGGTTCCGGCTGCGGAATGCGCCGCTGCACGACGTCCCGGCGTTCGTTGCCGTAGACGCGGCCGTAGTAGTCGTGAGCAATGAGCACGGCATTGGCCGTCGAGGTGGCGGCGTCGGTGACCGTGGCCGCGTCCCGGGCCTGCCCGGCCTCGGCGAGTTCGGCGGCCCAGGCCCGGAGCACCTCGGTGTGCTTCAGGTGCGCCTCCAGCTCCATCGGGTCCCAGTCGACGACCACCGGCCGTTCCCCGCCGACGTACCGTGCGACCACCTCCGGTGTGTGTGTCCCGTCCGGATAGATCTCCACCTCCTCGCCCACCAGGTGCGCCAGGTGCGACAACCGCGCCGGGATCACGCTGGACCCCGCGAACAACTCCCCGCGCGGCTTGCGCCATCGGTCGAGCAGACGCGGGACCGGGCCGGGCAGCTGGAAGGACACGTACATCAGGGACTGTGGATCGCCCTCGGACAGGGGGTTCGGGTTGCGCACCCCGAGCGCGAACACGAAGGTCCGGTACGCCTCTTCCCGGCTGAGCAGCCCGGCGGCCACCACCGACTCCATCACCCACTCGCCATTGCCGACCGAGGTCGCGTACATCGTGGCGTTCTCCATGACGGACAGCAGGCACACGATCCGCTCGGCATCGTCGGCACGGCCCCGCCAGATGCGGACGTGGAACAGATGCGGGTCGCCCGGCGACTGCGTCCACATGCGCGGCACCTCGACCACCTGGTCCACGACGCGCGGCAGCGGTTCCGGGAGCGCAGGCCAGTTCACCCACATCGGCACCGGTAGCCGCCTTACCCCGGCGTATTCCGCGAGGGCCTGCCCGCGCTGCGCGGCGTACAGCCGCACCATGCTCGGCACCCACAGCACGTTGCGGGCCTCCCCGGCGTGGTAGCGCGGCGCGGGCTCCTCGCCCCGGCGCAGCCGCCGGCCGACCTCTGTGGCGGAGATCCCCAGGACCTTGGCGACTTGGTTCGCGTTCCACAACTCCTCGGTCGCGCTCGCCGCGTCCGGCGAAGTGCCGTGCATCCCCAACCTCCGAACTCAGGTGAAAGTCATCGCAGAGTATCGAGGGATGGTTACGCACGTAACCGCATTCGCGGAGCCGACGGCAGGGACCGGGGCGCGAACACCTGTGTCATGGCGCCGCGCCATGCCGATCCGCGAGCATGGCGAGGGGCAGATGAGTGGAGGAACAGGTGAAGGTAGCTCTGGCGCGACAGGCGATCGGAGAGGCTGTCAGCACCCGCGTGCAAGAGCTGTTCGAGGCTGAGGCTGAGCATCAGCGTGCGAGGTCCCGGAGGCACCGGGAGCTGCACGCGTCGGCCGGACTGCCTAAGCCAGCACAGACCCGTCTGCATCCCGCGTACGTACCCGAGCAGGCCCCCGAGGTGCCGACCGCCGTCGTGGAGACCCGGCCGGCCGCCACCGAGCCGGGGACCATCTTCACGTGGAAGGTCGAGCGGGACGAGCCGCCCTACTTCATCATGCTGGTGGCCAGTACCTGGACGCGGCAGGTTGCGCACCAGGGGTATGCGCTCATCGACGGGCACCCTGTGGTGCAGGTTCGGGAATGGGACGAGCAGGGGCGGCCGCTGGAGATCCGCACCGTGGACCTGTGCGGGCTGTTCGACCCCACGATCCACGGCTGGCGGGCATGGGCGCACAATGCCGATCGCCGCGTGGACTGGAGCCAGCCCGATACCCCGAGGCTGGTCGACCGCTGAGCGGCACCCCCCGTATTGACCTGTCAACGAAACGGTGACATGGATGCCTTGGAGTGTACGGCGGGACACCGACCGCCTTGTCAGTCGGTATGCCGGAGGGCTTTGAGGACCAGGGGGCGGGACATCGCGCCGCGGACGCGCTCGGCGAGTTCGTTGGCACTGGCGCCGGTCTTTGCCTGCTCGGCTCGCAGCGCAACGCCGAGCAGGGCGCGGGCCTTGTCGACCTTGTCGAGTGCGTCCAGGACGGAGTCGACCGCGTCGGTGATGCTGGGCGGCGGCGACTCGGTGGTCAACCCGTTGACCACTTCGACGGCGGGCTCGGACTCCCCTGGGTCCTCTTCCGGTTCGGCCTGGGGGTGGTCAACGGGTTGACCACCCGTGGCGGGTGCACCTGGGTACCGGCGGCTGGAGAGGTCGAGGACCTCCCGCTGCCATGGGGCGGGTTCGGGGTAGCCGATGGACTTCGGGTCAGCCAAGCCGCGGTTGATCTCGTCGCGGTCGAAGTGCGCCGGGTTGTACTTGTGCAGGCCCCACTCGCGCAGCTCGCGGTAGCGGGGCCCTTTGCGGGCCCGGATCGCACGCAGGGTGCGTTCGTAGCCGAGCGGGCCGCCGCAGTCCTCGGGCGGGCAGGCCCGGCGCCCGGCACTGCACCGCGGGTAGTGGGTGTTCGCGGCGGGGCGGTGGATCTTTTCGACGGTGATGTGGTGGACCCAGTGGTCACCGAAGTCGTACACGTACCCCGCGCCGCTGCCCACCTCTGGCAGCATCTGGGCGACGGTGTACGCGGACGGCTCACGGCCGTTGTGCCCGTACGACTCCCACCGGGCGCCGAACTCGTACAGGTGGGCGTCGTCCCAGCCCATGGCGACCTGGATGACTGCGTGCAGCCCGGACAGCGGGGTGTGCGAGTAGACGTGTATGCGCCGCCACACCACCGGCTCGATGTCTGGCATCGACACTCGCAGTTGGTGCACGGTCTCCACGCGGCAAACAGTATCGGCAGAGGTCCCGCTCACTGCCGTTTGCGGCTCCTGGCAGGATTCTTACCAGCTCACCCGATCGGCGCGGGCGAGCGCATCACGCCGCCCGCGCACTTTGCGCACCGTGCCAAGGCTCCCAGTGCTGTAGGTCAAGCTCCTCAGCGAGCTGGGCAGTGAGCAGGGCTCGCACCCGCAGCTGCATGCCGGGCAGTTCCTGGCGCGGCTTTCCAGCCGCTGCCTCAATGATCTGAGTGTCTACGGGAGCCAGGACTTGACCGCTGCACCAGTCTTCAAGGGCTACCAGCGTTGTGGCATCCCCGGCGCGGATCACGGTGGCTCGGGTTGGAACGTGCCGCTTCAGACTCACATTGCCCCCTATGCGTGCTTGATGGTGCCTGTGGGGGTGGAGGAATCATGCACCCGATTCGGCCACAAAGTAAGGTCCCGGATTCCTATCGCGCAGGGTCGCGATGGCTGACAGGCCCGCTGCGCGATCCGGGCGCCACCGGTGAGGAATGACCTGGGGCCTGGCCCGCGCCGCCGGATGGGAGGACCCTGGAGGCATGGCCAGGAGGTACGTCCGGCGGTGCGGCCAGTGCGGCATGGAGCTGCCGAAGGGCAGCAGGCGGTCGCGTCGTTACTGCGACTCGGCCTGTCGTACAAGGGCCTGGCGGGTGGCGCGGGCCCGCTGGGCAGCGATCGACGCCGGCGGTGAGGCATACCGGGCTCTGATCGAGGGCCGGAGGCACCCGTGGCCCCGGTTCCGCTGCCCGGAGTGCGGGTCGACCTGGTACGCCAGCGACACCCCGCTCGGCACCCGCAAGCGCTCGGACAGCCGGTACTGCTCGCCCCGGTGCCGCACCCGGGCATGGCGGAAGCGTTCCCGTTCAGCAGGCGTCACGCGGTGACGCCTGCCTGTAACGCTACTGGCCCTGGGCCGGGGCGAACGGGGCGGTGAAAAGTCGCACCGGACGGCGCGGTACCGCCGATCGTTGAGGGGATGGATGGCGCCCGCCCGGGTGCTGTGACGAGATGAGGGTGATCCGATGGCGGAAGCAGTTCTCCCGGAAGTGCGGGCCGCGCAGCGGCGCGTCATCAGCACGGTAAGGGTGTCCGCCGTACTGAACGGCGACGGTCTCGCGCTGTGGCGCGAGACCGGCTGCGGGGAGTGGAAGGCCACCGCCGCCGAGATCGGCCGGGACCTTGAGCTGCTGGAAGTGCCGTACACGATCGTGACGGCCTTCCGTTTCCCTCTGGCCAACTCCCGCAGCACTCAACTGCGCCGTGGCGAGGAGGTCCGGATCGCCCGGAAGGACCTGACACACGTGGTGCGATGGATGCCCTCGCTGAAGGAGTCCATCGACAACATCCCCGACGATTGTCCGGGCTGGGGTTTCACGATCTTCGAGCCGAAGGCCGAGGGCATGGTGCTTACGGGCTTCGCCCTGGCGGCGGACTGGCCGGCCTGGACTGAGAAGCAGGCGCGAGCGGCCCGCCTGCTGTGCGCCGAATGCGACTACGACCTGCGCCAACGCGACGACGAGGACCGGCTGCCGTACAACATCCCGCTGCCGGAGAAGCCGAACAGGCTCCGCCTGGTGTGCGGGCGGTGCTGCAACGACGGCCTGGACGAGATGGAGCGCCTGGCCGCACTCGCCGGGCAGTCGACATGAGCTTCGAGCAACCCAGTGGCGACGTCGACGAGTGAGCCCGCCCGGGTCGTCGCGGCCGTTCCTACGGCGGCCCCGATCAGTCGGGGACCTGCCGTTTCGGCCGCTGAGCGACATCGCCGCTTGTCAACGAAGCGGTGACACCTCGTGCCTGTGGTGCCGTGCGAGCGCATGATAGGCGGCGTCGAGCCGACTGACCTGGTCGCCGATCAGGTCAAGCGCCGCCCCGGCAAACTGCGGGCTGCTGGCGGGGCCGTTGCGGAGGTCGATGAGGGCGCCGGCGGCTTCCACGGCAGCCCAGGCCCCGGCGGCGTGCGCCTCGATCTGCTCGATCCCGCCGTCCTCGCCTTGATCCGAGTCCGGATCGTCCATGGTGACCGCCGCATCGGTGTGCTGGTCGTCCAGCAGCATCGCCAGGCGGTCGGCGGGAAAGGCCAGCTCGATGCGCGCGGTCGTCCAGTGGTTTTCCGGGATCGGCCAGCCGTGCGGGAAAACCGCCTTCGCGCGGCGGGCGGCCTCGCCGAGTCCCGGGGCGGCATTGACCAGGTTGTGCGTGGCCCGGGTGGCAGCGCGCAGGAGGTGCGCGGCCAGAGCGGCCTTCCGCTCACCGTCCTCCAGGTCATCGATTTCCTGCGGGACGGGCAGGGCCAGAGCAGCGAGGGCACCACGCAACTGAGCCTCGCTCGGCGTGACATTGTCGTACATCAGCGCATCATCCCGAACCAAACGGACTGGGCGGCACTTCGGTGAGCGGGCCCCGAATGCCGGGCACGGAATCGGGGCCCGCCCGCACGAGTGACGTCGGGATGGGCACGTGTCTCCCGGACAACGAGCCCACCAGTGCGGAAGTCACGCGGAGCCGTTCTACCGGTTCCCCGAACCGGAACACAGCGGTGTCACCGGGAAGTTGACGCCACGCCAGACTGCGGTCGTCGCATCCTCCGAGGCTACAGAAGCCCCATGTGCCCCTGTGAGCGCACGGCAGCGCGTGCGGCATGGAAACGGGCACGGGAGCCCTGAACGCGCCCCAGGGGCCGCGCCAAGCCCCTTCCTGGCTGTTCCGCGGCCCGAGGAAGCCCATCCACCTGCACCGATGCGGCGCTCTGCTTCTTCAGTCGCCGCGCGAAGCGCGTCCTTTCTATCCCTTCCACGGACCCGCGGACGGCAACGGCGGGTCGGGGGAGCACGGATGAGAAGCCGAGCGGATGGGTGGGGCGGGGCCAGCCCGGCCCGTACGGCGGGGAAGGGGCCCGGGAACGGCGACTCCGGCCCCGCCCCACCCATCCGCCCCTCTTTTCGCGCGCCCGCGGCGCGCACTCTCACCTCTGGGGGATAATTAGTCCTCGCGCTCTTGGGAATCGCCCTGGGGCCCGCTCCGCGTGAGGGTGCCGCGCCGTGGGCGAGGGCCGGGCCCGGTGCCCACCGGTTCCGTCCGCTCCGCTCTGCACGGCGACGCCGCTGCTACGTCGCAGGGGCTCGTCGCGGCACGTCAGCCCGGGTGTCCCGAGGGGGAGTGGGCCCAGTAGGGCCCACGGACCCGAGGGAGAGAAGCGCGCGCGAGGGACTCATTATCCCCATGACGGTATATGGGGCTCTGGGGAGGTCGTACGGCGCGTACGCCGAAGGCCCGCCTCCCCTGGAGCGGGGCGACGGGCCTTCGGGTCTTCGATGTGGTGGCCGCATACGCCCTCGCCCCGTTGGCTCCAGCCAGCGCCCGGGAAAGACAAAGGCCCGCGCCTCCCGAATCGGGAGGCGCGGGCCCAAAGCGTGGACGCCAGTTACTCGTCGTCGAATCCTCGCACCGGCAGATGGCTGACGCTGGCCATCTGCTGACCGGCCTCAGCCTCCTCAGCCTCCGCCAGCTCAAGCACCTTGTTGCCAGCCCGGTAGAAGGGGACGGTGCCCACGCGGAAAGCGAGCGCCAGCCATCCATCAGCCACAAGGCGGCTGATGCTCTTGGAGGTGCTCCCTCGGCTGATCTTCACTGCCTCGGCAACCGTCTTGGCGGTCTCCCGGACGGTCTCGCCGAGCGGGGCGGCCGTCACGTAGTAGGTCAGGACCCGGAAGTCCGCGCCAGGCAGCTCGGCCGTGTGCACCAGGAGGTTGCGCATCAGGTCGGCCGAGAGCGGAAGCTCACGCGACCGCATCACGGGAGAGGTCACGATGCCTCCTTCTTCTGGGCCGGAGCCGTCGGAGCAGGTACCACTGGGAGACGTGCATCCTTGACCGCCTCCACCTGGTTCACCGCCGGCCCGTCGAAGCCAGCCCGCGGGTTGACCCTGTAGAACGTCATGCGCCCGATCTTCTCCGCTTCGAGGAGGAGACCGCCAGCATGCAACGTACCCAGGAGCGTCGAGATCGTAGCCGGACGCCCTCCCAGGATCTCACCAATCTCCTTGTAAGTGAGCCTGAGCGGCTGTGCACCATCCGGCGAATGGGCGAGGTAGAAGAAGAACAGGTCCCGGTGTTTCGCGGTGTAGCCGCTGTCCTTGGCGTAGAGCTTGGCCAAGAGCACCTTCGGGACATTGACGTGGCGCCCAGGATGAGGGGTCCAGTCGTAACGGACCCGAGCGCGCTGGAGCGTCTCGTCCTCGAAGAACGACATCTGAACGAGCTCGCCGGTCTCGGTGTTCACGGCCTTGCCGCGCCGGACCGGATTGACCCCCGACATACCCCTCCTCACCTCGGGTGATTGCCTATACGCAACCGGAGAAGCACACCGTATCCACTGCGGTTGCCTATAGGCAAGAACATCGAGACCGGCGAGTCGCGTCGTTACCCGTCCGCAAGCAGGGTCTAGCGGGGGCCGGTTGCCTATAGGCAACCGGAAGCGCCAAAACTGTAATTCGAGTGGCAGTTTGGAGCTACTCAGCAACGCGCTGACCTGCGAAAAGGATCTTCGCCTCTAACTACGTAGTAGACGTCCGCGGGCGACGTGCAGCACCAAGGCGCCTTCGGCGCGTCACCCGCACCGGCTCATCGGACAGCACCCGTTGACGGAGACTCAGGCGAGGAGGCGGCTGCGCCGCGCACCAAAAAGCAGCGCGATCCCGGCCCAACCCCCGTCCTGCCAGCCGCTTTTCAGCACTAGGGCATCAGGGTTTGCCGGGTGACGGCCCGCCACGTAAACCGCCCACGGATGCCGTGCCCCCGATCCACTGCACCTGCTCGACGACATGAAGTTCCTCCGGCCTCGATGTCCACCTCAGCCCATGACCAGGACCCCAAACAGCCCGAGGCCGACCTCTGACCTCAGCTGATGCCGGTCACCACGATGGCGACCAACCACCAACTCCGGGGGCAACTGCCCAGGGAGGGCCCCCAGGGCCCGAGCGGTCAAGCGCGCAGGCCGCGGAGCGAAGCGGAGTGGCCGAGCACTTGAGGGCAGGCGGCAGTGGCTGGTCCAGCGCAGCCGAAAGGCGCTGGTGGGGGGTCCGGGGGGAGGCGCCCCCCGGCGATGGGCGGTCCAGCGCGCCCTGGGCGCTGGCGAGGGGTCTGGGGGCGAGGAGCCACCAGTACCGGCCCGGATGGGCCGGTGAAACCACGGCATCCGTGGGCGGTTTACGTGGCGGGCCGTCACCCGGCTGCGGGTCGTGGAGCTTCTGACAATCAGCTGGTTAGGGGAGGGGGGTCGGCCGCTTCGGCGGGGGACTCCGGCGTCGGACCCGAGGGTAGGCCGGTCGCCGTACCGCCACCGTCACGGATGCAGGAGCAGGAGCGGACCGGTCTGCCCGGCCTGGGTGAAGGGGAAGCAGCTGCTGCCGCGGTGTGGCCGGCCCTGGTCGGCTCGGTTCGCTTGTGGGGGTTGCTCGTTCGGCTGATGGTGATGGACCTGTTCGGCGCGTGCACGGTTGATCGCGGCGAAGCCGCCTGTCGTGGCGTGGCCACACGATCGGGTGAGGTTCCAGGCGGGACCTGGTGTGCGGAACGCGCCGGAGGCGCCTGGTACGGAACGCGGCTCGGCCCCCGCGAGGAGGTTCCTCCGGGGGCCGAGCCGCGTGGTTCAGCTGGTGTGTGCGGGTTCCTTCTGGACGAGCACCGTCCTGCACCGGGTGCACAGCCCGTCGTAGCCGACGGCTGGGCGGTCCCAGGGGCAGCCGGTGCGATCGTGGCCGGGGCAGCGGTCACCCTGCCAGTGGGCCTGAGCTGGGATGCCGACCTCGGGCGCGGGGTCGGGGCGGTCGGCAGGTGCAGCCAGAGCCACCTGTTCGACGCCCCGTTCGCGGAGCCGCTTTTGCTCCTGGACGAAGCCGTCGGCAGCGACCCGGGCCGCGAGGGCCTGGCCCAGTACGTCGGCGCCCTGAGCGGCCGCCGTCTTGCGGGCCTGCTCGACGCCCTCGGTCACGTACGCGCGGAACGCGGCCGCGGCCTGGTCGTCACCGGCGGTCTGTGCCCGGTGTTCGGTCAGGGCCTGCTCGACGAACGCGGCTGCCTCGCGTTCGACCGAGGCGATGGTCCGGGTGCAGTCCTCGCAGGGCTGGCCGGCGGTGCCGCGGTCGAGCTGGCAGTGCGGGCAGCCCCGGCGACGCGCCTCGGCTTCCTTCTGCGCGGCCGTCGCCTTCCGCTCGCGGTCCCGGTCGGCCCGGTAGTTCTTGTCCCGCTCGATGCAGGCCCGGCACGGAGATCCGTCGTCGAACTCGCCGTCCTCGCACCGGGGGTCGGGGCACGGGCCCGGCTTGAGCATGGCGACGGTCGCACCGACAGGGCTGGTCAGCCTGCCCGCCGCGTGGTGGTTGGTGTAGCCGTGTGTGACCCAACGCCTGGCAACTCGCGCGCCGAGTTTGCGCGCCTGGACCAGCCCGCCCCCGGCCAGCTGTTCCTCGATCGCCTTGATCACGGTCTTCGGCCGGTCCGTGCGTGCCTTGCTGAGCAGGGCTTCCCGGAGAGCGTCGGGGAACGCCTCCAGGACCAGCTGAACCTCCGGGGTGACCAGGACTTCCCTGCCAGAGCGAGCCGACTTCCCGTTCGGCGCCTCGGCGCCGCTGGCCGCGGCGGAGCCGCTCGACGTCCCGCGCGCGCTACTACCGGTAGAGGGCCTACGGCCGTTACCAGCGCTACGCGCTGAAGGCGCCGTCTGTGGTTGATGTTGGTCTGGTTGATGTTGGTCTGGTTTTGCACCCCCATTTTCGGGGGCACCGGCACCGCCATTTTCAGGGGTTCCGGTCCCCTCATTTTTGGGGGCACCGGCCCCACTATTTTTAGGGGTGCCGGGCTGACCTGCGGTTTCGTCCGGATTCGCGGCCTCGAAGGCGGCTGTGTCGGCGGACTCGGCCGCAGCGGCGGCAGCCAGACGCTCCTTGCGGCGGGCCAGCCACTCCTGCCGGGTGCGGGGTCCGGTGTAGTCCTTCGGCGGGTGGAACCGGACGTCGTAGACGTACCGGCGGCGCATCCCGTTGGCGTAGCGCTTCTCCTTGATGACGACGGCGCCGATGGACTGGAGGGCCTCGCGGTAAGGCTTGAGCTGGTCCGGGTTCTTGATCCGCATCGCGTCGGCCAGCTCGGGGCCGGCGGGCCAGACACGGTTGTCCGGGCGGTCGTGGTTCACGCAGCTGGCGAGCACGGTCCAGAACTCGCGCTGGGCAGGCTTGAGATCGGAGTACGTGATCCACTCCGGGACCATCGTGAACGCGGGCGGCGCGTCGGAGCTGTAGACCTCGTGCTCGTCGTCGAAAACGGGGTCGTCGGTCATGCGGCCGCTCCGTGGCCGGAGCGGATCGGACGAATGGGCGGGTGGTGCTGGAGTGGCACGAGTGCTTCCCTTGAGTGGTTTTGGGGGAGCCTCGTTGGCCAGATAGTGGGCAAGCGGCGTGATCAACGTGTTGCTGCTGCACGACCGCGTCTATCCTGACGCTGCCGGCGTGTGGGCAACACACCGGCACGAGGCCCCACCCGGTGGGTGTGGGCGTGCCCCTTCGGGGGCGAAGACTCTGGGCGAGTCGAACTTTGGTGGCCGTTCCGTTCGCGGGGCGGCCACCAGGCTTTTCAGACGGAGGGAGCAGGGCGGCGACAGCGGCCGGGACCGGTTGGCTGTTGCCGGCCGTTCAGTGTGGCGCTGCTCGAAGGTTGCTGCGGCGGTATCGCTCGAACCCGTACGCTCACGAAAGCGCACCTCCCCGTGATTTAAGGTGCGGCCGCGTCGCCGGGAGGCACCCCGGCTGCGGACCGACAGGCCCCTCCGGGGGCCTGTTGCGTTTGGGGACGATGGGAATATCCCGGTCCCCGTGGATCTATCCGACCACACGCACCGTAACGGGTGTGTCGCTGGGTGCGTGAAGCCATTTGGCGTGGGTCACATCCCCGCGGAGGCCGCCGTGGAGATGGGCCAGCGGGCGGTCCGGTCGCGGCGCAGCTTGGTGACGAACTCGACGCGGTCCCCCGGGATGACCCCTACGGACACCTCGGCGGCCTGGCCGGTGCGGTGGGACGTGCCGACGGTGACCACCTCGAAGACCCACATGGCGGCGGGGATCTCCAGCTGCTTGGCCTCCTCGCGGGAAGACGGCCGGATCGTCGTCCGTTCCTCCCATTCCAGGGGGCCGTGCCCGGCTTCCTCGATCCGGTCCAGGTAGCCCCCGGGGGTGGGGCCCGGTACGTCCAGCTGTGGTATCTCCGCCAGGACGTCGGGGTGAATCCATGCGTCGGTGAGCTCAAACGGGCTCTGGCCGGCGGGAGAGGTGATCCACCGCTGACGCATCGTCCGCGTGCCCGGCGCGATGCCGAGACGCTCGGCGACCGGGACCGGCACGGGCACCACCGAGGCGTCCGGTCTGCTGTGGGTGACCCACGGCCCATCCGGCGCGGACGCCGTGGGGAAGACGTATCCCCGTGCGGGGTCCCGGCGCACCACGCTGCCGCGGGCGACCTGACGGCGCTCGCCGGGGTCGCGGACGACCAGGCCCTTCTTCTTGACCGGGCGCACGAGCCCCTCGGCTTGCAGCCTGTTCAGGGCCTCGCGGAGGGTCGCCCTGCTGGCCTTGTATCCGAGGGTGAGCTGGTCATAGCCGGGGAGTGTGCTCCCTGCGGGGAACTCCCCTGTGCTGATGCGCTCGCGTAGGTCATCAGCGATCTCTTCGTAGCGGGTCGCCACGTCGGCGGCTCCTTTCCTTCTGCCCCCTATGTATATCGCAACTGTTCCTCCCAGGCGAGCCTTCCGCGCGCGATGAGTTCCGGAACTGTTGACATTCAGCGCGATGATCGGCAGGCTATGAGTGCTGGAACTGTTCGAGGCCCGCACGGGGTTCGAACGGCGGCGGCGGTTCGCCGTCCCGGCCCTGCGAACGCGGGTCGGCGTCGGAGATCCCTTGTCGATCCGGCATAAGTATGGTATTGTTGTACGTGTTGGAAGGGGTTGGCCCCCCGACCGGCATCACCACTCGAAACCCGCAGAGAAAGGCGGCACTGCCGTGTCCGTTTCCGATATCCCCGCACGCCCCTCGTACGGGGTCGCGCTGCACGCGCTGTCCACGCTGACCGGACAGCCGGAGCGCTTCTTCCTCGGCCGCCCGGCCGACTCCTGCCGCACCCGGGGCGCGAACCTGGAGTTCGTCGCCACGCTGCTGCTGGACCTGGATGACGCCGACGCCCTCACCGCCCGCCGCCGCACCACCCCCCGCCCGGAGCTGCTCGCCGTCGTCGACGAGCTGGAGCAGGCCGAGGACGCCGCCGCCGGCCCCGGACTGGCCGACGACGACGAGTTCGCCGGGGGGTGGGCCGCGTGAAGATCGACGCCCGCACCATCGAGGCTGCCAACGCCTTCATCCGCCTGTTCCTCGTCCGCGTCGACGAGCTGCACCCCGGCCTGTTCGTCTTGGTCGTCCCGCTGTTCGTGATCGTCGTCGGCGCGGCCGCCGCCGCCGTCATCGTCATCGCGACCGCCGTCACCCTGGTCGCCGGGGCACTCGGCGTGATCCTCCTGGCCCGCCGCGGGATCGCCGCCGCCCACGCCTACAGCACCACTCCCAGGTCGGTGACGACGTGAGGGCCCGCTGCACGCTCCCGCTGACCCGCGCCGCGCTGGATGCCCACCGCCTGGCCGACCGCGACGAGGCCCACGAGCTGGGCAAGTGCGCGCAGGTCCTCGCCTCCCAGAACCCGCCCCCCACCCCCGTACGAGCCGTCGCCCCCCGCGCTCAGGAGATCACCACCCGATGAGCATCACCGCACCACGCACCCAGACCGACGAGACCCCGCTGATGTCCCGTACCGAGCGCCGCGCACTCGGCCGCGCCACGGCCAAGAAGGCGACGGTGGAGGCGGACAAGGAGGAGCAGCTCGCCGAACTCGACGTCGAGGACCGCAACCTCGACCTTGAGGAGAAGCGACAGAAGGTCGAGCGGAGGAAGCGCCAGGCCCTCCGCGAGGAGAAGGCGCGCATCCGCAAGGAAGCCGTGCAGAAGTGGAAGGCGCGCGGCCAGGCCCTCGTGCGGGTGCTGCCCGTGGTCGTCGCCGCCTGCGCGGTGGCCGGGCTGATCGTGGCGTCCGTCTGGATCGCCTGGCCTGCGCAGGCCGAGGCGATGCGCAAGGACCTGGGAGAGCGCTCCTGGATCGTCCCCGGCGTCGTCGAGGGCCTGACGTGGTGCTTCGCAGCCCTGCGCATCCTGGCGGTGCGGCGCAAGGTCCCGGCGGGCCTGTACCTGATGGGGACCGCCGTGTCCGCTCTGCTTGCGGCCACCTTGAACCTGTTCCACTCGCCGAGTGAGAACGCCGGGCAGGTCAACGCGCTCGCCTCGCTTGCCGGAGTGATCGCGTTCGAGGCCATGGTCAAGCTGCTCCAGCACACCCAGAGCGGCCGCACCGCCGCCGAGGTCCGCGAGCAGATCGCCCGGTGGATCGCGCACCCGCTGGTTTCCCTGACCGCCTGGCGCATCCGGGCCCCCTACCGCAAGACCATCACGGTCCAGATGGCATGGGACCAGGCATGGGAGTCGCACCACGGCGATAAGCCCGGCACGACCGCCGCGCGGGTCCGCCGCAAGCGCCGGGCCGAGGCCCGCATGGACCGCGCGCGGACCAAGACGAGCCGCCGCCGGGTGCGCGAGCTGAAGCGTTCCGCGGAGGCCGTTGCCATCGAAGCGGAGACTGCCGAGCGTTCCGCCGAGCTTGCCCAGGCCCGCGCCGATGAGGCCCGTGCCCTAGCCGAGGAGTTCCGCAGCCGGGCCGTCAAGGAGGAGGAGAAGGCCGCCGCGCGGCTCAGTTCCCAGAAGTACCGGGGCCTGCCGTTCATCGGTGGCGAGTGGGTTGCGGTGACCGTTCCGGCCACCCGTTCCGGCGAGGCCGAGCAGGGTTCCCGGGGCCGGGAAATTCAGTTCCCGCAAGGGGAGTCGGCCCCTTCGGCTCCCGCCCGGAACGGATCGGAACGGGGTGAGCGGAACGCCTCCGCACCG
Organism: Streptomyces sp. NPDC048191; assembly: GCF_040652655.1. NCBI lineage: Bacteria > Bacillati > Actinomycetota > Actinomycetes > Kitasatosporales > Streptomycetaceae > Streptomyces > Streptomyces sp. NPDC048191. The sequence goes on from NZ_JBEZMO010000032.1 coordinate 75,143, forward strand.
TCCGGGAACGCCACCAAAACGGCTGGCGGGAACGGTTCGGCGGACGAGGCGGAACGCGACCTGAGCCAGCACCTGAAGGCCGCGTTCCCGATCGCGCGGGAACTGGCGTACGCCGCCGCGAAGGACAAGCGCAAGCGGACCGGGAACGGCTTCTTCTCCCCGTACGTGCTCGCGGAACGCGTCGGCATCCGGCGCAAGGACGGCCCCGCGCTCGTGACCCTGCTGGAGGCCGAAACCGGGTTCGCCGAGGCGATGGCCCAGGAGATCGAGAAGGCCCAGCGCGAGAGCGCCCAGGCCGACCAGACCAACGAGACCGAGGAGATCAACGCATGAGCGGAACGCCCCAGAAGCCGGGCAGCCTGCCGCCCCTGCTGATCCTGGCGACCCCCGCCGGGATCACCACCCTGTGGGTCATGCCCGTGCACTACGGGTGGACCGGCCGGAACGCGGCCATCGCCGCGGCGGTCGTCTTCCTCGCGGTCCTGGCCCTGCCCCGGGTGCCGGGTGCCCTGGCCGGCGCGACCAAGGCGGCGGCCAGGAAGCGCAAGGCCAGCAAGAAGGACGGCAACAACGACGGCAAGAAGAAGTAGCCCGACCCCCCTGCCGGGGGTGGCGGATGGCACCGCCGCCCCCGGCCCCTCGAAACCCACACCACGAAGGAGAACACGAGCATGACCCAGCCCACCGACACCTCCGCCACCGGAGGTCAGGTCATCGACCTGACCAAGCGGCTGTCGCCGCAGACGCGGGCCGACCTGGAGAAGGCCGCCCGCGACGAGGTACGCGCCAGCGCCGCCGGCCTCGCCGACGCCAGCACCGGGACCGTACGGCTGTCCGCCGAAGTCGACGACCAGGACGGCCTCCTCGTCGTCGGGCAGCTGGACGACCAGGACCGCCGGGGCCTGAAGGCCCTGGTCCCCGCCTCGCTCACCAACCCCGACGTGTGGCGCCACCGCGGCGAGGTCCTGGCGCACGCCATCGGATACCACGCCGCCCACAGCCCGGTGTACGCCTGGCGGATCGTCAAGCTGTCGGCCCTCGGCCTGTGGGCCGAACTCAACGCCGCCCGCAACTACCTGTTCGTCACCAACCTCGGCGAGATGATCGACGAGGCCAAGCGCCAGGCCAAGAAGAAGGACGGCTACGGCGACCACAACGACGTCATCGAGATGCAGGAGCAGCGCAGGAAGCTCGGCAAGGCCCGCCGCCGCGAGAACCTGACCGTCCTGTCCGCCACGGGCTTCACCTCCTACGTCGCTGCCGTCGTCGGCATCGCACAGGTGTGGGGCCTGGCCATGACCCTGCCCGCCCTGATCCCTGTCATCGGCGTCATGTACGCGTGCGGCGCGCGGGAACTGCGCCGCCGCGGCGACGACTTCGTGGTCTTCGAGTCGGCCGCGCTCGACGAGGACGCGCCGCTGACCGATGCGCAGATCAACCGCGCCCTGCGTGCGGCGAAGGTCTTCACCTCGGACGAGCAGGAGGTCCGGCTGGTCGGGCTGATCGAGCGGGCCGACGTCAACGCATCGAAGTGCGTGTTCAAGCTGCCCGACGGCATCACGGTCTCCAAGCTGATCGAGAAGCGCGAGGAGATCGCCGGTGCCCTCCAGGTCGATGTGAACTGGCTGGACATCAAGCAGGACGGGCACCCGGGCCGCTGCTCGTTCTGGGTCGCCTCGTCCGACCCCTTCGACAAGGTGCGCCGCTCGCCGCTGCTGGGCCAGACCACCCCCCTGGACCTGTGGCACGACGGAGCCCCGATCGCCTACAACAAGCGCGGGGAGACCCGGCGGCTGACGATCCGCGACATCATGCTGCTGATCGGCGGGGCGACCCGGACCGGCAAGGGCATGGCGCTGCGGAATCTGATCTGCGCCCTCGCGCTCGATCCCCGGATCAACGTGCGCATCGTCGACGGCAAGCCGACCGGCGAGCACCTGGTGTACGCGCCGATCGCCGCCACGATGTTCGGCCGCGAGCGCAACCGGCTGGACCTGCTGCTGGACGCCTACGAGGCGGAGATCGAGCAGCGCGAGGACCTGCTGGCCTCGCTCGGCGAGTCGAAGATGACGCCGAAGCTGCTCAAGCACCTGAGCATCGAGGTCCTCATCGTCGACGAGGTCGCGACCTACACCCGCAAGAACGTCCCGGGCGCGGCCGCGCGGCTGCACCGCTTCGAGTTCCTGTCCAGCATCGGCGCCGCCCTGGGCGTGCTCATGGTCCTGGCCACCCAGCACCCGGACACCGACATCATCCCCGCCGGCCTGCGCGGCAACATGACCGGCCGGTGGGCCCAGCGGACCGCGGACGCCGACGCCACCAACGCCATCCTCGGCAAGGGCGCCACCGGCCGGGGGATGCGGGCCCACGACATCCCCCGCGACAAGCGCGGCCTGGGCTGGCTGGACATGGACGGCATCCCCGAGGAACTCGCCCGCTCCTTCCTCATCGACGAGGAGAACGCGGGAGAGGCATCGGAGATCATCGCCGTCGGCGTCGAGCTGCGGCGGGCCGCCGGGCGGCTGCCGGGCCAGTGGGACGACCCGATCGAGGCGTACCTGGTCGCGCAGACCGGGCTCACCTCCGCGGCCGGCGGTCCGGGCGGGCGCGGCAAGCCCGGACGCCCCGGGCAGACGGCCGCCGACGCGACCGTGCTCGACGTCCTGCTCGACGCGTTCGGCGAGGACCAGGACCGGCTTCCCCTCACCGACGTGCGGGCCGCGTTCGCCAGCTGGAACCCGCGCCAGTGGGCCCAGAGGGACGGCGAGGACGACGCGACGTACGAGGGCCGGTTCGGCAAGGAGCTGGGAGCCCTGATCGACGAGCAGCTCGACGGGACCGGCACCGAGCTGGAGCCGAAGCGCTGGCGCGTCGGCGACGGACGGGTCCGCGGCTACCTCCTGGCGGACGTCGAGGCCGCTCACGAGGCCGCCCGGAAGATCCGCAAATGACCCCTAGGCCAGGGCCTAGGCCGCACGGCATCCGTGCAGGTCAGAGCCTGGCCCGGCCATAGGACACCCGGCCCCGGCCCTGGGACGCGTCCCAGGGTCGCCGGCCGGTGTCCCAGGGGTGGTCACCCATCTGACCTGCGTAAACGTCCGTCGTCCCAGGTCGTGGCCACCCCCCAAACCCTCACAAAACGATCTTCCTCAAGGAGCTTTCCCGATCATGAACCACCCGGCCCGTACCGAACCGGAGACCGTCTACACGATCACCCAGGCCCCGAAGGGCCCCGCACCCGTCGCCCCGTACGCTCCGGCCCACCCCGTCCCGGCGGAGGCCCCCCTTCCGGGGGTCCGGCTGGTCACCCTCCCCGGAGGCGCCCAGCAGTGGGCGTACGTCCACCACGAGACCGCTCCCGTACCCGTCGGGAGCGGCGGCCAGCCGATCCCGGCGTGGGCCAAGACCGCCGCCCTGCTCATGTGGTCCGCCGCTGGAAGCACCGCCGTCGCCGGGTTCGGCCTCTCCCTGGCCGGCCCCTGGCTGGAGGCCCTGGCCTATGCGCTCATGGCCTTCGCCGCGGCGGTCACCGTCGTCGCCTTCGTCGTCCGCGGCCTCTTCTCCGGCCTCCGCCGTCGCGGGGGCGGCGGAGGCACCACCGCCGAGGCCACCGCGACCGCCACCGGCCGCACCGTCCTCGGAGGCAAGGTCACCGCCACCGCAACCGCCATCGCCCAGAGCAAGTAAGGATTCCACCTGCATGACCACACCCTCGCTGACCATCCGAGGCCCTCTCACCATCGGCGGGAGCCCGATCCGCTGCCCCGGCCGGGAGAACGCCCCGGCCCCGCGCCGCCTCAGCCTTCTGGTGTCCGGGAAGGACGTCATGGCGTCCTGCGGCGAGAAGCACAGGGGCAAGGACGGGGGCCGGAAGGCGAGTTGCTTCTTCGCCGTCAAGCAGATCACCCCCGCCATGGTGAAGCTCCTTCTAGAGAAGACCCAGCCCAACCGCCGCTTCCGGCTGACCACCGCCGCCGGCACGACCATGGAGGGCAAGCGCGGTCCCGCCGCCCCGGCCGCGACGGCCAAGGGCGGGGGAGGCGCCGCCGCCGCGTTCGCCGCCAAGAAGGCCGCCGCACGCGGCGGCAAGCAGCCCGCGGCCCGCCGCGACGGTGGCACGGTGGCCGCCGCCTTCAATGCCGTCAGCGCCGTGGCCGGCACCGCCACCGCCGCCGCCAACGCCGTCGGGGCCACGGCCGGGGCGCTCGGCAAGGGCTTCGACATGGGCCGCGAGGGCTTCCGCACCGGCCAGGCCGCCATCAAGGCCGCCGACAACGTCGGTGCCCGCCGCTTCGCCCGGGACAACGCCAACTCAGGCGGAGAGAGCGGAGACAGCCAGACCGACGGCGAGTGACCACCTCCGGGGCGCCCCGGCCAGGGCGCCCCGGAGGGCAGGCCCCGCCCGGCATCCCGCGCAAGGGACTTACCCCCTTGCCTAATCGGTTCAAAGCTAGTATTGTTCTGAATGTTGGAAGGGGGTGGCACCCCACCGGCACCACTCGAAACCCGAACACCGACCGGAGGCATCCGTGCGCCGCATGATCCCGACCCGCCGCTGCACCAGCTGCGACACCTACAACCGCGTACACCGCCTAACCTGCTTCGTCTGCCAGAAGCCGATGCCCGGCATCACCCGCATCCGCACCACCGCCGCCGTGATCCTGCGGAACCTCGCCGAGCTGGCCGACACCCTCGGGTGGATCGGCCTCCTGTCCCTGACCGGCGCGGCAGTCGTCCTGAAGGGCCTGGGCCTCACCCTGATCGACCTCCTGCCCGCGCTGGCCGCCTACGGCTTCTCCCAGATGGCCGTGTTCCTCCTGAAGTCCGCCGCGCAGGCGGCGGCTGAGACCGGCTCCACCTGGGAGGATGCGGCCAACGCCCTCGGTGAGGTGGCCCGGAAGCTGGAGGACAGCGACAACCGGCTCGCCGCCGTGCAGGCGCTCAGCAAGCATGAGGGCATCGCTGCGCTCCCCACGATCCTGCGGGCCGTCGCCCTGCTCAGCCGGGCCGAGTCGGACACCGCCGACGAGGCCGGGGACGTGCAGGACGCTCTCGCCAAGGAGCGGCTGGAGGACGCATTGCGCACCGCCGCCAGCGAACTCGACGCCGACGCCGATCGCGCCTGGCTCTGACGGCTGCCCGCGGCTCCGGCGCCCGCCGCCGGAGCCAAGGGGAGCCGGGCAGTCCAGCCCGGTGGTCCGCATCCCAGCGATCGAGGAGAAATCCATCCCATGGCCAAGTACGTCGTCACCGCCACCTCTCGCAGCGGCCAGCCCGTCAACATCATCACGGGCAGTGCGACTGATGACCAGGCGATCTACAGCGACAGGGAGCTGAAGGACTTTCAGCAGAGGGCTGCCGCCGACCCGCGCGACCTGGAGGTCACGGTCCGCCCCCTGGACTGACCCGCTCCGCCCGGCCGGGGCGGCGGATGGCACCGCCGCCCCGGCCCCCTCGGAACCCACTCACACCACGAAAGGCCCCCGCATGATCACCGTCGTCTCCTTCGGCTACGGCCACGGCCAGCCCCCGGTCGCCGAAGCCACGTACGACCTGCGCGAGATCCTGCGCAACCCGTTCCACAACCCCGAGCTCAAGCACCTCACCGGCCTGGACGCCGCCGTATACGAGCACGTCATGGAGACCCCCGGCGCCGAGCCCCTCGCCCAGGTCGCCGCGTGGATGGCGGTCGGCCTGGGCGAGTCCACCGGTACCGACATCACCATCGCCTACGGATGCGTCGGCGGCCGGCACCGCTCGGTTGGCCTGGCTCGCCGCACCCACGAACTCCTCCTGCTCACCAACCGCCCGGTGGCCATTGAGCACCGGGACATCGACAAGCCGCTTCTGCCTCCCGGCTTCCACCGCGCACAGACTGCCTGACCGCCGCCCACTCAGCCAGATACGGAGAGAAGCCCCGTGTTCTTCCGCAGGAACCGGCCCACCACCCAGACCCCGCACGGCACCGTCTACGGCACGCTCCCGCAGCGCCCCGAGCCCCCGCGCGTCGAGTACATCGGCATCACCCTCGCCGAGATGGAGGCGTTCGAGAGGGTCCTGCTGTACGCCGAGGAGTGCACCCGCCGGGCCCGCCCGGACCTTGGCCACGGCGGCCGCACCACCGACCTGATCGGCCGCCTGTACCAGAGCGCCGGCGCCGCATCCGTCACCCAGCCCGACCCCGACCTGGTCCGCATCCCGGTCCAGCAAGGCGACTTCATGTGGCTGGAGTTCGCGATCCGTGACATCGAGACGTACCGGGGCGACCCCCAGGCGGCCGCTGCCGGGCGCCAGCTCCTCAAGCGCTTCAATGTCTTGCTCGGCCAGCAGCGCGCCGTGATCCACATGGGCGGTACCCCCGTCTTCGACCCCGACGCCCCGGCCACCGCCACGCCCGACGCCACGCCCGACGCCACCGAACTGCCGACCTACCGCCAGGAGACGATGTGAGCGACGAGACGACGTCGACGGAACTCGCGACGGTCACCCGCGTCGAGACCGCCGCCGACCGCACCGGCACCGCCGACATCGGCGAACTGGCCGACCTCGCACCGGCCGCGGCCGCCGCGCTTAACCTGCTCGCCGACGCCATCAAGCGCGGCCGCGCCGACCACGAGAGCGTCGTTCAGGCCCTCAAGGCCGCCAAGGTCGACGAGGCGTTCGCCGCTGTTCTCGACGCCGCCGCCGACTCCGTGATGGCGACCGTCGAAGACCCGTACGACTTCGACGACCGGCTCACCTACGACAACCTCTGTGGCGCAGCCTCCGACGTGCGCCGCGTCTTCCACTGGATCTGACCCCTCCCCGGGCGGCGGCCGAAGCGCGGCCGCCGCCAAGCTGCTTGCCGCCTTGCCGAACTGACCAGCTCGGCAAGGGATCGGCACTCGAACCATTGCGTATCCGGTTCAAAGCTGGTATTGTTCTTTGTGTTGGCAGGGGGTGGCGTCCCGGCCGACACCACCACTCGAAACCCGATCACCGGAGGCATCCGTGCCCACGTCCGACACCGTCAAGAAGCTCCAGGCCGAGGCCCGCGCGGCCTACGCGAAGCACAACACGCCTGAGACGGCGGCCGCCTTCCGCCTTCAGCGCGGCCAGGCGCAGACCAACGGCAACGCGGCGGCCGGTACGCCGCGCGGCCCGCGCCGCTGACCCGCACCCGGCCACTTCCCGGGGCGGCGGCCGCCCAGCCAGCCGCCGCCCCGGCCTTCCCCTCGTACGGAGCTTGTTGAAGATGACGACCTGTCCGACCCACCAGACCACCGCCCCGCCGACGCCCACGATGCCCCACCGCGCCCAGCGCACGAGCCTCGTGTGCAAGGGCTGCGGCGCCGCCGCAGGCAGCCCGGAGGAACGCCGCTCCCACCACTGCCCGTGCTGCGGCGAGCGGTTCGCCGACGGCTGCACCGGCAAGCCGCGCCGCCGCACCTGCCCGCACTGCGGCACCCTCGACACCCACACCGGCCAGTGGCTCCCGCCCACCGACCCCATGGCGGACCTCCTCGGAAACCGCCACACCCGAACCCCGTGGTTCCGGGCCTGGGAAGAGGCGTCGATCCGCTTCGGGCACGACATCGCCCACCACCTGGTCCAGGCGACCACCGAGATCGACCAGACGTACATGTACGGCGAGATCGTCTTTGGCCGGCACACGCTCGGCGTCCGGTACGGCAAGCGGTTCGAGGCCGCGAGCCCCTGCCCACGCCGCGACCAGTGCCGCCGAGGCCGCGTGTGGACGCCCGTGTGGACCCGCGAGGACCTGCTCAACGTCCACCTGCACGGCGCGGGCCCCGAGTCCTCCGGATGCGACCGCGCCCGGATGCACCCGGAGGGGGCGGGATGAGCGTCTACACCCTCCGGCGTCTCGCCCATGTCCCCGGCAGCATCCGGGTCATCGTCGGCTGGGACGCCCAGCTCGCCACGTTCTACACCCAGGTCTGGCAGGTGCCCCGCCGCGATGGCGCCCTGATCCGCAACCTCGTCGCCGCGGGTGTCCGCCCGTACGAGATCGACGACCCCGCCACCGCCGTGGACCTGGCCCGGCCCTATGTGCACATCCCCGAGGACCTGCACGAACGGCTCGCCGCGGACCGCCTCACCGAGGACGACCCGACCGAGGGCCGCCTGCGGGACGCCGTGGTCAAGCTGCTGGCGGCCGTCCGCTGAACTGCCCCGGGGCGGCCGTCACGGCCGTCACACCGGCCGCCGCCCCGGGCCCTCCCCTTTGATGCGAACACCGAAAGGAAGCCACCCCATCATGCCGTCCGCGATAGAGACCGGCGCCCTGCTCGACCGTGCCCGCACCGACCTCGCCCGGCCCGACGCCAGCCCCCACGAGCTGCGCAGCGCCCTCGCCCAGGTCGTGCCCGCCGCCGAGATGCTGCTGGCCGAGGTCTCCACGCTCAGCGGTCAGCTCGCCCAGGCCCGCACCTGCCCGGTCACCGGACTGCCCACCCGAGCGGCATGGACCGCACGGGCCCGGGAGATCGTCGCGGCAGGCCCGGCCGCGGCCCTCCTTGTCGACCTCGATGCGTTCAAGCCGGTCAATGACCGGTTCGGGCACGACGTTGGGGACGCCGTCCTCGCTGCCGTCGGCTCGCGCCTGGCCGAGTGGGCCGCCGCCGAGGGAGCCGAGGCCGGACGCCTGGGCGGCGACGAGTTCGCCGTCATCCTCCCGGACACCCCCGACCTGCCCGCACGCGTCGCCCGCCTGTACGCCGCGCTGACCCGGCCCGTTTGCCACGAGGGCCTGCGCCTGGAGGTCGGGGCGTCCATCGGCACCGCCCGCACCGCCGACACCGACCTCGACCCCGGGTCCGCCGCCACCCACGGTGCCCTGCTGTCCGCACTGCTGAAGAACGCCGACACCGCGATGTACCGCGCCAAGGGGCGCGGCCGCCGAGGCCGCCGCCTGGCCCGGCTCCTTCCCCTGTCCCCCCGTCGCCTCGCCGACGTCCTCACCTTCCGAAAGGCCGCCTGATGACCACCGCCGCCCCGATCACCCTGCCGTTCGAGACGCCTGCACTGATCCTCCTGATCGGTGCAGGCGACCGGGCCTGACCGCAACGGCGGGAACCGCACCAGTACGTCAGCCCGCACGAGGAGAATCACGCATACCCCGTGCCTCGTGCGGGACCGTCATCGAATGATCCCGCCCGGAATGTCCGAGCGACGCGACAGAGTGGGGTCCGGGGCCGCGCATATCGGCCCCGGACCCCACTCGGCCCAACCTAGGAGAAGCAACCGCCCATGAGCGACACCTCCGCTCTGGATGCCGCGAAGATCGGCATCCGCATGGCCACCCGGGACCTGGGGGCCCACGCGCAGTACGGGTCACGCGTTCTGTACGTCCCCAGCGTCCTGGCCGAGGCCGCCGACCTGCTCGCCACGATGTACGAGGCGGGCCAGGACCACGGCATCGGCCCCGAGGACTGGGCCGCCGTCACCAGCCTGCCCACCGGCGTGGTGGATGCCCTGGCCGCCCGCTACTGCTCCCGCGTCAAGCTCACCAGCGTCGAGCTGCACGCCGCCCGGGACGCCTTGGTCGAGGAACTGAGCGCCAAGGGCCTCACCGTCCGGCCCGGCCTGCGCGTTGCCGTCGACCCTCCGGCCGGCGGGCCGCGCTTCGGCTACCAGGGCCGGGAGGCCGCCCTCTCCCTCACGCTCACCAGCGAGGGATGGGACATCCGTATCGACGAGCCCGCCAGCGACCGCCCCCGTCCGATCGCCGCTCCCGCCACCGAGGAAGGCGCCCGCGAGGTCGCCGAACTCGTCCGCAAGATCCTTAGCGGCGAGGCCCCCAACCCGTTCGCCAGCCCGGCCGTGAAGGAGTCCAGCACATGACTGAGACCCCGAACCGGCGCCGTGTCCTGCTCCCCGATGACGAGGACTGGCTGGCCCTGTTCATGAACATGGAGGAGCCCCTTCTCCAGCAGCTCGCCCTGAACAGCCGCGCGGTCTGCGCCGGGGAAGAGGACGTGTGGGAGCTGCCCGCGGACCTGGACGGCGCCGCCGCCCACGACGCATGGGGGCGCCTCTTCCAGGCCCTGCCCGAGCCGCTGCGGCACACCGCCACGAACACCGGCCGCTACCGCCCGAGCGACGCCCAGCCCGCCGGGAAGTACACCCTGTACGCCCCCGACGGGCGTTGGGAGCACACCGCGCTGTACCCGGCCGACATCGACCCGCGCGACGTCGACACCGTGGCCTCTGTCCTCGCGCACTTCCGTCGGGCCGTCGAGGGCCAGGACGACACCGAGCTTGCCGACTTCCTGGAGCAGATGGCCGGCGACTGGGCCGAGCCCGGCCGCGACGGCGACCCCAAGCAGCTCGTCGACTTCTTCGCCCGCGGCCTGGCCGTGCTGCACCTGGACGACCAGCCCGACACCAAAGTGCTGCTGGCCGCCGTCGCCGCGGCCGGTGGCGAGGAGGCGCCCGAGCGGATCGTCCTCACCCCGGCCCAGGAGGACGCCTACCAGCGCTTCGCCACCAGGCTTTCCTCCGCGGTCGCCGGGACCAGCGCGCACGACTACGCCCTGCACCGATTCGCCAACAACTGACAAGGACCTCATGCGACACGACGTCACCCCGAGCCCCGCATCCCTCTCCGCGGAGGAGATGACCGCGGCGCTCACCGCCGCTGCCACGCTCAGCGGAAGCGAGCTGAAGCGCGCCGCGACTCACCTGGTCACCTCCACCGGCCTGCCCGGCCGGGCCGACTTCGCCCGCCACGTCACCCTCACGTGGGCGGAAGTCCCGGACGTCGGCCGGGCCCTGACCGCGGAGCTCGACCTGACCGCCCTGCGCGACGACGAGGAGGTCTACCTCACCGGCGGCGACGAGAAGCTGCTGACCCTCGCCCTCAGCTACGCCAGGGGACGCCCCGTCCCCCTCGACGCCTACCTCAACGGCTTCGGCCACCAGACCGCCCTGCGCGTCCTGGAGGCCCACATCATCGGCATGGGCATGGAAGGGTTCCTGTCGGCGGCCGCCGGCGGCCCCCGGCTCGACGAGCTCAACGCCCTGCACGCCGAACTCGGCATCGGAGAGGCCCAGTGACCGGCCTGAACGCGCTGGCCGCGCACCTGGACTACACGACGCCCGAGCACCGCGAGGGCTGCACCGCCAAGGGCTGGGAGGTCGACTACCGGATTCACCGAACCGTCCGCGAGAGCGCCTACAGCGGCCACTCCTGCCCGCTCGACGCCGAGGACAACCTGTGCGGTCACGGCGACGACTATCGGGCCCTCACCGTACGGATCTACTGTCCGAAGTGCGGCGCGGCGACCAAGCTGGACGCCGAACTGCCGGGTGTTCCGCAGGTGTTCGACACCGGCCGACTCGGCATGGGCGCCAAGCCCCGGCGCTGCGGGCAGGTCTGGATCTACCAGGGGCCGCCGCCCCGGCTCGGCATCATGCTCGACCCGCCCGGCGATCCCCAGTGGTATCTCGTCGCGCGCCGCAACGCGTTGCGGCTCGACCCCGAGGACATCGTCGGCGCCGTCGAACCCGCCATCGGCCCCAGGGGCGGAGCGGGCTACACGGTCAGCTACGGCCTCACCGAGCTGTCCGCGTCGGAGGCGGGGGAGCGGCCGACCCCGGTATTCCGTTACCACCCCCGGGCCTATGATCACTTCTTCCCCACCGTGACGGCGGCCGCGCGGTGGCTCGACGAACATGCCATGACCGAACCGGCCGCAGCCGGGAGAACGGCATGAGCATCGCCCTGCCTGTGCCTGCGCCGCTCTACGCCGCGTTGCAGATGTGCCACCCTGACAGCCTCCCCGGCTGGCTGGGTGACGCCACCCCTCGATGCGCCACCGCGGCCGTGCCGCTCCAGCTCGACGAGCACCAGGCCGAGGAGCTCGCCGACCTCACGGCCAGCACGTGGTGGGAATGCCAGCAGGCCGCCCCCGGCGAAAGCCCGCTCGCCGAGAGCTTCGCCAGGGCCTGCGAGGAGACCCTGGCACTCCTGGAACGCACCAGCAGCTGACCACCGCACGAACTGGCGGCCCGCGCCCTCTCCCCTGTGGAGGCGCGGGCCGTCTGCATTCCTCTGCCCTCTCCTGCGGCGGGAGGCCGGCGCCACGAATCCGAGTGCTGCCGGCGCCAGGAAATCCCCAGGTCAAAGCTGGTTTCACCCTTCCAGATCAGGTCTAAAGCTGGTAATGTTGTCTCTGTTGGAAGGGGGTGGCACCCCGACCGGCACCACCACTCGAAACCTGATCACCGGAGGACTCTGTGACCCCTGCCTGCCGTGCCCGAACGGCCATCGCCGCGATGCTCGCCCACCCCCAGGCCACCCGGCGGCCCACCCCGTCCGTGAAGGCCGCCCGCGCGGCCCTCCGCCCCCTGGGCGCCCTGTCCCGCGAGGCCCGCCACCGCGAAGGCGCTGCCACCGCGCAGGAGCTGGTGGACATCGCCGTCGGTGACGCGCTCACCGACGCCTTCCACCTCGGGCGCACCTACGCGCTCAGCCCGCAGGACCTGGACCAGCTCCACATCGTCCGCCTCTCCGGGCGGCCCTTCCCCGAGCGGATCAACGACCGCGTCGCGGCCCTTGTCTGCTACGTCGGCAACCTCCGGCGCCTCGCGGCCGCCTACGGACTGGACGAGGACGCACTGCTGCACCAGGCCGAGGAGACCTACAAGCACGAGATCGCGTGACCCACGCCGGGGTGGCGGATGGCACCGCCGCCCCGGCCCCCTCGAACCCCACACCGGAGGAGAACCACGTGAACACCGCCGATGCCGCCCAAGCGTGGGCCGTGCACCAGGTCACCACGCTCGCCGACGGAGCCCAGGACTGGAACGTCCCGCCGTACGGATCGCTGGCCTGGAGTCAGCTCCCGCCCAACGACCCCCGCCGGTTCGCCGCCGTCGTCGAGGCCGCCGAGCGGTGGCGCCGCCAGGAGGCCGAGGAGGAGCGCCTGGAGCAGCTCGCCGATGAGCACCCCGCCGCCTGGTACGCCGAGGTGACCGCCGGGGCGAACGAGGAAGCCCGGCGCCTGGCCGGCCGACTCGCGCGGATGCGCACTCAGGCCGAACGAGACGCAGCGCACGCCCGCCGGCCACCCCACCGGCTCCGCGCCACCCCCGGCTGGCCCCCCGTCGCCATCCCCGGTCAGCCCGGCCGCTACCTCCACCCCGCCGCGCACCTGGCCGCTGCCTGAACCGACTTTCATCCACCGGGAGTTGAGTGGTGCGGCATCCGTGGGCGGCTTACGTGACCGGCCGTCACCCGGCCGACCCTGGCGCCCTGGTGCTGAAAAACGGGCTGGCAAGGAGGGGGGGTCGGCCCGGCCCGGAGGGTACGCGCGGCACTCCAAGGAATCCGAGGAAAACCCTGGCCAGACCCCTTCCCCGCTTCCTTTTCCGGCTCAATGCTGGTAATGTTGCACTTGTTGGAAGGGGGTGGCACCCCGGACAACGAGAGCCACTCGAAACCCGAACCACGAGAGACGGAGCGCGCCCCAATGACCAAGTCCAAGGCGTCCAAGACCCGCACCCGCATTGACGCTCTGCGCGCAGTGATCGAGAAGGAGTGCACTGCGCCGACCTGCCGGGAGTCGGGTACGTGCCGCCACGAGGGCGAAAAGGAGGCCGCCCGTCACATGCTCAGCCGCCTGCTGGAGAAGCTGAAGGACGCGGCCGGGGACGAGCGCGAGGAACGCGCGCAGATGTGGGCCGACATCTACGAGCGCGGCTACGACTCGCACGGCAACACCTACCGCATGGGCGCCAAGTACCGCTCCGGGCAGTCGATGAAGGAGCGAGCCGCGGGCATCCGCGCGGACATCAAGATGGCGCGCAAGGCCGGGAAGACCCCCCTCGTGCAGGAAGGGCCGGGGCTGGTGTCTCAGGCGCTGGAGACCTACCGGTTCGACCCCATCGGGGAGGCGCCCGAACAGATCAAGTTCCGAGTCCGCATCGGCGCCGGCTACGGCTCCATCCACATCGGCATCGACAACATCCCCCAGGAGTGGGGATGGATCGCCGAAGAGGTCACCGACTACAAGGGCGGGAAGGTCACCCGCTGGCGCCGCACGCAGGCCCTGAAGGACCTTGAGGCCGAACTGAAGTCGGTCGGGGAGGCGTACAACGCCGATCACGGCTCCAACACCATGACGGACTGCTTCGCGAAGGCCTTCATCGTGTTCGTGGACTCCGACGACCCCGAAACCCTCGCCTGGCGTGCCGAGTACGAGCGCAAGCGCCGGGGCCGCCGCGCCTGATGCGCCCGGACCATCGCGCCCCCGCCGGATGCCCGGCGGGGGCGCGGTGACTGGCGCGTACAGCGCCGTGCCCGGCGCGGGCCACCCCTTGGGGGTCAAGCGAATTCCATGAAAAACGCTGGTCAGACCCCCTTTCCCGCTTCCTTTTCCGGATCAATGCTGGTAATGTTGTCCTTGTTGGAAGGGGGTGGCACCCCGACCGACACCACCACTCGAAACCCGAACCACCGGAGGAACCGTGAAGGACATCAAGGCCCGCTACCGCTACGGCCGCCTGGATAGCCGGGGCCGCATCCCGGTCTTCGTCGACGACGCCACCGAACCGGCCGGGCATGTATGGAAGATGGGTCGGTCAGCCCACCGCTGGTGGGCCCAGGGAGCCGGAGACCCGGACCGCTACCGAACCAATCACCTCCGCAAGTACCAGGCTGCCGAGCGGCTGGTCGGCGCGGTGGACGCCCGAGCCTCGGTCGCCGCCGAGACCGAGCGGCGCCGCGCCCGCCGTGTGCAGGCCCCGGCCGACTGGCGGTTCGCCACCTGGGATGAGATCGAGCGCGAGGGCTACCGGGAGGTTCGCCCCGTTCACAGCGCCCCCCTGGTCGCCCTCGGCGAGGAGGAGTGCTACCCCGACGCCTTCGCCGATCAGCCGGTGAGGCTGACGCGCGTCACCCGCCTGCACAACGGATACGTCGTCATCACCGGCACCGAGCGCGGCGAGCACTCTCCGTACGTCCTGCTCATGAGGCCCGCGCACGCCGCCCTCGGGGCCCTGATCCCGGAGAAGTCCGCGCGCTATATCGCCCCAGGCGAGTGCCCAGCGTGCGAGCAGGACGCCCAGCTGTACCAGGTCGGCACGCGCCTCGGGTGCGCGGACTGCACGGCGGCCGACCTCGGTGTCTCCCCGGCGGACCTGCCCGCCGCCGTCGACGACGACGGTGCCGTGTGGTGGTCGGTGGGCGACACCGTACGGCGCAAGGGCGAGATTCCCCACGAGGACGCCGAGCCAGAGACCGGTCGCGTAACCGAGATCGAGACCTTCATCGTGGAGCGGACCCGCCGGATCGCCGTCGACTTCGGTGACCGCTGGCCCGTCCGCTGGCAGTCGGCCGGACTCGCCCCCGTCTCCTAGCACCACCGCACCGGCCGGGGTGGCGCATGGCCGCGCCGCCCCGGCCTCTCGAAGCCCGACACTGACCCGAAAGAGGACCATGAACACGCGCGTGCCAACCCCCTCCGTCGCGAGCATCACCGCCATGCTGGCCGCCGCCGGACATCACCCCGCGGCCACCGGTTGTGACGGATTCACCCTTCGGCCGACCGCCGACGAGGCCGCCCTGGTCCTCACTTACTGGTGCGAACCCCGGAACGCCCACGAACACCAGACCCTGGGTCACATCCACCGCAGGCGCACGGCACTCCAGGCGTGCGCCAACCTGATCCGTGAAGCCGGGCACCAGGTCACATGCACACCCACGATCCACTACCCGGGCCGTCCGGCAAGGGAGTCCGCGATCATCTTTCCGGCCCCGGAGCCCCAGCCCGAGCCCGCCGACCCCGCGCGCTGCCCCTGCACGCCGGCCGAGGTCTGCACACGCGCCGAGCTCCGCGCCGTCGCGGCCGCCCGCCTGGACCGGGCAACGGCGGCCGCCCGCAACGCGCTCCTTGACGCACTGCACGAGAGCACCGTCGAGCCGGTCAGCCACGCTGCGGGCGGCCCTGAAGGCGTCGCGGCCCTGCTCGACCACTCGCGCGGCATCCTCGCGGCGCTGCCGCCCGCGCCCGACGAGTCCGGCGTGCGGGCCGACATCGAATGCCGGGGATGCGACTCAGCTGCGTGCCTGGCTTCCAACCAGCTTGCCCGTGCCGCCCTGGACCGGGCCGCCACCCTGACCACCGTCAGCGCCGTCGCCCTGGCCGCCGCGCAGACCATCCTGGACCGGGCCCACCTGGCGCTCACCCCCGGCGACCGGTGGAACAGTGCACGGAGGACCGCCGCCGACCACCTGTCCCGGGTCTACTTCACTGCGGCAGCCGCCCTCGCGGTCCCTACCGGCGAGGTGCACGGCCGCTACCGGAAAGCACGCCACCGTCGCGGAGGCCTTCCCGTCAACCTCCGGAAAGGGCGCACCCGGTACTGGTTCGTCCGCTGGGGCCGAGCCGTCTGGCACTGAGCTACGCGGAGGGGCGGAAGCGACCAGCTTCCGTCCCTCCGCGCTGTTCGGATAGGGCAGGACGCCGACAGGCCGCCGAGGCCCGGCGAAGTGCGCACGCAGCGGTGAGTCCTCCGCGCGAGCGACGACCACGCGCCGTCAGGCCAGTGCCAGACGCGCGGGCTGTTTCGGTGGGGCACCCGGCCCGGGGGCCGGGTTGCGAGGGGCGCTCTGGCGCCGCCCCCTCGCGCTCCCCAGGCGCCTTTGGCGGGGGTCGGCGGTCCGGCCGCGGGTTGGTGGGTGGGCATCGCACCTTTGGTGCGATCCGGCCGTGCGCCGCAGTCGTCGGGCCCTGGGGGCCCTCCTTATTGCGGCCCGCGCTGCGCGCGGGCTGCGGTCGCAAGCTCCCTTGCGCAAAGCCCCGTGGGGCTCCTCCGGGCGCCCGCCCCCCGGGGACCGGGGGACGGGCTGAGGTCCGTTGTGGTCGAGGCGGGGGACGGAGGGCCGCGTTCGGGTGCCGGCATCGCCGTGGTGACTGTTCGGGGGTTGAGGTCGAGGAGGGTCAGGAGGAGCTGCGTGACGTCGAAGGGTGCGGGCCGGCCCGGGGCCGGGGGAAGGAAAAGCGGCTGGCTAGGAGGGGGGTCGGCGGGGGCCCGGACGTCCGCTAAAAGATCATGAACTTCCGAGAAAAACCCTGGTCAGACCCCCCTTTTCAGCTTGGTGATCCGGTCCAACACTGGTAATATTGAGCTTGTTGGAAGGGGGTGGCACCCCGGACAACGAGAACCACTCGAAACCCACACCGGAGGCAGACGACATGACCGCGACGCTCACCACCGCCCAGATCGCGACGCAGCTCCGCGAGAAGGCCGCGACGACGCCCGGTTACTGGACCGAGGGGTGCGCCAACTGGGACTGCGCCAACAAGGTGTGCGAATACGTTGTAGCCGACGAGTATTACGCCTCGTACGAGGACGCGCGCGCCGCTGGCGTGGAATGGGGAATGCGCATCTGCCGCTCGTGCAAGCGCAACGTCTGGACTGACGCCCTTGTGCTCCTGAAGAGGGAGCGCGTTTCGCTGGTCCGCCGCCCGCGCTGCGAATTCAGCATCACGACGGGATGCCGCCTTTCCGGCAAGTATTTCGTGCAGGTCTCCGGCGAGCGCAAGTGGTACTGCGCCCACGACATCGCCCTTTACGTCCGTGCCGAATTCGACGTCTACCGAATCGACAAGCAGGGGCGAATCATCCACGCGACTAAGAAGCTGAGCGAGATTTTCAACGACTGACAGGTCCCCTTACCCCGTCGGGGCGGCGGATGGCACCGCCGCCCCGGCAACTCGAAACCGTTCAAGGAGAACCGCACCATGGCGTCAGACATCTATCCGCAGGACGTGTTCCACCCCGACCGCTCCCGTGTCGAGGGGTACGCGTGGGGAATCCTGCGACCCGGCAGCGACTGGCTTTCCATCCTTGGTTCCCACTGGGAGCGCATCCCGCTCCCGGAGGCCCCGGAGGACGCCGTCAGGCCCGGCGTGACCATGCTGCGCGACGGCGAGCCCGAGCCCTACATGCTGGCCAAGGTCCGCCGAGACGGTCAGTCCGTCTTCCGGGTGCTGGAAGTCGTCCGGACGCACACCCCCGAGCGCAGCTAGGCCCCGGGCCGGGCCGGGTCAGCCGCCGCAGGCAATCCCCAGGAATTGCCTGCTCAGAGGCCCTTTCCCGCTTCCAATTCCGGCCCAACACTGGTAATGTTGTCCTTGTTGGAAAGGGGGTGGCACCCCGACCGACACCACCACTCGAAACCCGCACCACCCGGAGGCAGGAAATGATCGAAAACGGCATCTACAAGACGTTCTGGGACCGGCCCGGCAGTGACGTCATGTGGTTCGAGACGCCCGCCGTCATGTCCGAGTGGGACCACGTCTTTCCCCGTTTCACCGTCCGCTATAGCGGCGTGAGCTGCAACAAGAGCATGGACCTGCGC
Source organism: Streptomyces sp. NPDC048191 (assembly GCF_040652655.1). Lineage (NCBI taxonomy): Bacteria > Bacillati > Actinomycetota > Actinomycetes > Kitasatosporales > Streptomycetaceae > Streptomyces > Streptomyces sp. NPDC048191. The sequence continues at coordinate 93,513 of NZ_JBEZMO010000032.1, forward strand.
ACCAAGGAAGTCGCCGAACCCGTCGTTGCCGCGCGCATGGCGCAGATCCTCGCCGACGAACACCCCGACTGGTGGGTGCGGATCGAGGATGCCGGAAGCGCCCGCTTCCCGCAGTGGCGCGCCGGGACCGAGTTCTACGCGCTCGACGGGCGGAAGGGCTACATCGCTATCCGTCAGCGGTACAGCGCCAGCGTGCAATGGCTGGACGACGGCGAGCCGCTCGGGCTCAGCTTCTACCCGCTGGAGAACATGCGCGCCCAGCCGCCCGCGCCGCGCGTCCCGGCAGGCTCCACCTGGCAGCGCCCCTGACCTTGCCCTCACTTCGGGGCGCGGCATCCTCGCCGCGCCCCGTCTCCACCCCGTTCGCGGCGGTGGGCGCCGGCCTGTCGTCGGTGGCCGGGCTGGCTGCGTCCGCGGGTGGCAGCGTCGGCCGTGGGCGACGGTCGCGGCGTGGTGGAGGCGGGGGTGCGCGGCGTTGTGGTGGTGCACCCGGCCCGGGGGGCCGGGTGCGAGGGGCGCTCTCGC
>NZ_JBEZMO010000033.1:0-93461 GCF_040652655.1 Streptomyces sp. NPDC048191
GTTGACGGCGAATGGGAAGGTCGACAAGCGTGCGTTGCCGGCGCCGGACTATGCGGGCGGTGGGTCGGGGCGTGAGCCGGGCTCGGTCCGTGAGGTGGTGTTGTGCGGCTTGTTCGCGGAGGTGCTGGGTCTGGACCGGGTCGGGGTGGAGGATTCGTTCTTCGATCGTGGTGGTGACAGCATCATGGCGATTCAGTTGGTGGCGCGGGCGCGTCGGGCGGGTCTGGTGTTCACTCCGCGTGAGGTGTTCTCCCATCAGACACCCGAGTCCCTTGCCACCCTCGCCCGTGACGCGGGCGGGGAGAGCGGGCCCGTCGAGGGGGCCGGTGCCGGAGTGGGCCAGGTGCCCCTCAGCCCTGTCATCGCGGCACTGGCCGAACTCGGCGGTCCTGTCGACGGTTTCCACCAGTCGGTGGTGGTGCAGGTCCCGGCGGATGTGTCGGTGGAGTCGTTGACGGGTGCGGTGCGGGCCGTGGTGGATCACCACGACGCGCTGCGTCTGCGGCTGGCCGTCGGTGATGCGGGTGAGTGGGGTCTGGAGGTGGGGCCTGCGGGGTCGGTGGCGGTGGATGCGTGTGTGACGCGGGTCGACGCGGCGGGCCTGGACGATGCGGCTGTGGAGGAACTGACGGCCGGGCAGGCGGTGGTGGCCCGTGAGGGGCTTGCTCCGGCTGAGGGCCGGATGCTGCGGGTGGTGTGGCTGGACCGGGGCCGTGGGGTGCCGGGCCGGTTGCTGCTGGTCGTGCATCACCTGGCGGTGGATGGTGTGTCGTGGCGGATCGTGCTGCCCGATCTCGCCGCCGCGTGGTCGGCGGTGCAGGCCGGTCGGCCGGTGGAGCTGGAGCCGGTGGGGACCAGCTTCCGTACCTGGTCCAGGATGCTCACGCAGGAGGCCACCCGGCCCGAACGCACAGCCGAACTGGCCCTGTGGCAGGAGACGGTACGCACGGACGACGAGCCGGTGCTCGGCAGCCGTCCGCTGGACGCGACCGTCGACACCGTGGCCACGGCTCGCCAGGCCGGAGTCACTCTGCCGGCGGAGGTGACGGAGGCGTTGCTGACGCGTGTGCCGGCGGCGTTCCACGGCAGGGTCAATGATGTGCTGCTGACGGCTCTGGCCCTGGCGGTGTCGCGCTGGCGTGAGGTGCGTGGCGTGGATGTGCCGGGTGTTCTGGTGGATCTGGAGGGTCATGGCCGTGAGGAGCTGGCGGGTGCGGAACTATCCCGTACGGTCGGCTGGTTCACGAGTGTGCATCCTGTCCGTCTGGAGCCGGGTGCGGTGGCCTGGGATGCCGTGGTGTCGGGTGACCCCGTGGTCGGTGGCTTGGTGAAGCGGGTCAAGGAGCAGGTGCGCCGCGTCCCTGACAACGGTCTGGGCTACGGCCTGCTGCGGTATCTCAACCCGAAGACCGCCCCGGAACTCGCCTCGTACGGCAGTCCGCAGATCGCCTTCAACTACCTCGGCCGCATGGGCACCGGCGACCGTCAGGACTGGGAGGTCCTGCCCGGAACGGGTGGCATGGGCGGTGGTGCCGACGCGGGCATGCCACTCAAGCACGCGCTGGAGATCAACGCGATCACGCACGACCTGGCCGGCGGGCCGGTGCTGGAGGCCACCTGGTCCTGGGCCGGCGGTGTGCTGGCGGAGGACGACGTGCGCGAGCTGGCCGAGCTGTGGAGCGCGGCCCTGCACGGCCTGGCCACCGGCGTCGAAACCGGTGGGGCCGGCGGCCACACCCCCTCCGACCTGGCGCTCGTCGACCTCACCCAGGACCAGATCGAGGCGTGCGAGGCCGCCGTGACCGGTCTCGACGACGTCCTGCCGCTGGCGCCGTTGCAGGAGGGCTTTCTCTTCCACGCGATCCTGGAGGAGGCGGACACCGACGTCTACACGGCACAGATCACCTTCGACTTCGAGGGGCCGCTGGACGCCGCCGCGCTGAAGGCCGCGGGCGAGCGGCTGCTGGCCCGGCACGCCAACCTGCGCGTCGGCTTCCATCACGACGGCCTCGAGCGCCCCGTGCAGATCGTCCGGCGCACCGTCCCACTGGACTGGACCGAGACGGACCTCTCCGACCTCGGCGATGCCGAGCGGGAGGCGGAGGCCTGCCGCATCGCGGACGAGGTCCGGCGGCGGAAGTTCGACCTCGCCCGTCCGCCACTGCTGCGGCTGACGCTGATCCGGCTCGGTGCCGACCGCCACCGCCTGCTGCTGACGAACCATCACATCGTGTGGGACGGCTGGTCGGCATCCGTGCTCATCGGTGAGCTGCTCTCCCTCTACGGCACCGGTGGCGACGACTCCCGGCTGCCGAAGGTCACCCCGTACCGCGACTACCTGGCCTGGCTCACCGCCCAGGACCGCGACGCGGCCCGCACCGCATGGGCCTCCGCCCTTGCCGGGCTCGACGGCCCGACCCTCGTCGCCCCCCAGGTCGCCGACCGGGCCCCCGTACTGCCGGGGCAGCTCGCCGGCGAGCTGCCGGAGGAGCAGACGGCGAGGATCGCCGAGTTCGCCCGGCGGCAGGGCGTCACCATGAACACGCTGGTGCAAGCGGCGTGGGGTCTGCTGCTGAGCCGTATGACCGGTCGACAGGACGTCGTCTTCGGTATGACGGTCTCCGGCCGCCCGCCGGAGCTGCCCGGCGTCGAGCGCATGGTCGGCCTCTTCATCAACACCCTCCCCGTCCGCGTACGACTGCGTGACGACGAGCCGGTGGCCGGGCTGCTGAAGCGGCTCCAGGAGGAGCAGGCGGCCTTGATGGAGCACCACCACCTGGGCCTGTCCGAGGTGCAGCGGCAAGTCGGCAGCCGGGATCTCTTCGACACCACGATGGTCTTCGAGAGCTACCCGCTGGACGCCTCGACCTGGGAATCCCCTGCCAAGGGGCTGAAACTGGTCGGCGTCGCGGGCACGGACGCGACGCACTACCCGCTCGCCCTGTCCGTGATCCCGGGCGCCCGGCTGACCCTGCGTCTGGGCTACCGCACCGACGCGTTCGCCCCGGCGGAGGCCGAACTGTATCTCGCGCGGCTGGACCGCCTCCTGCAGAACATGGTTGCCCAGCCGGACCTGCCCACCGCCAGGGTCGACTTCCTGTCACCGGAGGAGCGCTACCGCCTCCTCGCCGAATTCGGCGGCTACGGCGCCATGCCCGCCTGACGGGTCGTCGCGCTCGATGTCCAGGCAGAGCCGGCGCACCCCCTCCGGGTCCGCGTGTTCGGTACGGGCCCGGGAGGGGGCGCTGTCGGCGAAGTCGATGGCGTCCACCTCGTACCCGAGGGACGCCAGGCAGGCGGTCGGCCCTCCCCCTGCGTGTCAGGTGTGCGCTGGCGGGCTTGTCGCCCTCGCGAAGGGGCGCATCGGCGGGGTGAGGTCACGGTCACGCCCGCGGGCCGGTGGTCGTCTACGCGTGGCAGACGCCGTTGTTGACCATCCGGGTGTGGTGTGCGACCACCGGGCGTGCGCTCTTGGCCAGGGACTTCACGAGCGGGTTGGTGCCCGAGGTGATCTCCTTGTCGATGAGCGCGAGGGTCTGCGTGTGCGCGGGGTACTGCGCCTTGAGCCACGCGGTGTCGTACGCGGGCGTTCCCGCGAGGGACTTGAGGGTGGCGGTCTGCTTCAGCTGCGCGGCCGTCTGCCCGGACGGCAGGGCCACGCCCAGCTGTTTCGCGGTCTTGACGACACCGGCGTCCAGCGTGCGGTGGTCGCGGACGAAGGTGGCACCGACCCGCTTCACACAGGCGGTGGTCGCGGCGCTCTGGGCTTGCCGGCCGGTCGCGATCTCCCACAGGTTGCCCTGGTGGGCCGCGGCCAGGAGCTGCCTGTCCAGGCTGGAGACCGGCGGCGAGGGCGACGGCGACGACGCAGCGAGAGCCGGCAGCGACGTGCTACCCATGACGCAGAGGGTGGCGGCGCAGACGGCGGCGGAACGGGCACGGGATCGGGTCGTGTACATGAGTCCTCCAGAGCTCGCACGCGCAAGCCTCGACAAACCCCCCATCCTCATTGCTCTCAGGGTGAGAAACGCACCTATGTCATGGTTCACCCGGTTGAGTTGATCGGCAACCCGGCTCTGACGGGGCCGCAGCAGCAGTCTTGTGCTATGCGTCCAGTGGACGCATAGTGGCGGTGTCCTGCTCGTCGGTCGTGCCCAGGGAGCCCAAGGAGCCCTCTTGTCCCTTGCAGATTTCCAGAACGAGATCTACCTGGGCGGCCTCGGTGGGGTCGTCCCGGAGCTTCCGACCGATCTCCACCGCCTGGAGGAGGTGGCGCGGGAGCGGCTGACTCCGCAGGCCCACGGGTATGTGGCGGGGGCTGCCGGGGCCGAGCGGACGGCCAGGGCCAACCTCGCCGCGTTCGACCGGTGGAAGATCGTGCCGCGCATGCTCCGGGACGTCGCCGACCGCGATCTCTCGACCACCGTCCTCGGGACGGAGATGCCCGCCCCGGTCATCGTGGGCCCGGTCGGGGTGCTGCGGATCCTCCACCCGGACGGTGAGCTCGCCGTGGCCCGCGCGGCCAAGGCCCTCGGTGTCACGATGACGCTCTCGACGGCCGCCTCGACCGCCCTGGAGGAGGTCGCCGCCGAGGCCGGGCCGCGCTGGTTCCAGCTCTACTGGCCGAAGGACCGCGAACTGGCCGCCAGTTTCGTGCAGCGGGCCAAGGAGTCGGGCTACAGCGCCCTGGTCGTCACCCTCGACACCTTCTCCATGGCCTGGCGGCCACGCGACCTCGACCAGGCCTATCTGCCGTTCCTCCAGGGGATCGGCGTGCAGAACTACTGGAGCGATCCGGTCTTCCACAAGGCGATCGGCGGGCCGGTCACCGACGTCAACCGGGACCGGGCGCTGCTGCACTGGGTCGCCAACTTCGGCAATCCCAGCCTGACCTGGGATGACCTGGCGTGGCTGCGGCAGGAGTGGGACGGCCCGATCGTACTCAAGGGCATCCAGCACCTCGACGACGCCCGCCGCGCCGTGGACGCGGGCATGGACGGGATCGTGGTCTCCAACCACGGCGGCCGCCAGGTGGACGGGGCGATCGCCTCCCTCGAGGCGCTGCCCGCGATCGCCTCCGCGGTCGGCTCACGGATCACCGTCCTGTTCGACTCGGGGATCCGCTCGGGCGCCGACGTGGCCAAGGCCCTGGCGCTCGGCGCGCGAGCCGTCATGATCGGCCGCCCCTACGCCTACGGGCTGGGCCTGGCCGGCGAGGACGGTGTACGGCACGTGCTGCGCTGCCTGATGGCCGAGCTCGAGCTCACCCTCGCCCTGGCCGGCCGGTCCACGCTCGCCGACGTCGGACGGGATCTGCTCGATGGCTGATCAGGGCGTTCCGCCGGCCGTGGCTGGCGGAGCGAGCCCTCCTCGTGTCCTCTCCCGGGCCCTCGCGTGGACGGTATGAGGGCGGGATCCGCGGCGTGGTGGCGGGCGCGCTACGCGGCGCGGGAGCGGCAGCGGCCGCGGGCCGGCGGGCTGGAGCTGAACCGGATCACCCAGGTGGCACTGGAGATCGTGGACGCCGAAGGGCTCGCGGCGCTCACCATGCGCAGGGTGGCCGAGGAGATGGGGGTCCGGCACACCTCGCTGTACCGGCATGTGGCCAGCCGGGACGAACTGCTGGTGGAACTGGTCGACCATGTGCTGGGCGAGGGCGTACCGCGGGAGACGGGCCGGGGGTGGCGGGCCGATCTGGAAGAGGGCGCCCGGGAGTTCAGGCGGATCCTGCTCGCGCATCCCGCGGTCGTACCGCTGCTGACCATGGGGCAGCTGCTGGGGCCCAACGCGCTGCGGGCCCGGGAGACCGGGCTCGGACTGTTGATCCGGGCCGGGTGGGAGCCGGCGCAGGCGGTCCAGATCTATCTGACCGTCGCCCACTTCGTCATCGGCACGGCGTTGCTGGGCACCGGCGGTGCGGCGCGCAGCGCCGGGGAACGCACCGCGATGACGGAACTGTTCGCCGGGCTGCCGCAGTACCCGGTGGTGCGGGAGCTGGCCGAACCGCTCAACCTCCCCGACGGCGACCAGGAGTTCGCCTTCGGTCTGAACGCCCTGCTCCACGGGATCGGAGACCCCCGATGACTCTCGCCGACTGGATCGCCGGCGGCACCACCATCGAGCTGAACGGGCACCGCCTGTTCGTACGCCAGGACGGTGCGGGCACACCCGTGACGCTGGTGCACGGCTTCCCCACCTCCTCCCACGACTGGGCGATGACCGTCCCGCACCTGGTGGCGGCCGGCTGCCGGGTGACCACCCTCGATCTGCTCGGGTTCGGGCAGAGCGACAAGCCGCGCCACCACCGCTACTCCATCCATGAGCAGGCCGACCTGGTCGAGGCGGTCTGGAAGCACCTGGAGACCGGCGAGACCGCGCTGGTCGCCCACGACTACGGTGTCTCCGTCGCCCAGGAGCTGCTGGCCCGCGATCCCGGCCGTATCACCCGCACCGCCCTGCTGAACGGCGGCCTCTACGCCGACCTGCACCGCCCGATCCCGGCGCAGCGCCTCCTGCACAGCCGGGTCGGCCCGCTGCTGGCCCGGCTCACCGACGAGAAGAGGTTCACGGCGAACCTGCGCAGCGTCCTGGCCAGGCCCGTCACGGACGCGCTTCTGCACGACATGTGGACGTCCGTCGTCCGTGCGCGGGGCCATCACCTGGCCCCGCGTCTGCTCCGTTACATCGACGACCGCCGTGTCCACTTCCACCGCTGGACCGGGTCCCTGGAACAGTACGAGGGCCCGCTGCTGTTCGTCTGGGGCCCCGAAGACCCCGTCAGCGGGGCCCACGTCCTGGAGCGCCTGCGCCGGCGACGCCCGCACGCCACGTTCACCGTGCTGGACGGCGTCGGCCACTACCCGCAGATCGAGGCACCGGAGGAAACGGCCGCGGCACTGGTCACCTTCCTCGCCGGCCGGGGTGCGGGAGACGGACGGCCGTAGGAGCCACGGTGCGGGGCGTCGGGGCATCGCCGCGCGGTGGAACGAGCATCACCTGCACGTGCTCGGCCGTCCGCCGTCGTCGCGCGGCCGTGCACGCGCCGGAGGGCACCGGCCGGGGGCGTGGTCATCGAGGGTGCCGGGTCTTTGCGCGGGTGATGGGCCGCGCCGCTGCTCGGGTTGGGGTGGCCCGTCGCGTTCGTGAGCGCGGCGGGCCCGACGGCCGGCTCAGGCCCCGGACGGGGGAGTCGTACGTCCCTCGAACGCCGCCAGGATCCGTTCCGCCGCCAGCGTCGCCGTCAACGCGCCGTCCCTGACCTGCTGTTCGAGCAGCGGAGCCGTCTCCCGCACCGCGGGGTCGGCGTACAGCCGGCCCAGCAGTTCGTCCCGGACCATCGCCCACGTCCAGCCGACCTGCTGATCGCGCCGCTTGGCCGAAAGCCGGCCAGTCGAGTCGAGCAGCGCCCGGTGCTGTTCGAGGCGCTCCCAGACCGGTTCGAGGCCGGTTGACTCCCGGGCGCTGCAACTGAGCACGGGCGGAGTCCAGAACGCCTCCTTGCCGTGCATCAGCCGGAGCGCGCCCGCCAGCTCCCGTGCCGCCGCCCGCGCGTCGCGTTCGTGCGGGCCGTCCGCCTTGTTGACGGCGATCACGTCGGCCAGCTCCAGGACGCCCTTCTTGATGCCCTGCAGCTGGTCACCGGTGCGGGCCAGGGTCAGCAGGAGGAAGGAGTCGACCATGTCGGCGACCGCGGTCTCCGACTGGCCCACGCCGACGGTCTCCACGAGGATCACGTCGTAGCCCGCCGCCTCCATCACGACCATCGACTCCCGCGTGGCCTTCGCGACCCCGCCCAGCGTGCCCGCGCTGGGGGAGGGTCGTACGAAGGCGTCCGGGTCGACCGCCAGGCGTTCCATGCGCGTCTTGTCGCCGAGGATCGAGCCGCCGGTGCGGGTCGAGGACGGGTCGACCGCGAGGACCGCCACCCGGTGCCCCAGCGAGGTCAGCAGGGTGCCGAACGCGTCGATGAACGTCGACTTGCCGACACCCGGCACCCCGCTGATGCCGATCCGCCGCGCCCGGCCGCTGTGCGGGAGCAGCTCGGTGAGCAACTCCTGTGCCAGCGACCGGTGTTGCGGCCGGGTGGACTCGACGAGCGTGATGGCGCGGGCCACCAGGGCCCGCTTCCCGTCGAGCACACCCTTCACATACGTGTCGAGATCGATCGCAGCCATCGCGGCTCTACAGGTCGTGGCCGAGGTCGGCCGACAGCCGCCGCACCAGGTCGTGCGCCGCGTCCGGGATCACCGTCCCGGGCCCGAACACGGCCACGGCGCCCATCTCCAGCAGCGTCGGCACGTCCTGCGGCGGGATCACCCCGCCGACCACGATCATGATGTCCTCGCGGCCCTCCTCGGCGAGCTTCTCGCGCAGCGCCGGGACGAGGGTCAGATGGCCCGCCGCCAGCGAGGACACGCCGACCACGTGCACGTCCGCCTCGACCGCCTGCCGGGCGACCTCCTCCGGCGTCTGGAACAGCGGACCGACGTCGACGTCGAAGCCGAGGTCGGCGAAGCCGGTCGCGATCACCTTCTGGCCGCGGTCGTGACCGTCCTGGCCCATCTTGGCGACCAGGATGCGCGGCCTGCGCCCCTCGGCCTCCTCGAAGGCGTCCACCAGGGCACGGGTGCGGTCCACCGACGGGGACTGGCCTGCTTCGTTGCGGTACACGCCGGAAATGGTACGGATCTGGCTCGCGTGCCGGCCGTACACCTTCTCCAGGGCGTCCGAGATCTCGCCGACCGTCGCCTTGGCGCGGGCCGCGTGCACGGCCAGCTCCAGCAGGTTCTCCGTGCCGTCGGCGGCCCGGGTGAGCGCGTCCAGGGCGTCCCGGCACGCCTGCTCGTCCCGCTCCTCCCGCAGCCGCCGCAGCTTGTCGATCTGCTGGGCGCGCACCGAGGAGTTGTCGACCTTGAGGACCTCGATCTGCTCGTCGCTGTCGACGCGGTACTTGTTGACGCCGATCACCGGCTGCCGGCCGGAGTCGATGCGGGCCTGCGTGCGCGCGGCCGCCTCCTCCACGCGCAGCTTCGGGATGCCGGCGTCGATGGCCTGCGCCATGCCGCCCGCCTGCTCGACCTCCTGGATGTGCGCCCAGGCCTTGCGGGCGAGGTCGTACGTCAGCCTCTCCACGTACGCGCTGCCGCCCCACGGGTCGATGACCCGGGTGGTGCCGGACTCCTGCTGGATGAGCAGCTGGGTGTTGCGGGCGATGCGCGCCGAGAAGTCGGTCGGCAGCGCGAGCGCCTCGTCCAGGGCGTTGGTGTGCAGCGACTGGGTGTGTCCCTGGGTCGCCGCCATCGCCTCCACGGCCGTACGCGTGACGTTGTTGAAGACGTCCTGCGCGGTCAGTGACCAGCCCGAGGTCTGTGAATGGGTGCGCAGCGACAGGGACTTGGTGTTCTTCGGCTCGAACTGCGAGACCAGCTTGGCCCACAGCAGCCGGGCCGCGCGCAGCTTGGCGATCTCCATGAAGAAGTTCATGCCGATCGCCCAGAAGAAGGACAGCCGCGGTGCGAACGCGTCGACGTCCAGGCCGGCTTCACGTCCCGCGCGGATGTACTCGACACCGTCCGCGAGCGTGTACGCCAGCTCCAGGTCGGCCGTCGCGCCCGCCTCCTGGATGTGGTAGCCGGAGATGGAGATGGAGTTGTAGCGCGGCATCCTCTGCGAGGTGTACGCGAAGATGTCCGAGATGATCCGCATCGACGGCTTCGGCGGATAGATGTAGGTGTTGCGGACCATGAACTCCTTCAGAATGTCGTTCTGAATGGTCCCGGCCAGCTTCTCGGGCGGTACGCCCTGTTCCTCCGCCGCCACGATGTACAGCGCCAGCACCGGCAGCACGGCGCCGTTCATCGTCATCGACACGGTCATCCTGTCCAGCGGGATGCCGTCGAACAGCTGGCGCATGTCGTAGATCGAGTCGATGGCCACGCCCGCCATACCGACGTCACCGGTCACACGCGGGTGGTCGCTGTCGTACCCCCGGTGCGTGGGCAGGTCGAAGGCGACCGACAGACCCTTCTGGCCGGCGGCCAGGTTGCGCCGGTAGAACGCGTTGGACTCCTCGGCGGTGGAGAAGCCCGCGTACTGGCGGATCGTCCAGGGCTGGTTGACGTACATGGTCGGGTACGGGCCGCGCAGATACGGCGCGATGCCCGGGTAGGTACCCAGGAAGTCCAGGCCCTCCAGGTCACGGCCGGTGTAGAGCGGCTTGACCCCGATGCCCTCCGGGGTCTCCCACAGCGGCTCTTCGCTGCCGGTCGCCGCCGCGACGGCCGCACGCCACTGATCGGCACCGCCGTCGGCGACCGGTGTCCCCAGCTCGATGCCGGAGAAGTCGGGGATTCCCATCAGGACACTCCCATGCGGTCGAGGGTCGCGGACAATACGTCCACTGCGTCGCAGCCCGCGAAGACGTACGAGTCGATGCCGGCGTGGTCGCCCCGGCCCGCGAGGAACACGTGCCGGGCGCCCGCGGCGCGCAGCGACTCGGCGGCCTGCTCGGCCTGTTCGGCGTAGAGCGCGTCGCTGGAGCACAGCACGGCCTCGGTGGCGCCGCTGTCCTCGAAGCCGCCCTCGGTGACCGGCTCGATGCCGCCCGCCTGGAAGAGGTTGGCGGCGAAGGTGGCGCGCGCGGTGTACGCGGCGGCCGGGCCGAGCGTGGCGAGGAAGATCCGGGGGCGGGCGCCGGTCGCCGCGAGGTGGGCGTCGGAGCGGGCGCGCAGCTCCTCGTACGCCTCGTCGCGGCGCACCCGGGGCAGACCGCCGGACGGCGGCTCGGGCGCGGGTTCGCGCTCCACCGGCTTCTCGGTCAGCAGCGGGAACTCGCTGACGCCGGTGATGGGTTCGCGCCGCTTGGCGAGCTTCTTGGAGCGCTCCGCCCAGGTCGTCGCGAGGTCCGTGCGCAGCCGGCCGGAGCGCAGCACGGCCGCCTGGCCGCCGTCGCGCTCGATGGTCCGGAAGAACTCCCAGGCGGCACCGGCGAGTTCGTCGGTGAGCCGCTCCACGTACCAGGAGCCGCCCGCCGGGTCGATGACCCGGGCCAGGTGCGACTCCTCGATGAGGATCGTGGAGGTGTTGCGGGCGATCCGGCGGGCGAACGCGTCGGGCAGGCCGAGCGCGTGGTCGAACGGCAGGACGGTCACCGAGTCGGCGCCGCCGACCCCGGCGGCGAGCGTCGCGACCGTCGTGCGGAGCATGTTCACCCACGGGTCGCGGCGGGCCATCATCACCGGTGAGGTCACCGCGTGCTGCACCTGGGCGCCCGGGGCCCCGCAGACCTCGGCGACCCGGGACCACAGCCGGCGCGCGGCGCGCAGCTTGGCGACGGTGAGGAACTGGTCGGCGGTGGCGGCGTAGCGGAACTCCAGCTGCGCGGCGGCCTGTTCGATGCTCAGCCCCGCCTCGGTGAGGTCGCGGAGATAAGCCACACCGGTGGCGAGCGAGGCGCCCAGCTCCTGCGCGGCCGAGCCGCCCGCCTCGTGGTACGGCAGCGCGTCCACGGTGAGGGCGCGCAGGCCCGGGTACCGCTCGGCGCAGCGCGCGGCCAGGGCGGCGTACGGCGCGAAGTCCAGGGCGGTGCCGGTGCGGGCCTCGTGGCCCAGCGGGTCGCCGCCCAGGTTGCCGCGTGCGGCCGCGGCGTCCACGCCCTTGTCGGCGTACAGCCGCAGCAGCGCCTCGGCGGCCTCCTCGGTGTCCCGGCCCGCGTCCAGCACGACCGCGGCCAGGTCGAGGTACACGCCCTCCAGCGCCGGGCCCAGCTCGGCGACCGGGATGCCGCCCTCGCCCAGCACCAGCCACAGAGAGGTGCCGCCGTTCTCCAGGTCGGCCAGGACGGCGTGCTCCGTGCGGGCGGTGTGCCGCTGCCGTACGTCCCAGCCGCCCGCGGTGTTGCCCTCGGGGCGGCTGCCGCGTACGTACGGGGCGAAGCCCGGCAGACCGGGGTCGGGCGCGTCGTCGCGCGCGGTGTAGAGGGGCCGGGTGCGCAGCCCGTCCTCCAGCGTCGTGGACAGGGCGTCCTCAGCTGCCGCGCCCGAGACTTCCTTGCCCGACTTGCGCAGCACGCCCTCGACCAGGCGTTGCCACTGCTCGTGCGTCGCGTCAGGGAACTCGGCGGCCAGTGAGAGCCCGTCGTCAGGCAGGACCGTCATGGCTCGGACTCTAGGGCAGCGCGCTGAAGCGGGAGTAAACAAAGGGCTGTGAGGTTTCTCCACTTGCGCGTGTGACCTGCGCCGCTCAGCCGCCGGAAGAGGTGCCGTCCGGGTCCGGCGGCTCCGGTACGAGCGCGCCCATGGCGGCCCGCTGATCGGGTCCCATGGAGTCGGCGAGGGCCTGCCGGACGGTTCCGGCCAGCAGGGTGGAGGTCTCGCCGAGCAGGTCGCGTGCCTTGTCGGTGAGGGCCACCTGTACACCGCGCTTGTCGCCGCAGACGGACGTGCGCGCCACTAGACCGGCCCGCTGGAGGCAGGCGATCTGGTAGGTGAGCCGGGTCTTGGGGCGGCCGAGGAGCTCGGCGATCTGGGTCATGCGCAGGCCGGTGCGGGGCTGTTCGGCCAGCAGGCACAGGATCAGGAACTCGTCGTGGGAGACGTCGAGGGTCTCCTTCACCACCGACCGCAGGCGCTGTTCCACGGCGCCCGTGGCGGCCAGCAGGACCATCCACGCACGCAGCTCGTCGGGCAGCAGCCCGCTGCCCGCCGCGGGGCATTCGAACTGGTCGGCGGGGCGGGCGTCGGAGGCGGACATGCGTCGAGTCTAACCGTTGTCCAATTTTGGATGAGAAAGATGTTCCGGTTTGGGAAAGCGGGTTGTCCAAATTTGGATGACGCGCTAGCGTGCTGAAGTCATCCAAATTTGAACCACTCTTCTCGGGAGTACGACCATGACCGTCGCCGTGCAGACAGGCACCTGGCAGCTCGACCCGGCCGCGTCCACCGTGGGGCTGAGCCACCGGACCATGTGGGGCCTGGTGAACGTGAAGGGCACGTTCACCGCCGTCGGCGGGCAGGGCGAGGTGCGGCCCGACGGCTCGGCCGCCGGGACGGTGACCCTGGGCGCGGCCTCCCTGGACACGAAGAACGCCAAGCGGGACACCCACCTGCGCTCGGCCGACTTCTTCGACGCCGACAACCACCCGGAGATCACCTTCGCCGTCCGCGGCGCCGAGCTCCTCGACGGCGACGGCGTGCGGGTCACCGGTCAGCTGACCGTGCGGGGCATCAGCAGGCCCGTCACCTTCACCGCGCGCCTGACCGGAGTGAGCGCCGAGGCGCTGACCCTGGACGCGGAGTTCACCGTGGACCGCGACGAGTTCGGCATGGGCTGGAACCAGCTGGGCATGATCCGCGGCCTGACCACGGTGACCGCCGGGCTGCGCTTCACCCGTACGGCGGACTGAGCCGAGCGCTCGGCCCCTGCGGCCGGGCTCCTCGCGCCTCAGTCCTTGATGCCCAGCTCGGCCCGGCTCACGTCGATCGTGGAGAGCGTCTGCGGGGTCGCCGTGAAGGCGCGCAGCCGCAGGTGCGCGGTCTTCTTCACGGACAGCGGGAAACCGCCCTTGGGTGCCCGCAGCACGAGGGTCGCCGTGCCGTGCGCGGGGATCGTGGCCGGGCCGTGCGCCAGCGACCAGTACCGGTTCATGCCCTGGCCCGTCGTCAGCATGTAGTGCGGGGTCAGCGCGTCGCTCCCGGTGTTGGTGACCCGTACGGTCAGGGTCGACAGGGAGTGCTTGGAGCCGTGCCGGGCCGCGGTGATGTCCATCCGCAGCGGCGGCTTCCCCGTCACCGCCAGGGTCGCGCTCACCAGCGCGGGCAGTACCAGCAGCACCACGGCCGCCGCCAGCGCGGGCCGGCGGCGCCGGGCCGTCAGCCACCGCGGCCGCGGCTGCCACGCGTTCCTGAACTCCGACAGGGGCACGGTGACCGCCGCGGTCAGCCACAGCGGCGTGTACATCAGGTAGTAGCCGTCCTGGGAGCGGGTCGCCAGGTAGAAGGCGCACCAGGGCAGCACGGTCGCGGCCGGACCCAGCCGCCGTACGAACAGCACGAACAGCGCCAGCAGGGCCGCGGCGAGCAGCATGCTCGCGTGGCCGTACCAGTCGAGCCGGTCGCTGCCGTGGGTGAAGTACAGCGAGATGTCGACCAGGCCCTGCCCGTGCAGCACCGCGCCCTGGGTGAGCGGCAGGGCGATGCCCCGCAACCACGGGCCGGGCTCGCTCACCATGAAGTACGCGTTGAGCAGCAGCCAGGTGAGGACCGCGATCCCGGCGATCCGCAGCACCACGCGCGCGGCCTCCCGGCCGCCGATCTCACCGCGGCGCACCGCGTAGATCCCCGCCAGCAGGAACGGGGTGACGAACCAGGGAAGTTGCTGGGCCGCGCACGCGGCCCCGATGCACGCGGCCCGCGCGATCCCAGCCGGACCCAGCCGCCCGCCGGCACCGAGCCGCGGCCAGGAGACCACCACCGGCATCAGCAGGACCAGGCCGATGATCGCCGGATAGCCCTGTCGGGCGTACATCGGCAGGAAACTGAAACCGAGGCAGACCATCGTGGCCGCGGACCGCCACGGAGTCGGCAGCCGACGCCACAGCAGGACCGTGCCCGCGATCAGGACGACCGTCACCGCCGCCGTCGCCGGGGCGCCGTTGTGGCCGAGCCACAGGAAGGGCACGGTGAGCAGGGGTGCGAGCGGGGGATAGCCGTACGTGAAGTCGTAACCGCCGGTCGTCGTCGCCGTCAGGGCGACGCCCTTGATGTGGAAGAGCCACGGCCACGGCTGGTCGTACACCTGGTGCCCGTGCACGATCTGCTTCGCGGCCTGCGTGGTCAGTACCGCCTCGTCGCCGCCCGCGTGGTTCAGCGCCCAGGTGCACAGGGTGAGCGCGATCGCGGTCACGAGCACGATCACGTCCAGACGCGCCAGCGAGCGCGCCCGGCGGACCGTCAGCGTGAGCACGCCGGTCACCAGGATCGAGGCGTAACACAGGGAGATGACCCCCGCGAGGACCAGCTTGTGGGTGGCGGCCTGCGTCCACACCGCGCGCGTGCCGATGAACAGGCTGACGTCGGCGAGCAGCGTCAGCACGCGGTGCCACTGCGCGGGCGGTTCGTGGAGCTGCGCGCGGGCAACCGGAACGGCGGACACCGCCGACTGTGTCCGCCGGCCGGCTGTCACCTGCTGTGTTTCTGCCAAGTGCACGGGACCGGACGCTATCGGGGGCGGATGAGCGACACGTGGCCCGGCGTGAAGAGAACGGTATGAGGGCGGTAAGAAGCGGGCGTATTCGTACATGTGCCCCAGGTCACTCCGGGGGATGGGGCGCCCGACCGGTCGCGCAGTGTGTCGCTGTTGGGCCGAACGGGTGACTTGGCGTAAGAATTGGCTGGTGCAGGCATGGAGTGCGAGTGAGATCAGGGGGAGCCGGTGAGCCGTTACGACGTCACCGATGAACAGTGGGAAGGGCTCGCCCAGGTCGTGCCGCTGCGGGGCCGGGACGCCTGGCCGTCCGCGGTGAACCACCGCTCGCTGCCCGACGCCGAGACCGAGACCCGGCGCCGGTTCGTGGTGCTGCGGGTCAACGTCTTCGCGGACGCCCGGGAGGTGGCCGAGACCCTGATGGCCGGCGTGCCGGTCCTGCTCGACCTCACCAGCGCGGAGGGCGAGGTCGCCAAGCGCGTCCTCGACTTCAGCACGGGTGTGGTCTTCGGCCTGGGCAGCGGCATGCACCGGGTCGACCGCAACGTGTTCCTCCTCACCCCGCCCGGCACCGAGGTCAGCGGGCTGATGGAGGGCGTGGGGGTGTCGGGCGGCTGAGCGGACGCCTCCGGCGGTCGAGCGGACGCGTTCGGCACGAACGTGGCGCCGGTTGCGGCAGCGTGTGCCTCCGGCGTCCGGGCGCGGGCCCGTGCCGGCCTCGGTTCGGGCCCACCTCGGCTCGGCGAGCACGGCCGGATCCTCGCCGTGGGCGCGCCGGGCGGCTGAGGCGCGGTCTCGCGGACGAGCGGGGGCCCGGGCCTTCCCGCTTCGTGCGGGCGGCGGGCCCCGTGGTGCCGGGAGGCGGCGCTCGGCTGGCCGTGGCGCACCACGTCGTCGGCGGTGGGCGGGCGTACGGCGTTCGGCCGGCGAACGGATCCCGTTCCGTTGCGGCCCGCCGACCGCCCGCTCGTCCCCGGCGTCGGCGGTCCGTCCCCCGATCGTAGGAACGGCGCAAGGACAAAACGGTTCCTCGGTGCGGGGGCGTTCTACCGTCCCTGGCATGGCCGTGTCCTCCGTGTCCGTCGCGACCGTTCCCACGCAGTCCCGCGAGTCCACCGATGTGCGTGCCCGGATCACCGAGCTGCGGCTGTCGGCCTTCGCCGGGCACCGGCGCGCCGGATTCCCCCTCGGGCCCGTCACCTTGTTCGCGGGGCCCAGCGGGGCGGGGAAGACGACCGCGCTCGCGGCGTACGAGGCGCTCGCCCGCCTCGGTGGCGGCGCCTCACTCCGCGAGGCGTTCCCGGACCCGGCCGCCTGTGTGCCGCAGCGGGCGCGCCCCGATGCCGGCGGGCGGCGCGGCTTCCGGATCGGGTGCACGGCCGACGGTGTCGAGGGGCCGGTCCGTCTCGACGTCGCCGTACAGGCCGAACCGGACCTCAGGATCGTGGGCGAGCGGCTGACCGCGGGCGGGGTCGTCCTGTTGCAGACCGCGCTGCGCGACCCCGGTCGCCGGACCGTCCAGGCCGCCTGGCACACCGCGGGTGCCGCCCCCGTGACCCGCGCCCCGCTCCCCGACGACCGCCTCGGCACCGCTCTGCTGCCGCTGCGCGTGGCGGGCAAGACGGACGGGCAGCGGCAGGTGCTCGCCGCAGCCGAGCAGATGGTGGTCGCGCTGCGCTCCGTCTTCCCCTGCGACCCCCGCCCCGAGTGCATGCGCGTGCCCGTCCCCACCGGCTCCGGCCGGCTGCTGCCCGGCTGCGACAACCTCGCCGCCGTCCTGTGGCGCACCCGCGCGGAGTGCGGCCGCCGGCACGGCCTGCTGGTCGAGGCGGTGCGCGCGGGCTGCGCCGGCCCGGTGGCCGACCTGCTCGCCGAACCGCTGCAGGACGGCACGGTACGGGCGGTGCTGGACCGCGGCGACGGCTTCGGTACCGAACTGGCCCGGCTCGGCGACGGAGAACTGCGCTATCTCGCGTTGGCGCTGGTGCTGCTGACCGGGCCGGGCGTCCTGGACCTGGACGCCCCGGGCGAGGTGCCCGACGCCCTGCGCACCCTCACGGTCCTCGCCGACGGTTTCGACCGCGGCCTCGACCCCGCCCAGCGCCGGGAGTTGCTGCGGACGGCCGTCCGGATGGGCGAGCGCGGGCACATCCGGTGCGTGGGCGCGGTGAGCGACGCCTCGTGGGCCGCGGGGACCGAGGGCGTCACAGTGGTACACCTGGACGCGTGACGGAACCTCTCGACCTGGCCCGGCTCCAGCGCAGGCTCGCCGAGTTCGCGGCCGCCCGGAACTGGCAGCCCTACCACACACCCAAGAACCTCGTCGCCGCGCTGAGCGTGGAGGCGTCCGAACTGGTCGAGATCTTCCAGTGGTTGACGCCACAGGAGTCAGGCCGGGTGATGGAGGACCCCGGCACCGCGCACCGGGTCACCGACGAGGTCGCCGATGTCCTCGCCTATCTGCTGCAGTTCTGCGACGTCCTGGGCATCGACCCGCTGGCCGCCCTGGCCGCGAAGATCGACCGCAACGAACAGCGGTTCCCGGTGCCGGGGGCGCAGAACGGCGCAGGGGGCGCGCCCGAGCGCCGGCAACTGCCGGAGGACTGAACTCCGTTATCACGCTCCGAAGTCAAATCGCCTGTCGAATCCGAATTGTTGTCCACAGATTTCCGTCTACCTCTGGCTTTTCGCCTCCTACACCTTCACTCTGGGTAGTGAACAAGGGAGTTCAAGCGGGGCGTGCGCGGAAGCACGCGGAGGGACGGGGGCGACGCATGGATGCGGTACGGCTCATCCTCACGAGCAGGCGTGCGCTGGCGGGCGGCGCCGACGCGGGCGAGATCATGGCGGAGGTCTGGCAGGCGCAGGCCCTGGCCCAGGCGATCGGCAGCCGGCTCGCGGTGTCCGGCCCGCCGGAGCTGCGCGGCGAGGCGCTCGGCCTGACGGAGCTGGCGGGCCGGGGCTGCGGGGTCCTGGACCCTCCCGAGCTCGACCTCGGCGACCTGCGCGCCGCCCAGCTCACCGAGCTGGACGACGCCCGCGAGACCCTGGTCTGCCTCGGGGGCCTGCTCGGTGAGGTCGGCATAGCCCTGGTGGGCATCGCCAGCGCCGCCGCCGACGAGGCGACGTACTGGCAGTGCATGGAGGCCATCGACGCGGCCGACGAGTCCCGTGACCGCGTCCTGGAGATGCTGCGCAAGCTGACGGCGCGGGAGGAGACGTTACAGGAGGACGACACTCGGACCAGCCAGACCAGCCAGACCAGCCAGACCGGCCAGAACAGCCCGAGCGGCAGTCAGAACAGCCCGTCCGGCGTGTGAGGACGAGGCCGCACGGCCGAAGCGGGGGCGCAGGCGGCAGCCCAAGGCCGCAGGTCGGTCTCCGGGACGGCAGGTCGGTCCGGGACCGCAGGTCGGTCTCAGGGACGGCAGGTCGGTCTCCGGGACCGCAGGTCGATCTCCGGACGGCAGGTCGGTCTCCGGGACCGCACGTCAGGCGAGGTCGGCCTCTTCGGCTGGGCCCTGTTCCCCGCCCCGCAGGCCGGTCAGCGCCGACAGATCCGCGTTCAGCGCGGCCATCAGCTCCTCCAGTTCCTCCAGCAAACCCTTCGGCCGACCGACGGAGCCGACTCGCTCACCGGCGGAGCCGGATTCTTCGGACATGACGGCCTCCCCGGCGCAGGGCGCCGGACCGTCCGGCTCCGACGGCCCAACGATCACCACCGGGGCCGGTCACTGGCCCGCACGGCGCCCGGCGTGCCCGGAGGCGGTTTTCACCCGACCGGGGATCGCCGTGCTGGCCGGTACAGGCGAGGTTGACGTGGCGTGCGGCGTGCAGGATGGATGTATGGACCTTCGAATCTTCACCGAGCCCCAGCAGGGGGCCACCTACGACACCTTGCTCACCGTGGCGAAGGCCGCCGAGGACCTCGGCTTCGACGCCTTCTTCCGCTCGGACCACTACCTCAGCATGGGCAGCGTGGACGGCCTGCCCGGTCCCACGGACGCCTGGATCACCCTGGCCGGCCTCGCCCGCGAGACCAGGCGCATCCGCCTGGGGACGCTGATGACGGCCGGCACCTTCCGGCTGCCGGGCGTGCTCGCCATCCAGGTCGCCCAGGTCGACCAGATGTCCGGCGGCCGGGTCGAGCTGGGCCTGGGCGCGGGCTGGTTCGAGGAGGAGCACAAGGCGTACGGCATCCCGTTCCCGAAGGAGAGGTTCGCCCGGCTGGAGGAGCAGCTCGCGATCGTCACCGGGCTGTGGGCGACGGAGGTGGGCAAGGGCTTCGACTTCCACGGCGCCTTCTACGACCTGACCGACTCGCCCGCGCTGCCCAAGCCCGCCCAGAAGAAGATCCCGGTGCTCATCGGCGGCCACGGTGCGATCCGTACGCCCCGGCTGGCCGCCCAGTACGCCGACGAGTTCAACATCCCCTTCGCCTCGGTCGAGGACAGCGAGCGGCAGTTCGGCCGGGTGCGTGCCGCCGCTGAGGAGGCCGGACGCGGCGCGGACGCGCTGACGTACTCCAACGCGCTCGTGGTCTGCGTCGGCCGGGACGACCAGGAGGTCGCCCGGCGTGCCGCCGCGATCGGCCGTGAGGTGGACGAGCTGAAGGCCAACGGCCTGGCCGGTTCCCCGGCCGAGGTCGTCGACAAGATCGGCCGGTACGCGGGGATCGGCTCCCGGCGGATCTATCTGCAGGTCCTGGACCTCGACGACCTGGACCACCTGGAGCTGATCTCGGCCCAGGTGCAGTCGCAGCTGTCGTAGGACGCACGGCGGGTGGCCGTGTCCCGCCGGCTCCCCGGACCGGGCGGGACACGGAATCACCGACGGACCGAGTCCGGTCGCCGGTGGAAAGGGGAGGTCGGGCGGCGGCAACCGGCGAGCTGGTCGCTCGCGCGGCCGCGCCGGTACTTCGGCCGGTGACATCCATGGTGGTGGCCCTGACGCGCCCCTCTCTCACGGCACACGGATTTTCCGGCGGCGAGGGGCCGCCACCGTGCACGGCGGCGGCCCCGGGGCGACCTCAGCCGCCCTGCGCGAAGCCGTGGTCGAGGATCTTCGTGGCGTCCGCGAAGCGCTGGTCCGCGGACGTGTCGGCGAGCACCGTGCCCACGACCGTCCGGCCGCCCCGGGTCGCCGCGAACACCAGGCAGAACTGCGCCTCCGGCCCGGAGCCGGTCTTCACACCGATCGCGCCCCGGTAGGTGCCGAGCAGCTTGTTGCTGTTGTCCCACGGATCCATCGCGTGCGTTCCGCCGCCCGGCCGGCAGGACTGGGGGTGGGTCACGGTCCCCCCTTCGGTCAGTGGTCAGTTGACGGCTGATCACTATGCGGTAACCGTGGAGGTCCTGTGCCGGAAGTGTGGACCCCGCCACAGGACGATCGATCACGGAACTATGGCCTCCACCACAGCATGATCGAACTCGCCCTGGTGAGATCTCGGGATGCTCGGTTTCCTCCTGCGTCTGCTGCCGTTCTGGGTCCGTGAGCCCCTGTTCATCGTGGTCGGGTCCGTGCTCGGCGTACGCATCGTGTATCTCGGGGTCCGTGACCACGACTGGGTGCCGGCCGGTCTCGGTGTGGTGTTCCTCGTCTTCACCGCGATACGCGTCCACACGGTGATCCAGGCGCTGCGCGCGCGCCGGAACCCGGACCCACCGGCCCCCGCGGCCGGGCCGGAGGCCGGCCCCGCCGCGCAGACCCGGGACCGGGCGGCGGCCGTGCCGCACCCGGCCCCGGTCGCTGCGGAGAAGGAGCCCAACGCGTGGGGTCAGGCCGTCGCGGCCGTGGCCGTGTTCGCGGCACTCGCGGCCGCGGTGTGGGTGGGTCCGCACGTGCTGCCGTCCGGCGACAACACCCCGCGCACCGCCACGTGTCCGGGCCGGGAACACGAGGAACTGCCGAACGCCTTCAGGAAGGACCCCCGTCCCGTGACCGGCGACGAGCTGTGCAGGGCGCTCGACCGGCCCGATCTCGCCCGGCTCCTCGGCACGCCCGGGGAGACCGCGACCACGGCTTCCGGCAGCAATGACACCGCTGCCCTGACCGATGGGAAGGTCGCCCGGCCGGAGGCCGAGATCGGGTTGGACACGTACACCGTGAACCTGTCGGCGACCTACAACGAGCTGTCGATGGCCCAGTACGTGAGGCTGATGAAGACCGGGAACGAGCAGGACGTCGAGACCCGTACCGTTCTCGGCCGGCCCGCGGTCCTCTCCTCGGACCACACCATGAAGCTGAGGATCGGTCCCGGGGCCGGCGGAACCAGCGGCGGACCCGTGGAAGAGGGCCCCCTCGCCCGCACGCTGTCCGTGGCCCTCGACCGCGAGGACCGTGGCGGCTACTACGAGCTCACCGTGTGGAGCACGTCCGGAGCCCTCCCCGGCGACGGCGCGCTCCTCGACATCGCCGAGAAGGTCCTGCCCACGCTCCCTGGCCACCGCGTGCGATGAGACGTGGTGCCGCCGACCGGGCTCCCCGGGGAAGCGGCGGTGTGCGAAATCCGGTGGTCACCGGGCTGCGGGGCCGGGAGACTCGGTGGCATGTTCTTGACGATCTCCACCACCGGATCGGCCGGCAACCCGGCCACTGACCTGGGGTTCCTGCTGCACAAGCACCCCGGCAAGGCGCAGAGGTTCTCCACCTCCCACGGCACGGCGCACGTCTTCTACCCCGAGGCGGACGAACGGCGCTGCACGGTGGCCCTGCTGCTGGAGATCGACACGCTCGCGCTGGTCCGGCGGGGCAAGGGCAAGGGCCGTGGCGGCGCCCCCGACGCGGCGCTGGCCCAGTACGTCAACGACCGCCCCTACGCGGCCTCCTCGCTGCTCGCGGTCGCGCTCAGCGGTGTCTTCTCCAGCGCCCTGCGCGGGGTGTGCACCGCCCGCCCCGAGCGGGCCGCCACCGCGCTGCCACTGCGGATCGAGGTACCCGCGCTGCCCGCCCGCGGCGGCCCGGAGCTCGTACGAGGCCTGTTCGAGCCGCTCGGCTGGAGGGTGACCGCCGATCCCGTCCCGCTCGACGCCGAGTTCCCGCAGTGGGGCGACTCGCGGTACGTCCACCTCGTCCTGGAGGCGGAGACCCTGACCCTCGCCGAGGCGCTGCGCCATCTCTACGTGCTGCTGCCGGTCCTCGACGACGCCAAGCACTACTGGGTCTCCGCCGACGAGGTCGACAAGCTGCTGCGGGCCGGCGAGGGCTGGCTGGCCGGCCACCCGGAGCAGAAGCTGATCACCAGCCGGTACCTCTCGCGCCGCTGGTCGCTGACCCGGCAGGCGATGGAGCGGCTGGAGCTGGTACGCCTCGCCGAGGCCGACGACAGCGAGGTCGAGGAGATCGACAACGCGGTCGGGGCCGAGACCGAGGAGGAGGAGCGGCCCACCCCGCTCGCCGTCCTGCGCCGCGAGGCGATCCTCGCGGCCCTGCGGGACTCCGGTGCCGCGCGCGTCCTCGATCTCGGCTGCGGACAGGGCCAGTTGGTCCAGGAGCTGCTCAAGGACGTGCGGTTCACCGAGATCGTGGGTGTCGACGTGTCCGTGCGGGCGCTCACCATCGCCTCCCGGCGGCTGAAGCTGGACCGCATGGGCGAGCGGCAGGCGTCCCGCGTCAGGCTCGTCCAGGGCTCGCTGGCCTACACCGACAACCGGCTCAAGGGCTATGACGCCGCCGTGCTCAGCGAGGTGATCGAGCACCTCGACCTGCCCCGGCTGCCCGCCCTGGAGTACGCCGTGTTCGGGCACGCCCGCCCGCGCACGGTCGTGGTGACCACCCCGAACGTCGAGTACAACGTCCGCTGGGAGACCCTGCCCGCCGGACACGTCCGGCACGGGGACCACCGCTTCGAGTGGACCCGCGAGGAGTTCCGCACCTGGGCGCGGACGGTCGCCGAACGGCACGGCTACTCCGTGGAGTTCGCGCCCGTCGGACCCGACGACCCCGAGGTCGGCCCGCCCACCCAGATGGCCACGTTCGCCATGAACACGGCCGCGACCGAGACCGGGAAGGAGGTGAAGGCGGCATGACCGGGACAGCAGAGAAGAAGGGGCGCGTCCTCCCCGTCCCCGACCTCTCCCTCGTCGTCCTCGTCGGCGCCTCCGGCTCCGGCAAGTCCACCTTCGCCCGCCGGCACTTCAAGCCGACCGAGGTGCTCTCCTCCGACTTCTGCCGCGGCCTCGTGTCCGACGACGAGAACGACCAGGGCGCGACCCGGGACGCCTTCGACGTCCTGCACTACATCGCCGGCAAGCGGCTGGCCGCCGGCCGCCGCACGGTCGTCGACGCCACCAGCGTGCAGCAGGACGCCCGGCGGCAGCTGATCGAGCTGGCCAGGAAGTACGACGTGCTGCCCGTCGCCATCGTGCTGGACATGCCGGAGGAGGTTTGCGCCGAACGCAACGCGGCCCGCACCGACCGCGCCGACATGCCCCGCCGGGTCATCCAGCGGCACATCCGCGAACTGCGCCGCTCACTCAGGCACCTGGAGCGCGAGGGCTTCCGCAAGGTGCACGTGCTGCGCGGGGCCGAGGAGGCGGAGCACGCCACCGTCGTCACCGAGAAGCGCTTCAACGACCTGACCCATCTCACCGGCCCGTTCGACATCATCGGCGACGTGCACGGCTGCTCCGCGGAACTGGAGGCGCTGCTCGCCGAGCTGGGCTACGCGGACGGCGTCCACCCGGACGGCCGTACCGCCGTCTTCGTCGGCGACCTGGTCGACCGCGGCCCGGACACCCCCGGTGTGCTGCGTCGGGTGATGTCCATGGTCGAGACGGGCAACGCGCTGTGCGTGCCCGGCAACCACGAGAACAAGTACGGCCGTTATCTCAAGGGCCGCAAGGTCCAGCACACCCACGGGCTCGCCGAGACCGTCGCCCAGATGGCGGGCGAGAGCGAGGAGTTCACGGCGCGGGTGCGCCGCTTCCTGGAGGGGCTGGTCAGCCACTACGTCCTCGACGGCGGCCGGCTGGTCGTCTGCCACGCCGGCCTGCCCGAGAAGTACCACGGCCGCACCTCCGGCCGGGTCCGCTCGCACGCCCTGTACGGCGACACCACGGGCGAGACCGACGAGTTCGGTCTGCCGGTGCGCTACCCGTGGGCGGAGGACTACCGGGGCCGCGCGGCCGTGGTCTACGGCCACACCCCGGTTCCGGAGGCGACCTGGCTGAACAACACCATCTGCCTGGACACCGGCGCCGTCTTCGGCGGCAAGCTGACCGCGCTGCGCTGGCCGGAGCGCGAGCTGGTCGACGTACCGGCCGAGCGGGTCTGGTACGAGCCCGCGAAGCCGCTGCGCTCCGAGGCGCCCGGCGGACAGGACGGCCGGCCGCTGGACCTGGCGGACGTGTACGGCCGCCGGGCGGTGGAGACCCGGCACGCCGGCAGGGTGGCGGTCCGCGAGGAGAACGCGGCGGCGGCCCTGGAGGTCATGAGCCGTTTCGCGATCGACCCGCGCCTGCTGCCGTACCTGCCGCCGACCATGGCACCGACGGCGACCTCGCGGGTGGAGGGCTACCTGGAGCACCCCGTGGAGGCCTTCGCGCAGTACGCGGCGGACGGGGTCCAGCGGGTCGTGTGCGAGGAGAAGCACATGGGCTCGCGGGCGGTCGCCCTGGTGTGCCGGGACGCGGCGGCGGCGCGCAAGCGGTTCGGTGTGGACGGTGCCACAGGGTCCCTCTACACCCGTACCGGGCGGCCGTTCTTCGACGACGAGGCGGTGACCGAGGAGATCCTCGGCCGGCTGCGCTCGGCGATCGACGCTGCCGGGCTCTGGGACGAACTGGCCACCGACTGGCTCCTGCTGGACGCCGAGCTGATGCCGTGGTCACTGAAGGCCTCGGGGCTGCTGCGCAGCCAGTACGCGGCCGTCGGTGCCGCGTCCGGCGCGGTATTCCCCGGCACGCTGGCCGCCCTGGAGGCCGCCGCGGCACGCGGTGCCGACGTGGGCGGACTGCTGGACCGGCAGCGCGAGCGCGCCCATGACGCGGCCGCGTTCACCACCGCGTACCGCCGTTACTGCTGGACCACGGACGGCCTGGACGGCGTCCGGCTGGCCCCCTTCCAGCTGCTGGCCGTCCAGGGCCGCAGCCTCGCCGCGCTGCCGCACGACGAGCAACTGGCCCTGATCGACCGGCTGGTGGAGCACGACGGCACCGGACTGCTGCAGACCACCCGGCGGCTGTACGTCGACACGGGCGAGGCGGAGTCGGTGCGCGCGGGCGTCGACTGGTGGCTGGAGATGACCGGCCGCGGCGGCGAGGGCATGGTGGTCAAGCCGGCCGGCGCGCTGGTCCGGGGCGAGGGCGGGCGGCTGGTGCAGCCCGGCGTCAAGTGCCGGGGCCGCGAGTACCTGCGGATCATCTACGGTCCCGAGTACACCCGGCCGGACAACCTCGACAGGCTGCGGCGGCGGTTCCTGAACCACAAGCGCTCCCTCGCCCTGCGGGAGTACGCCCTCGGGCTGGAGGCGCTGGACCGGCTCGCGGACGGGGAGCCGCTGTGGCGGGTGCACGAGGCGGTGTTCGGCGTGCTGGCCCTGGAGTCGGAGCCGGTGGACCCGCGCCTGTAGCCCGGCGCGCGGTGCCGCGCACCGCACCGGCCGGTCACAGAGCGCCCTTGTGTCGCACACACATCGTCCATATGGTGGACGGCCGTGCGGCACAAGGGTGTTCGCGTGTCCGGAGGGAGCGGTGGCCGTGGAGATCAAGAAGATCGTGGTCCGCGAGGAGCAGCAGGGCACCGGCCGTCGGCCGGCGATCCTGGAGAAGCGGCCGACCCGCTGAGCATGCGCGTTCACCTGGTCACGATGCCCTGGCATCCGCTCGACCTTCCGTCACTGCAGCTCGGCCTGCTGAACCGGCTGGTCCGGCAGGCCCGCCCCGAGGCCGAGGTGACGGAGTTCCACGGGTCCCTGCGCTGGGCGGAGTTCCTGCTGGAGCACTCCGGGGGCCGGCTGCGACCGGGTGACTACGTCTCCGTCGGCAGCGACGCCATCTTCCACGGCCTCGGCGACTGGGTCTTCTCCGGCACCCTGTACGACGATCCGGACTGGGGGCTGGCCAGGCTGCGGGACTACGCCGCCGAGCGGGACGTCCCCGTCGACACGGCCGTCGCGATGCGGCCGTACGCCGCCGCGTTCGTCGCCGCCTTCGCCGACGAGGTGCTGGCGGCCGGGCCGGACGTCGTCGGGTTCACCACCACCTTCATGCAGAACGTCTCCTCCCTCGCGCTCGCCCGCGAACTGAAGCGAAGACGCCCGGAGCTGACGACGGTCTTCGGGGGCAGCAACTGCGACGGGCCCATGGGCCACGCCCTGCACCGCAACCACCCCTTCGTCGACCACGTGGTCCGCGGCGAGGCCGAGCACGCCTTCCCGGCCCTGTTACGGCACCTGGCCGAGGGCACCGCCCCCGTCGACGTGCCCGGCCTGTGCTGGTGGGACGGTCCGGTGTCGCGCGCCAACCCCGCGAGCAGGCGAACCGTGGCCCCCGCCGACATCCCCGCGCCCGACTACGACCAGTGGCAGGCCGCGCTGGACGCCTCCCCGGTCCGGGAGTACGTCCACCCGAAGCTCGTGGTGGAGGGCGCCCGCGGCTGCTGGTGGGGCGAGAAGCACCACTGCACCTTCTGCGGGCTCAACGGCACCGCGATGGCCTTCCGCGCCAAGCCGGGGGAGCGGCTGTGGGCGGAGATCGACCGGCTGGTGCGCCGGCACCGCATCCTCGACGTGGTCACCGTCGACAACATCATCGACATGGCCTACTTCCGGGACTTCCTGCCCCGCGTGGTGGAGAGCGGCTGGGACCTGCGGCTGCACTACGAGGTCAAGTCCAACCTGAGCCCCGCACAGCTGAGGCTGCTCGGCGAGTCCGGCACCGTGCACATCCAGCCCGGCATCGAGAGCCTGGGCAGCCGGGTGCTGGACCTGATGGACAAGGGCGTCACCGGCGCCCGTAACGTCCGCACCCTGCGCGAGTGCGAGAACCACGCCCTGACCTGCTCCTGGAACCTGCTCTACGGCTTCCCCGGCGAGACGGCGGAGGACTACGCACCGGTGATCGACCAGCTCCCCGCGCTGGTCCACCTCCAGCCGCCGAGCGGCGCCCACCGCATCCAGCTGGAGCGGTTCAGCCCGCACTTCACCGACCCCGGCCTCGGCTTCGGCAAGCGCCGCCCGGCCCGGATGTACCAGCACGTCTACGAGCTGCCCGAGGGCGAACTCGACGATCTGGTCTACCTGTTCGACACCGAGGACGCCGGGATCGCGGGCGGGTCCGAGCGGCGGCTGAAGGACGCCGTCGTCGCGTGGCGGGCCGGGCACCCCCACTCCCGCCTGCTGTTCGAGGAGGCCGGCGACGTGCTCCTGGTCCACGACCGGCGGCACGGCCGGCCGCCGGACACCCACCGCTTCACCGGCTGGCAGGCCGCGGCCCTGCGTCACCTGGAGGACGGCCGGACCGTCCCGGCGCTGCACCGGCTGCTGGCCGCCGACGGCCACGGACCGGCCGCGGACGAGCTGGCGGAGTGGGTTCAACAGGTCTTCCGTCTGGGCCTGTTGTTCCGCGACAGCGGCACCTATGTGTCCCTGCCGACCTGGGGCGAGCCGGTTCGCCTGCCCGAGGGGGCCGGATGAGCGCGCTGTCCACCGCCGTGCCGCACCGGCGCACCGGGCGGCGGGTCGAGGTGGCCGGGCCGCTGGACCTGAGCGGCGCGGGCCGGGCCACGGCGGAGGCGGTGCGCTTCCTCCGCGAGTGCCAGAGCCACGGGGTGCAGGTGACCTGGCGGGCGACGGGCAGGCCGTCGTACGACACCGGACTGCTGCGCCATCTGCCGCCGCCGACGCAGCTCCCGGAGGCGGAAGCGGAGTTGGCGGCGTGGCGGGCGGGCTACTCCTACGGGTCCCTCCACCACCGGCGGGGGCCCGGCTTCGTGACGGTGCTGGACCGCAGGGCGAAGGGCACGGCCGTACGGCTCACCCTCGACCACCCCGGCCTCCTCGACGTCTTCCTCCGCCTCCAGGAACCCGCCCCGCTCGACGCGACCGACCGGGAGGCCGTGGAACTCCTCGCCACCGAGCGGCTGGTGCTGGCGGCGGGCGGCTGGGTGGTGGCCCTGCCGCCGCGCATCCGGCGCTGGCCGGTCCCCTGCACCGCGATCTGAGCGCCCCTCCCGGAAGGGACCTGGGCCTCGACGACACCCCCGTCGTCCTCGAGGCCCAGGCGATACCGGGTGGTCTGACGACCCCCTTTTCTCGTCACAGAGACGATAAGCGCGCGTGACGCTTCTCGTCAACGGGACGAAAACAAGAAGGGTCGGAAACGGTCGACAAGGGCGTGGAGACGAGCGACGACGGCCAGGATGGAGGCATGGCATACCACGTCGACTCCGAGGCCGGGCGGTTGCGCCGCGTGATACTGCACCGGCCCGACCTGGAGCTCAAAAGGCTCACTCCCAGCAACAAGGACGCGCTCCTCTTCGACGACGTGCTGTGGGTGCGCCGGGCGCGCGCCGAGCACGACGGATTCGCCGACGTCCTGCGCGACCGCGGCGTCGCCGTCCACCTCTTCGGTGACCTGCTCGCGGAGGTATTGGAGGTCCCGGCCGCGCGGACGCTCGTCCTGGACCGGGTCTTCGACGAGAAGGAGTACGGACCGCTCGCCACCGACCACCTCCGCGCCGCCTTCGAGGCCCTGCCCGCGCCCGAGCTGGCCGAGGCCCTGGTCGGCGGGATGACCAAGCGGGAGTTCCTGGAGGCGCACGAGGAGCCGACCTCCGTGCGGTTCCATGTCATGGACGTCGACGACTTCCTGCTCAGGCCGCTGCCCAACCACCTCTTCACCCGTGACACCTCGGCGTGGATCTACGACGGCGTCTCCATCAACGCCATGTGCTGGCCGGCGCGGCAGCGCGAGACCGTGCACTTCGAGGCGATCTACCGGCACCACCCGCTCTTCCGCGACGAGGCGTTCCACGTCTGGTCCGAGGGGCAGGCCGACTACCCGTCCACCATCGAGGGCGGTGACGTCCTGGTGATCGGCAACGGTGCCGTCCTCATCGGCATGAGTGAGCGCACCACCCCGCAGGCGGTCGAGATGCTCGCGCACAAGCTGTTCGCCGCGGGGTCCGCGCAGACGATCGTCGCGCTCGACATGCCGAAGAAACGCGCCCTGATGCACCTGGACACCGTGATGACCATGGTCGACGGCGACGTCTTCACCCAGTACGCGGGCCTCGGCATGCTCCGCTCGTACACCATCGAGCCGGGCAGTGCCGACAAGGAGCTCAAGGTCACCGACCATCCGCCGGAGCACATGCACCGCGCGATCGCCGCCGCCCTCGGGCTCAGCGAGATCCGTGTCCTGACCGCCACCCAGGACGTACACGCCGCCGAGCGGGAGCAGTGGGACGACGGCTGCAACGTGCTCGCCGTCGAACCCGGGGTCGTCGTCGCCTACGAGCGCAACTCCACCACCAACACCCATCTGCGCAAGCAGGGCATCGAGGTGATCGAGATCCCGGGCAGCGAGCTGGGGCGGGGCCGGGGCGGCCCCCGGTGCATGAGCTGCCCCGTGGAGCGGGAACCGGTGTGACCGAGCGGACCCCGCAGGTCTGTATATAAATGCCGTCGGTCGTATAGAATTCCAGAGACCCTGTTTCCGTATCCCTGGAGCGCCCCATGGCGACAGTCCCGACCGCCCTCGCCGGCCGCCACTTCCTCAAGGAGCTGGACTTCACCGAGGAGGAGTTCCGCGGCCTGGTCGAGCTGGCGGCCGAGCTGAAGGCCGCCAAGAAGGCGGGGACCGAGACGCAGTACCTGCGCGGCCGGAACATCGCGCTGATCTTCGAGAAGACCTCGACGCGCACCCGCTGCGCGTTCGAGGTCGCGGCCGCCGACCAGGGTGCCAGCACCACCTACCTCGACCCGTCCGGCTCGCAGATCGGGCACAAGGAGTCGGTGAAGGACACCGCCCGGGTGCTCGGCCGCATGTTCGACGCGATCGAGTACCGGGGGCACGGCCAGGGCGTCGTCGAGGAACTGGCCGCCCACGCCGGGGTCCCCGTCTACAACGGCCTGACCGACGAATGGCACCCCACCCAGATGCTCGCCGACGTGCTCACCATCACCGAGCACACCGACAAGCCGCTGAACGAGATCGCCTTCGCCTATCTCGGTGACGCCCGTTACAACATGGGCAACTCCTACCTCGTCACCGGCGCCCTGCTCGGCATGGACATCCGGATCGTCGCGCCCCGGGTGCTGTGGCCGGACGAGACGATCGTCGAGGTCGCCCGGCAGCTCGCCGCCGCCTCCGGCGGCCGGGTCACGCTCACCGACGACGTGAAGGAGGGCGTGCGCGGCACGGACTTCCTCGCGACCGACGTCTGGGTGTCCATGGGCGAGCCCAAGGAGGTCTGGGACGAGCGGATAGCGCTGCTCGGCCCGTACGCCGTGACGATGGACGTGCTGCGCGCGACCGGCAACCCGGACGTCAAGTTCCTGCACTGTCTGCCGGCCTTCCACGACCTCGGCACCGCCGTCGGCCGCGAGATCCACGAGCGGCACGGGCTGACCGAGCTGGAGGTCACCGACGAGGTGTTCGAGTCCGAGCACTCCGTCGTCTTCGACGAGGCGGAGAACCGGATGCACACGATCAAGGCGGTCCTCGTGGCCACCCTGGCGGGTGCGTCACACAGCATTGCCTGACCCGCGTCACCAGGCCGTATCCTGGCCGGCGGCCCCGACCACCCCACCCGGCGCCGCCGCCGCGACCTCACCCGGTCGCCCGCACCACCGAGAAACGAGCACCACCCGCATGCCCGCTCCCCGCATCAAGTCCCCGCACCTGCTGGTCGCCGAGTCCGGCGCCGACCGCGAGGGACACGGCCTGAAGCGCACGATGGGCCTCTTCCAGCTCATCTGCTTCGGCGTCGGCGCCATCGTCGGCACCGGCATCTTCGTCGGCCTCTCCGACTCCGTCGCCCAGGCCGGTCCCGCCGTCGTCGTCTCCTTCGTCCTTGCCGCGATCACCTGCGTCTTCACCGCCTTCTCCTTCGCGGAGCTGGGCGGCTCGATCCCGGTCTCCGGCTCCTCGTACTCCTTCGCCTACGCCGGTCTCGGCGAGTCCACCGCCTTCCTGGTCGGCTGGTGCCTGCTGCTGGAGTACGGCATCTCCATCTCGGCCGTCGCCGTCGGCTGGAGCCAGTACGTCAACGAGCTGCTGCACAGCCTCACCGGCGTCCAGCTCCCGGCCGCGCTGTCCGCGGGCCCCGGGGACGGCGGGATCATCAACCTGCCGGCCGTGATCGTCATCGCCATGGCCTCCGTACTGCTGGTGCGGGGCGTGCGCGAGAGCGCCCGGGCGACGGCCGCCATGGCCGCCGTGAAGCTGGTCATCCTGCTGGCCTTCTGCGCCATCGGCTACAGCGCCTTCAAACACGGCAACCTCACCCCGTTCTCCCCGGCCGGCCTCGGCGGCATCGGGGCGGGCACGACGGCCGCGTTCTTCTCCTACATCGGTTTCGACGCCATCACCACGGCCGGCGAGGAGGCCAAGAACCCGCGCCGGGACATCCCGGTCGCGATCATGGTCTGCATGGGCATCGTGACCCTGCTGTACTGCGCGGTCGCGCTGGCCGCGATCGGCGCCATCGGCGGCAAGCAGGTCGCCGGCCGCCCCGCCGCCCTGTCCTACGTGGTCAACGAGGTCACCGGCTCGGCCGTCGGCGGCGGGGTGATCGCCTTCGGCGCGGTCGTCGCCATCGCCTCGGTCGTCCTCGCGGTGATGTACGGCCAGACCCGCATCCTGATGTCGATGTCCCGCGACGGCCTGATCCCGCGCGTCTTCGAGAAGGTGAACCCGAAGACCTCCACCCCGGTGGCCGGCACCCTGATCGTCGCCGTCGTCTTCGCCCTCCCGGCGGCCTTCGCCTCCCTCGACGCCGTGATGAACCTGTGCACCATCGGCACGCTCGCCGTCATGGCCGTCGTCAACATCGTGGTGATCGCCCTGCGCCGCCGCGAACCGGGCCTCACCCGCAGCTTCCGTGTGCCGCTCCACCCCGTGGGCCCGCTGCTCGGCGTCGCCTTCTGCCTGTACCTGATGTACGAGACCGGCTGGCAGACCTGGATCCAGTTCGCCGTGTTCCTCGCGGTGGGCCTGCTGATCTACGCCGGCTACGGCCGCCGGCACTCCACGCTGGCCACGGCGGCCCCCGAGGTCACGCCGAACGCCGCCGCTGAGCGGGAACCGCAGGCAGTCTGAACCACACCGCCTTGCCCGAGGGGGTGGGGCGGTGACCGCAGGACGAGCTGAGGGCGCGGATCAGCAGCAGTCCGCGCCCGCCCTCCTGCCAGACGTCGGGCTCCTCGATCACCGGCCGGGTCAGATGCCCGGGCGGCGCCGGGTCCGGGTCGTGCACCTCGACCTGGCAGCCGCCCGGCACCAGCTCCACGACCAGCTCGATCGGGCCGCGTCCGGCGGTGTGCTCCACCGCGTTGGCCACCAGCTCCGCGGTCAGCAGTTCCGCGGTGTCGCTGTCGGCCGGGTGCTCCACCTCGGCGAGGGCCGTGCGCACCAGGGCGCGCGCCACGGGCACCGCCGCGGCGGTGTGCGGCAGCGCGATGCGCCAGGAGGCCGATTCGGCGGGGCGTTCGTGCAAGGCGAGTCCGTTCATGGAGCAGGCTGTCCTGCTTTCGACTGTAGGAATGGTACGGGCCCGGCCACACGTGCTGTCGGCGGGCTTCGCCGGGGACCCTCGGCCCCGTACCGGGCGGCTTACCCCGGCGAACGGCCCGGCTCGCGCGCCCGTGCCCACTGTTACGGCGCTGTCGAGAACCGGTGACGCACGTGACGGGACCCGGCCGTTCGGCCGAGGTCTGTCGCGCAGTCGTGACGACAGTCACAAACAGGTGATAACTTCGGGGGACAGCGCAACGTACGGCACCACCGCCCAAGGAGGCCGCACGTCATGAGTCCCTTCACCGGCTCCGCCGCCCGCACCTCCGACTGGGAGCACCTGCGCGTCCAGCGCGCCGACGGGGTCGCCACCGTCACCCTCACCCGCCGCGACAAGCTCAACGCCCTCACCTTCGGCGCCTACGCCGATCTGCGCGACCTGCTGGCCGAGCTGTCCCGGGAGCGCGCCGTACGCGCCCTGGTGCTGGCCGGCGAGGGACGCGGCTTCTGCTCCGGCGGCGACGTCGACGAGATCATCGGCGCCACCCTCGCGATGGACACCGCCCAGCTGCTCGACTTCAACCGGATGACCGGCCAGGTCGTACGGGCGGTCCGGGAGTGCCCCTTCCCCGTGATCGCCGCGGTGCACGGCGTGGCGGCCGGCGCGGGAGCGGTCCTCGCCCTCGCCGCCGACTTCCGGGTGGCGGACCCGACCGCCCGGTTCGCCTTCCTCTTCACCCGCGTCGGCCTGTCCGGCGGCGACATGGGCGCGGCCTACCTGCTGCCCCGGGTCGTCGGCCTCGGCCACGCCACCCGCCTGCTCATGCTGGGTGAACCGGTCCGGGCCCCCGAGGCCGAGCGCATCGGCCTGATCAGCGAGCTGACGGAGGAGGGCCGGGCCGACGAGGCGGCCCTCGCCCTGGCCCGCCGCCTGGCCGACGGACCCGCCCTGGCGTACGCCCAGACGAAGGCCCTGCTCACGGCCGAGCTGGACATGCCCCTGGCGGCCTCGGTCGAGCTGGACGCCTCGACCCAGGCCCTGCTGATGAACGGCGAGGACTACGCCGAGTTCCACGCGGCCTTCACGGAGAAGCGCCCGCCGAAATGGCAGGGGAGGTGACATGAAGGTCGCCGTCATCGGTGGGGGCCCCGGTGGCCTCTACGCCGCCGCCCTGCTCAAACGCCTCGGCCCGGACCGGGAGATCACCCTCTGGGAACGCAACGCGCCCGACGACACCTTCGGCTTCGGCGTGGTCCTCTCCGACGAGACGCTCGGCGGCATCGAACACGCCGACCCCGTGGTCCACGAGGCGCTGCGGCGGGACTTCGTCCGGTGGGACGACATCGACATCGTCCACCGGGGCACGACACACCGTTCCTCGGGACACGGCTTCGCCGCCCTGGGCAGGAAACGCCTCCTCGAGATCCTGCAGACACGCTGCCGCGCCCTCGGCGTGGACATCCGCTTCCGCACCGAGGCACCGCCCCCCGACCGGCTGGCCGCGTCGTACGACCTCGTCATCGCCGCCGACGGTGTGCGCAGCACCACCCGCGAGGCCTACGCCCCCGTGTTCCGCCCCCAGGTGACCGCCCACCGCTGCCGCTACATCTGGCTCGCCGCCGACTTCCCCTTCGACGCCTTCCGCTTCGAGATCGCCGAGACCGAACACGGCGTGATGCAGCTGCACGGCTATCCCTACGCCCATCCGTCTCCCGACCGCCACCCCTCGACGAGTCCCTCCGGGCCGCAGAACCCGTTCGGCGCGTCCACCGTGATCGTGGAGATGCGTGAGGAGGTCTGGCGGGCGGCCGGGTTCGAGGACGTCACCGTGCAGGAGTCCGTCGAACGCTGCGCCAAGATCTTCGCGGACGCCCTCCGCGGCCGGCCACTGCGCTCCAACAGCTCGGCCTGGACGACCTTCCGGACCGTGGTGAACGAACGCTGGTCGCACGGCAACGTCGTCCTCCTCGGCGACGCCGCGCACACCGCCCACTTCTCCATCGGCTCCGGCACCAAACTCGCCGTGGAGGACGCCCTCGCCCTCGCGGCGTGCCTGGGCGAACAGCCCACACTCGAAACGGCACTGGCCGCCTACGAGGAGGAGCGCAAACCGGTCGTCGCCTCCACCCAGCGCGCCGCCCGGGCCAGCCTCGAATGGTTCGAGAACCTCTCCCTCCACCTCGGCCAGCCGCCCCGCCGGTTCGCCTTCAACCTGCTCACCCGCAGCCGCCGCGTCACGCACGACAACCTCCGGGTGCGCGACGCCCGCTTCACCACGGCGGTCGAGCGCGAGTTCGGCTGTCCGGCCGGCACGCCGCCGATGTTCACGCCCTTCCGGCTGCGCGGCCTGACCCTGCGCAACCGGGTCGTGGTGTCGCCGATGGACATGTACTCCGCCACCGACGGCGTACCCGGCGACTTCCACCTGGTCCACCTCGGCGCCCGCGCCCTCGGCGGGGCCGGACTGGTCATGACTGAGATGGTCTGCGTCAGCGAGGAGGGCCGGATCACGCCCGGCTGCACCGGTCTCTACACCGGCCGGCAGGCCGAGGCGTGGCGGCGCGTGACTGACTTCGTGCACACCGGGGCGCCCGGCACCGCGATCGGTGTGCAGCTCGGCCACTCCGGCCGCAAGGGCTCCACGAGGCTGATGTGGGAGGGCATCGACGAGCCACTGCCCCACGGCAACTGGCCCCTGGTCGCCGCCTCCCCGCTGCCGTACAAGCCGGGCAGCCAGACCCCGCGCCAGCTCACCCGGGCCCAACTCACCGACATCCGCGAGCAGTTCACCGCGGCCGCCTGGCGCGCCGCGCGGGCCGGCTTCGACCTGCTGGAACTGCACTGCGCGCACGGCTATCTGCTCTCCGGCTTCCTCTCCCCGCTCACCAACCGGCGCACCGACGCCTACGGCGGCTCGCCGGAGCGGCGGCTGAGGTTCCCGCTGGAGGTCTTCGACGCCGTACGCGCGGTGTGGCCGGCGGAGCGGCCCATGACGGTGCGCATCTCGGCCACGGACTGGGCCGAGGGCGGCACGACCAGCGAGGACGCGGTCGGGATCGCCCGCGCCTTCGCCGCGCACGGGGCCGACGCGATCGACGTCTCCACCGGGCAGGTCGTGGCCGAGGAAGAGCCCGAGTACGGACGGTCGTACCAGACGCCGTTCGCCGACCGCATCCGGCACGAGGTGGGCGTCCCGGTGATCGCCGTCGGCGCGATCTCGTCCTGGGACGACGTCAACTCCCTGATCCTGGCCGGGCGTACGGACCTGTGCGCGCTGGGCCGTCCGCACCTGTACGACCCGCACTGGACCCTGCACGCGGCGGCCGAGCAGGGGTACGACGGGCCGGGCGTCGTCTGGCCGGCGCCGTACCGGGCGGGCCGCAGACCCCCGCAGACCGGGCGCACGGACGCCCCGAAGCCGCGGCTGTCGCTCGGCGGCTGAGCAGCTCGGTCACACGCCTTCCACGCGATCCGCACGGTTCCTGAACCGGCCTGTTATCGGCACCTGTCTAGGTTCTTTCGAGCCGTTCGGATGACCCGCAGAAGACGCACAGGGATCGAGACTGCGATGACTGACACCAGGCCGTTGCCCGAGGAACCCGGATACGGATACGGATACGGCCATGCCCCGGCACCGGGCCCGCGGTACGCCGAACCCGCCGCGCCGCCCGTCGCGCCCGCCGTGCGGCG
This sequence comes from Streptomyces sp. NPDC048191, assembly GCF_040652655.1. Taxonomy (NCBI): domain Bacteria; kingdom Bacillati; phylum Actinomycetota; class Actinomycetes; order Kitasatosporales; family Streptomycetaceae; genus Streptomyces; species Streptomyces sp. NPDC048191. Next base: position 36,571 of record NZ_JBEZMO010000033.1, read on the forward strand.
TCGCCGGGACGGGTCCGGCACCCGGCGCACGGCACTGGTCATCCACACGGTCGCCGACGTCGCGGCGGCCTTCCTCGGCCTGTGGATCCTGCTGTACCTGCTGCAGGCCAACCACGCGAACGTCTTCGTGGGTTTCGTGGAGGACGTGGCCGACGCGCTGTCCTGGTGGTCGCGGGACATCTTCACGATGGACACCGAGAACCTGCGGGTCCTGCTCAACTACGGTCTGCCGGCGGTGCTCTACCTCGCGGTCGGGCACGGCATCGCGTTGCGCCTGCGCCGCTTCTGAGCGGCGGGGCGTCCCCGAGCCGCCGGCCGCGTCACACCCCCGCGAACCCGGCCCCCGCGTCCCGCAGCCTCGTGTGCAGTCCCCGGAACACCTCCGCCGAGCGCACGCCCGGCCAGCCGGTGGGCAGCAGCCGGCCGGGCAGACCGGGGTCGCTGTAGGGCAGATGGCGCCAGGAGTCCAGGGCGAGCAGGTAGTCGCGGTAGGCCTCCTGCGGCGGGGTGTCCGTACGGCGTTCCCAGGCGCGCAGGACCGGGCCGTGCTCGTCCAGGAAGCGCTCGTGCTCCTTGGCGATCGCGGCCAGGTCCCACCAGCGGGCGACCGCCTCGGCCGTCGGCGCGAAGCCCAGGTGCTCACCGCGGAAGAAGTCGACGTACGGATCCAGGTGCAGCCGGCACAGGGTGTGCCGGGTCTCCTCGTACAGCTTCGCCGGGGCGATCCACACCCCGGGGGCCGCCGTGCCGAAGCCCAGGCCGGCCAGCCGGGAGCGCAGCACATGCCGCTTCTGCCGCTCCGACTCGGGCACGGAGAACACCGCGAGCACCCAGTCGACGTCGTCCGCCGGCGCGGCGCCGTAGATGCGCCGGTCGCCGTCGTCCAGCAACTGCCGTGCCTCCGGCGAGAGTTCGTAGCCGGCCGCGCCCTGCTCCGTGCGGGCCGGCGCCAGCAGCCCACGGCGTTTGAGCCGGGACACCGAGGAACGGACGGAGGGCGCGTCCACACCGACCGCGGCCAGGAGCCGGATCAGCTCGGCGACGGGCACCGGGCCGGGCATGAAGCGGCCGTACGCGCCGTAGAGCGTGACGATGAGGGACCTGGGGGCGTGCTGCTCGGACACGTTGATCATTTTAGGTCGTCGGCATCACTGCCGGTCACCATCGCCGCGGAGCCGGAAGCGCTGCAGCTTGCCGGTGGCGGTGCGGGGGAGCGCGTCCAGGAAGACGAACGCGCGCGGGCACTTGTAGGGCGCCAGTTCGGACTTGAGGAAGGCGCGCAGGGCCTCCGCGTCGCGCGGGGCGCCGTCGCGCAGCACGGTGAAGGCGACCGCCACCTGTCCGCGGGCCTCGTCGGGGCGGCCGACGACCGCCGTCTCCACCACGTCCGGGTGCCGCAGCAGCGCGTCCTCCACCTCCGGCCCGGCGATGTTGTACCCGGCGGAGATGATCATGTCGTCGGCGCGGGCCACGTAGCGGAAGTAGCCGTCGGGTTCGCGGACGTAGGTGTCGCCGGTGATGTTCCAGCCGTCGCGTACGTACCCGCGCTGGCGCGGGTCGGCGAGGTAGCGGCAGCCGACCGGGCCGCGCACGGCGAGCAGGCCCGGCTCGCCGTCGGGCACCGGCTCGCCGTGCGCGTCCTGCACCCGTGCCTGCCAGCCCGGCACCGGCACGCCCGTGGTGCCCGGCCTGATGTGCTCGTCGGCGGCGGAGACGAAGATGTGCAGCAGTTCGGTCGCGCCGATGCCGTTGATGACACGCACTCCGGTGCGCTCGTGCCAGGCGCGCCAGGTGGCCGCGGGAAGGTTCTCGCCGGCCGACACGCAGCGCCGCAGCGACGAGACGTCGTGGCCGTCCAGTTGGTCCAGCATGGCGCGGTAGGCGGTCGGGGCGGTGAAGAGGACCGACACGCGGTGCTCGCCGATCGCGGGCAGCAGCCGGCGGGGGCCCGCCTCCTCCAGGAGCAGGGAGCTGGCGCCGGCCCGCATCGGGAAGACCACCAGGCCGCCCAGGCCGAAGGTGAAGCCGAGCGGGGGAGAGCCGGTGAAGACGTCGTCCGGGCGGGGCCGCAGCACGTGCCGGGAGAAGGTGTCGGCTATGGCCAGCACGTCCCGGTGGAAGTGCATGCACCCTTTCGGGCGACCCGTGGTTCCCGAGGTGAACGCGATCAGGGCCACGTCGTCGGCCGCGGTGTCGACCGCCGGGTACGGCGCGGCGGGCGCGGGGCGGTTCAGGAGGTCGTCGGGGCCGTCACCGCCGTACGTGGTGATCCGCAGTCCGGGTATGTCGGCCTTCGCCAGGTCCTCCACCGACCGGATGTCGCACAGCGCGTGTCGCACCAGGGCGATCTCGCACATGGTGGCCAGCTCGTGCGGGCGCTGCTGGGCCAGCACGGTGACCGCTATCGCGCCCGTCTTCAGCACGGCCAGCCAGCAGGCGGCGAGCCAGGGCGTGGTGGGGCCGCGCAGCAGCACACGGTTGCCGGGGACCACGCCGAGGTCACCGGTGAGCACATGGGCGATCCGGTCGACGTGCCCGCGCAGTTCGCCGTACGTCCAACGGGAGCCGTCCGGGGTGTGGAAGACCGGACTCTCCGGGTCGGCGTGGTCCAGGAGTTCGGCGGCGCAGTTCAGCCGATCGGGGTAGTGCAGCTCCGGCAGGTCGAACCTCAGCTCGGGCCACTCGTCCGGCGGGGGGAGGTGGTCGCGGGCGAAGCTGTCGACGTGGGCCGAGCGATGCATGGCGGTTCGCCCCCTTGGTGGGCACCGGCGTCCTGGTGGACTCGCGAATCGAGCGTATCGTGTTGGTGACGGCAGTCAACCTTCCGCGATAACGTCGACCGCGGGGACGGCCAGGGCGCCGGACCTCGACGGGGCGCGACTGTGGTGCCCCGGCGCGGAGGGCACCCGAACGGCCGGGCGCCACCACGGCCGGAGCGGAAAGGGAGCACGGCGGCTCGGCCCCCACCCGGCCCGGCCCGGACGGAACGGGAGGGAGCGGAGCCGCGTCGGCCTCGTCGTCGCGGCGGGGGAAGGGCCGTGACGACTCGTCCCCGACGGGTGGGAGGCGCCTTGCCGACCCGGCCCGGCCGGCGGCGAGGGGGACGTGACGGCCCGTCCCGGCCGGCGGCGAAGGGGACGTGGCGGCCCGTCACGGATGGAGCGGGGAAGGGCATGGTGGCCCGGATCGGAGGGAGTTCCGTAGTGGCTGTGTTCTCGCTTGGACCGGAGCAGGTCGCCTGGTGTGCCGAGGTGCGGGCGCTGGCCGCCGAACGGCTGGGTCCGCTCGTCGACAAGGGTGAGCCAGGGCACGTCAACCGGCCGCTCCTCGCCGCGCTCGGCCAACTCGGGCTGCTCGCCCGGCTGTTCAGCTCCGGCGCGCTGGACCTGTGCCTGATGCGGGAGTCCCTCGCCCAGGTCTGCACCGAGGCCGAGACGGCCCTCGCCCTGCAAGGCCTGGGCGCCCACCCGGTGCACGCCCACGGCAACCCCGCCCAGCGCGAGCGCTGGTTGCCCCGGGTCGCCGACGGCAGCGCGGTCGCCGCCTTCGCGCTGAGCGAGCCCGGAGCCGGTTCGGACGCGGCCGCGCTGTCCCTCGCGGCCGAACCCGACGGCGGCGACGGCTGGCGGCTCTTCGGCGCCAAGTGCTGGATCTCCAACGCCCCCGAGGCCGACTTCTACACCGTCTTCGCCCGCACCACCCCCGGCGCCGGAGCCAGGGGCGTGACCGCCTTCCTCGTTCCGGCCGACCGGCCCGGGCTCACCGGAAGTGCCCTGGAGATGCTCTCACCGCACCCCATCGGCGCCCTGGACTTCGACGCGGTGCCGGTCACCGCCGCCGACGTGCTCGGCGAGGTGGACCGCGGCTTCGCCGTCGCCATGGGCACCCTCAACCTCTTCCGCCCCAGCGTCGGCGCCTTCGCGGTCGGCATGGCCCAGGCCGCGCTCGACGCGACGGTACGGCACACCCGCCGACGGGAGGCGTTCCACGGCACGTTGATGGACCTTCAGGCCGTCTCCCACCAGGTCGCCGAGATGGCCCTGCGCACCGAGGCCGCCCGCCTGATGGTGTACGCGGCGGCCACGGCGTACGACCGGGGCGCCCCCGACGTGCCGGGGCGCGCCGCGATGGCCAAGCTGCTCGCCACCGAGACCGCGCAGTACGTCGTCGACACCGCGGTGCAGCTGCACGGCGCCCGGGCCCTGCGCCGCGGCCACCTCCTGGAACACCTGTACCGCGAGGTGCGTGCCCCGCGCATCTACGAGGGCGCGAGCGAGGTCCAACGCGGCATCATCGCCAAGGAGCTGTACGCGAAGACCGAGGAGGGGCCCCGGTGACGACCGAGCGCGTCAACCCGACCGAGCTGTCCCCGCCGACGGGTTTCTCCCACGCGGTCGTCGCCTCCGGCGCCCGCGTGGTCTTCCTCGCCGGCCAGACCGCCCTCGACACCGACGGCAAGGTCACCGGCGGCACGCTCCCCGAGCAGTTCGAGCGGGCCCTCGGCAACCTCCTGACGGCCCTGCGCGCGGCCGGCGGCACCCCGGCCGACCTCGCCCGCGTCACCGTGTACGCCACGGACGTCGCCGCCTACCGCGCCCAGGCCGGCCGGCTCGGCCGCATCTGGCGGGACCTGGCGGGCCGGGACTATCCGGCAATGGCCGTCGTGCAGGTCGTACGGCTGTGGGACGAGCAGGCGATGGTGGAGCTGGACGGGTTCGCGGTACTGCCCTGACCGGCCGCCGTACCGGTCAGGCCGCCGCCGCGAGCCGCTCCGCCGGGAGCCGGCACGGCGGGACCACGCTGCCGTCCGGGTGCAGTTCGCCACTGTCGTCGAAGACGATCGAACCGTCGCACAGCAAGGTCCAGCCCTGCTCGGGGTGGGCGGCCACGGGGTGCCGCGGGGCCGGGCCGGACGCGGGGCACGAGGACTGGTCGGAGCACATGGCGCACCTCCACATCGGGATGTGAGCGGCCGGCGGACGCGGCCGCCGCCCCTCATGCACAGACCATGCCCTCCGGGTGAACGCCCCGGAACCGCGTGTCGTGAAGCGTGACAACACCCGGACAACTACCGGACGGTTCCATGACGCGCCACCGATGGAGTGACGGTCACACCCGGCGGCCCGGCCGCCCGGTACCAGTGGAGGCCCCCACCCCATGGAACCGGGAGGTATCCCATGCCCGTACGCCCCGCCCTCGCCGCGGCCCTCGGCACGGCCGCCCTGCTGTGCGCCGCCGCAGGCCCGGCCGTCGCCGGTCCGGCCCCCGCCGGCCCGGCCGGCACCGATCCCGCCGAGACCGTCACGGTCGACACCACGGGCCACATCACGTCCGCGGGCACGGTGAGGATCTCCGGCACGTACCGCTGCACCGCGGGCACCGGTCCGGTGTTCGTCAGCTCCTCGATCAGCCAGAGCAACCCCCAGGTCACGCAGGGCATCGGCGGCAGCGTCGCCCAGTGCGACGGCGCCGAGCACCGCTGGGAGAACTCCGGTCAGGTCGCCACGCGGGAGTACAAGGCGGGCAAGGCCCACGTCCAGGCCACCCTGATGGAGCTGCGCCCGTCCGGCCTGGTTCCGCTGCCCGCCTTCCACACGGCCACGGAGCAGGACGTCGTACTCGTCGACGAATGAGCCGCGGGCGTCCCTCGTAAGGTCCTCGGAACGAGACCCCTGGATTCAGGCGGGGTTGAGTCCGTCCCGGTCCGGCGCGGTCCGTTTCCGCCGGACCACCGGGAAGCCCGGCCGGCGCAGCGCGGCCACGAACTTGTAGCGCGAGCCCCGGTACACCGAGCGCACCCACTCCACCGGGCTGCCCTCCGCGTCCCGCGAGTGCCGGGACAGCAGCAGCATCGGCAGCCCCACGTCGGTGGCGAGCAACTGCGCCTCGCGCGGGGTCGACAGTGAGGTCTCGATGGTCTCGTCGGCCTCGGCGAGATGGACGCCGTACACCTCGGCGAGCGCCGTGTACAGCGAGGGATACGTGGCCAGGGACGCGCGCAGGCCCGGGAAGCGGTGCGCGGACAGATGGGTCGTCTCGATCGCCATGGGATCGCCGCTGGCCAGCCGCAGCCGCTCGATGCGCAGCACCCGCTCGCCGACGGCGATGCCGAGCAGCCCCGAGAGCCGCTCGTCGGCCGGTACCTCCCCGATGTCCAGCACCTGCGAGGCGGGGGTGAGGCCCTGGGCCCGCATGTCCTCGGTGTGCGAGGTGAGCTGCAGCGTGCGGTACAGCTTGGGCTGGGCCACGAAGGTGCCCTTGCCCTGGATCCGGTCCAGGAGTCCCTCGCCGACCAGTTCCTGGAGCGCCTGCCGGATGGTGGTCCGGGAGGTGTCGAACCGTACGGCGAGCAGTCGCTCGGCCGGCATGGCGGAGCCGGGCTGCAACTCCTCGGCCATGGCGAGCAGTCGCTGTTTGATCCGGTAGTACTTCGGCACGCGCGCGGTGCGGCCGGTCGCCCCTCTGTGCGGCTGGGCGCTGCTGACGTGGGTGGTCATGCCTGCCTTCCCGGCTGTGTCGACGGTCTCCCGTTATAGCGACCAACTGCCCTATGGTCTAGTCCAACTCACTCGTCCAGGTCCGGTGCATCGGACGCCCGGGCGAAAGGGGCGGATGCGGACGGAGGCCCTCCGGTGACGTTCTCGTAACGGCGGCAACCGGCTTGACGGACCACCCTTGACACCCCGAAAGGTCTAGGCCAAGCTCCACGGTACTGGTCTACACCATTAGTGGCCAGGTCCCGAGCCCTACGTGCAACAGCGTCGTACGCAGGTCACCGCCGAGGGCGTGGGGGGTTAGAGGCATCCCTGAGGAGGGTGGCGTGAAGCGCAAGCTCGCTGCCGCGATCGTGATCGCGGGCATGATGGTCTCCGTTGCGGCGTGTGGCGGAAACGACGGCAAGGACAGCGGCAAGGACGCGGGACCGGAGAGCTGGAAGGGCCAGACGCTCACCGTCTGGACCATGGACGGCTCCGCGCCGCCGCAGTGGACCAAGGACGTCCAGGCCGCCTTCGAGAAGAAGACCGGCGCGAAGCTCAAGTTCGAGACCCAGAAGTGGGACGGGATCCAGCAGAAGATCACCACCGCGCTCTCCGAGGACAACCCGCCGGACGTCCTGGAGGTCGGCAACACCCAGACCCCCGCCTACGCGGCCACCGGCGGCCTCGCCGACCTCGCCGACCTCAAGAAGACGATCGGCGCCGACTGGACGCCGTCGGTCTCCCAGTCCTCCGTCTACGAGGGCAAGCAGTACGCCGCCCCCTGGTACTTCGCCAACCGCGTCGTCATCTACAACAAGGCGATCTGGGCGAAGGCCGGCATCAAGTCCACCCCGAAGACCCGGGACGAGCTCCTCAAGGACCTGGACACCATCGGCAAGAAGACCGACGCCGAGCCCATCTACCTGCCGGGCCAGAACTGGTACTTCCTCGACGGCCTGATCATCGGTCAGGGCGGCGAACTGGTGAAGAAGCAGGGCGACAAGTACGTCTCCAACCTCGCCGACCCGAAGGTCTCCGCCGCCATGGAGATCTACAAGAAGTACGCCGCCTACTCCAAGGCCCCCAAGGACAAGGACGAGGCCACCCCGCAGCAGGCCACCGTCTTCGCCAAGGGCAAGACCGGCGCCATCATCGGCATGGGCTGGGAGGCCGGCACCGCCATCCAGGCCAACAAGTCCATCGAGAAGGACCTCGGCTACTTCACCATCCCGGGCGAGACGGCCGACAAGCCCGAGGGCGTCTTCCTCGGCGGCTCCAACCTCGCCGTCGCCCAGAACAGCAAGAAGCAGTCCCTGGCAAAGGAGTTCCTGAAGGTCGCCCTGTCCGACCAGTACGAGGGCGAACTGGCCAAGCTCAACGGCATCGTCCCGAACAAGGCCTCCCTGGAGACCAACCTCAAGGGCAACGCTGCCGCCGAGGCCGCCGCGCCCGGCGCCTCGGCCGGCGGCACCACCCCGCTGATCCCCGAGTGGGCCGCGGTGGAGAACACCCCGAACCCGATCAAGTCGTACATGACCGCGGTGCTGAACGGGAAGTCTCCCGCGGCCGCCGCCAAGGACGTCGAGTCCGAGATCAACAAGCGCCTGGCCCAGCAGAACTGATGACCCGCGCCGGGGGCGCCGCCGCAGGCGCCCCCGGCTCAGTCGTTCGTACGGCCGGTTCGGCCACGGAAGAGATGGCAACTCATGTCAGTGCAGACCCAAGGCACGGACACGGCCGGGGAGCCCGCTGTCCGCAAGGCCCGGATACCGGGGCCGCCACGGGGTGCGGACCGTGACTCCGGGGCCCCGTCCCGCCGCGGTGCCGCCGCCCCCTACCTCCTGCTGCTGCCCGCGCTGCTGGCCACCCTGGTCCTGCTCGGCTGGCCCCTGGTCAAGAACGGCATGCTGTCGTTCCAGAACCTCAACCCGCGCCAGCTCATCCAGCACCTCACCGAGTGGAACGGGACCGACAACTACAAAGAGGTCCTGACCGGTTCGGACTTCTGGCACGTCGTCGAGCGCTCGGTGGTTTTCACCGCGATCAACGTCGTGCTGATCATGGTGCTCGGCACCCTGATCGGGCTGCTGCTCGGCCGCCTCGGCAAGAGGATGCGGCTGCTGCTCATGATCGGCCTCGTGCTCGCCTGGGCGATGCCGATCCTCGCGGCCACCACCGTCTACCAGTGGCTGTTCGCCCAGCGCTTCGGCGTCGTCAACTGGGTCCTGGACAAGCTGGGCTGGCACGCCATGGCCGACTACAACTGGTTCGGCACCCAGACGTCCACCTTCTCCGTGATCATCCTGCTGCTCGTCTGGGAGTCGGTCCCCTTCGTGGCGATCAACCTCTACGCCGCCACCACCACGATCCCCAAGGAGCTGTACGAGGCCGCGGCGCTGGACGGCGCCGGCGCCTGGAAGAGCTTCACCTCCGTGACCTTCCCGTTCCTTCGGCCCTTCCTGTACTCCACGACCTTCCTCGAGGTCATCTGGATCTTCAAGGCGTTCGCGCAGGTCTTCGCGATCAACGAGGGCGGCCCCGACCACCTCACCGAGACCCTGCCCATCTACGCCTTCGTCCAGGGCGTCGGCAACCAGCACTTCGGCGTCGGCGCGGCCATCTCGTTCCTGACCATCCTGGCGCTGCTCGTCATGACCTCGTACTACCTGCGCATGGTGCTCAAGCAAGAGGAGGACGAGCTGTGAAGCGCTCGGTCTTCGGCCGTATCTGGCCCAACGCGACCGCCGTCGTCCTCTTCGTCGGCTTCGTGTTCCCCGTCTACTGGATGTTCGCGACGGCCTTCAAACCGACCGGCGACATCATCTCCGAGAACCCCGTGTGGTTCCCGACGAACGTCACCTTCAGCCACTTCAAGAAGGCCGTCGACGCCGACCACTTCTGGACCCTGGTCGCCAACTCCGTCACCGTCACGGTCCTGTCGGTCGTCTTCTCGCTCGTCATCGCCCTGTTCGCGGCCTTCGCCCTGGCCCGGATGCGGTTCAAGGGCCGGCGCGGGCTCATCGTGACGTTCATGCTGGCGCAGATGGCCCCCTGGGAAGTCATGATCATCGCCATCTACATGATCGTCCGCGACAACGACATGCTCGACAGCCTGGTCCCGCTCACCGTCTTCTACACGATGATGGTGCTGCCGCTGACCATCCTGACCCTGCGCGGCTACGTGGCCGCCGTACCGAAGGACCTGGAGGAGGCGGCGATGGTCGACGGCTGCACCCGCGGCCAGGCCTTCGTCCGGGTCATCTTCCCGCTGCTGGCGCCCGGCCTGATGGCGACCTCGCTGTTCGGGTTCATCACCGCCTGGAACGAGTTCCCGCTCGTCCTGATCCTCAACAAGGACGTCGAGAAGCAGACCCTGCCGCTGTGGCTGTCGCAGTTCCAGACCGCCTTCGGCGACGACTGGGGCGCCACGATGGCGGCCTCCTCCCTGTTCGCGCTGCCCATCCTGATCCTCTTCATCTTCCTGCAACGCAAGGCTGTCAGCGGTCTGACCGACGGCGCCGTGAAGGGATGACCCCGCCGATGACCACACTCGCCACCACTGGGTCTGACAGCGGCTCCGCCGCGGGCGACACCCTCACCCGCGACGCCCTCGCCGTGCTGCAGCCGGGGTTCGACGGCACCACCGCGCCCGACTGGGTGCGCCGCCGCCTCGGTGAGGGTCTCGCCTCCGTCGCCCTGTTCGGCCGCAACGTCGTCACCGAGGAACAGGTCACCTCGCTCACCGCGGAACTGCGCGCCGAGCGGGACGACCTCCTCGTCGCCATCGACGAGGAGAGCGGTGACGTCACCCGCCTGGACGTGCGCACGGGCTCCTCCTTCCCCGGCAACCACGCCCTCGGTGCCGTCGACGACCCCGACCTGACCCGGGCCGTCTCCCGCGAGCTGGGCCGGCGCCTGGCCGCCTGCGGTGTCAACTTCGACTGGGCGCCGTCCGCCGACGTCAACGCCAACCCCGACAACCCCGTCATCGGCGTCCGCTCCTTCGGCGCGAGCACCGGTCTGGTCGCCCGGCACACCGCCGCCTGGGTCGAGGGCCTGCAGTCCACCGGCGTCGCCGCCTGCACCAAGCACTTCCCCGGCCACGGCGACACCAACGTCGACTCCCACCACGCCGTACCCCGCATCGACGTCGACGCCGACACCCTCTACGCACGCGAACTGCCCCCGTTCCGCGCGGCCATCGCCGCGGGCACCCGGGCGATCATGAGCGCGCACATCCTGGTGCCCGCCCTCGACCCGGACCGCCCCGGTACCCTCTCCCGCCGCATCCTCACCGAACTGCTCCGCGAGGAACTCGGTTACCGGGGTCTGATCGTCACCGACGGCATGGAGATGCGCGCCATATCCGGCACCTACGGCCTGGAACACGGCGTGGTCCTCGCGATCGCGGCCGGCGCCGACGCCATCTGCGTCGGCGGCGGGCTGTGCGACGAGGGCACCGTGCTGAACCTCCGGGACGCGCTCGTGGCCGCCGTACGCTCCGGTGAACTGCCGGAGGAACGGCTCGCCGACGCGGCCGCCCGGGTGCGGGACCTCGCCGCCTGGACCGCCGGCGCCCGCGGGGACGCGGAGAAGACCGCACCGGACCCCGAGATCGGCCTGGTCGCGGCCCGCCGCGCGCTCACCGTGACCCGCACCGGCCCCGCCGCACCGGTCACCGCCCCGGTCTACGTCGCCCAGTTCGAGCCGGCCCGCAACATCGCCGTCGGCGACCAGACCCCGTGGGGCGTGGCCGCCGAACTCCAGCGGCTGCTGCCCGGCACCGGCTCCGCCTCCTTCTCCGGCGACGGCGCCGGACGGGCCGCCCTCGCCGCGGCCGGCGGCCGGCGGATCGTCGCCGTGGTCCGCGACGAACACCGGCACGACTGGATGCGCGCCGCCCTCGACACCCTGCTCGCCGCCCGCCCCGACACCGTCGTCGTGGAGATGGGCCTGCCGCAGGCCGCCCCGCGCGGCGCCCTGCACATCGCCACCTACGGCGCCGCCCGGGTGTGCGGTGTGGCGGCCGCCGAGGCGGTCGTCGCGGGCTGACGCCCGATCCGCACCGGCCGCCCGCCCTGCCGGCGGGCGGCCCCGACTCCGTTCACCTTCAGGGAACCCGGTGGTCACGCGCGCCCTCGCGCATGCCACCGGCACATGTCGCACGTCCAAACCGCAGGTGTATTCCGACCAGATCACCCCGGAGCGAACACATGCAGACGCCCACCCCCCACCTCCACCGGGCCGCCTCCACGCGCCCCTACTTCAGCGCGGACGGCGAGACCTACCTCACGCCCACCCCGCTGCGCCACATCGAGAAGTCCGAGCCCCTCAGGGTGCTCTCCGAGGAGGACTTCGCCTTCTGGCAGACGTACGGCTACGTCGTCGTCCGTGAGGCCGTCACCCCCGGCGAGGCCAAGCAACTCCTGGACTTCGCCTGGCGGTTCCAGGGGCTCGACCCCGACCGCCCCGAGACCTGGTACGAGGAGCCGGAGTTCCGCTCCGAACTCGACCGGCACCTCTTCATCTACGGCTTCGTCGAGGCCTACCACCATCAGCTCATCTGGGACAGCCGCCAGAACCAGCGGGTCTACGACGCGTTCGTGGACGTGTGGGACTGCCCGGAGCTGTGGGTCACGCTGGACCGGCTGAACCTCAACCCGCCCAACGTCCGCACCCGTTCCCGCTCCCTGATCGAGCCCACCGACGAGGGCTTCGACATCGAACTGCACTGGGACGTCGACACCACCCTCGCCGTCCTCCCGCAGCGCGTCCAGGGCATCATCGCCCTCAACGACACCCGGCCGGAACTCGGCGGCTTCCAGTGCGCCCCGGAACTCTTCCGCCGGTTCGAGGAGTGGCGGCTGGCCCGGCCGGCCGGCCGCGACCCGGTCCGGCCCGGCGCGGACCGCGCCGAGTTCCCGGTGATCCGCCCCGACCTCCAGGCCGGCGACCTGCTCATCTTCAACGGGCTGCTGGCGCACGGCGTGGCGCCGAACCTCTCTGACAACGCTGTCCGAGCCGTGCAGTACCTGTCGATGATGCCCGCCCTGGAGGAGCACACGGCCCTGCGTGACTCCCGGATCGACTCCTGGCGCACCCTCGCCACCCCCACCTGGAACGCCACCCTCCTCGGCGACGCCCGCGAGCCCGAGGCCCACCGCTACGGCCCCGCCGAGCTCAACCCGCTCGGCAGAAGACTGCTCGGACTGGACTCCTGGACCGCCGCTGCGAAAGAGGCTCCGTGAACCGCGTCTGCCTCTGCCTGCCCACCAACCGGGCCTGCTCCGCCACCATCGCCGCCCTCCACGACGAGGCCGTCCACGCCGCCCGCCACTTCGGTGCCGACGTCCAGCTGCTCATCCTCGACTCCTCCGACGACCGCACCCGCGCCGAGCACACCCGTGCCGTCGCCGCCCTGCCCCCCACCCGGCACGTCACCGTCCACCACCTCGACGAGGACACCCAGCGCGCCTTCCTGCGCCGGGCCGTCGAGCAGGCCGGCCTGCCCGAGCCCGAGCGCCTGGTCCACCTCATGCTCCCGCCCGCCGTCTCCTACGGCGCCTGCACCAACCGCGCCTTCCTGCTGGCCACCGCCCTCGGCTGCGCCTCCGTGCACCGCAGGGACTCCGACAGCACCTACCAACTCCACGCGGGACAGCCGGTGTTCCCCGTCCACCACGAGCTGCCGTACCTCGGCAGGGCCGCCGCCGAGGCCGCCGCCGGCGGTCTGCCCACCGACCTCGCACCGGCGCTGCTGGACCGCCCGGTGTCCCTCGCCGGAGCCTCCTTCATCGGCGAACTCTCCGTCGACATCGGCGAGATACGGCGCCTGGACGAAGGCGTCTACCACGACGTCGTCGGCCTCTGGGCGCCGGGCGACTGGCCGGAGGAACGCAGACGGCACCTGGTCGAGGAGTCCTTCACCGGCGCGGGCACGGCCCCCTTCACCGGCGACCGGGCGACCCTCACCGTGGTCGACCCGATGCGCGTCGACATGTGCAACATCGCCTTCGACCGGGCGGTGTACGAGCGCGTCCCCCTGCCGCCCGCCACCGACACCATCGGCAGCGACTACTTCCTCCTCCACCTGGTCCACGACGCCGGCCTGCCAGGCATCCTGCACAACCGGCACATCGAGAACTTCCACACCCCCGAACGCCGCACCGACACCGGCTTCCCGGCCTACCAGCGGCGGTTCGTGAAGTTCCTGCTGTCGATGCTCCACTTCCACCACGTCTACGACCGCATGGCGGCCGAGGGCGCCGGGCTGCTGGACGAACGGCACCAGGTACGGTCCGCGCGGATCGTGGAGCTCCTGCGCGAGAGCACGCACCTGGACCGCACCGAGAACGTCTGGCGCCTGGACCGGGTGGACACGGCGTACCGCAAACTGGGCGGCCGTTACGCCATGTTCGCCGACCGGCTGGCCGAGGAGCGCGACCGGTTGCTCGACGAGGCCGAGTCGGACATCGAGGACTACGCGTACCTGGTCCAGGCCTGGCCGGCGCTCATCGAGGCGGCCCGCACATGAGCGCCCCGGGCGGGCGACCACTCGGCGAACCCCTCACCACGGAACTCGCCGCAGCCGGGTCCGACCGCATCATCTACGACCTCACCGGCATAGAGCACCAGTACGACGCCCTGATCGCCGAGCTGCCCGGAACCCGCATCCGCTTCGCCCTCAAGGCCTGTCCCGTGGAGGAGGTCCTGCACGCCCTCGCGGCCCGCGGCGCCGGCTTCGACGCGGCGAGCCCCGCCGAGATCACCCAGGCCCTCCACGCCGGCGCGCGGCCGGACCGCATCCACTACGGCAACACCGTCAAGTCCGACCACGACATCGCCGAGGCCCACCGCCTGGGTGTCCGCACCTTCGCCACCGACAGCGTCGAGGACGTCACCGCCATCGCCGCGCACGCCCCCGGCTCCCGGGTGTTCTGCCGCCTCGCCACCACCGGGGAGGGCGCCCTGTGGGGCCTGGACCGCAAGTTCGGCTGCACCCCCGACGACGCCGTCCGTGTGCTGACGACGGCCCGCGCGGCCGGGCTCACCCCGGCCGGCCTGTCCGTGCACGTCGGCTCCCAGCAGATGACCTGCGAGGCCTGGTCGCAGGCCCTCGACACCCTCGCCGGCACCCTGACGGCCCTGGCCGGACGGGGGATCGTGCCCGACCACGTCAACCTCGGCGGCGGCCTGCCCGCGCTCGGCTACCAGGACCGCCTCGGCAACCCCCTCGACCCGCCCCTGGACAAGATCTTCACCTCGCTCCGCGAGGGCATGGACCGGCTGCGCGACCTCACCCGCGCCCCGCTCGACTTCGTCATGGAACCCGGCCGCCACCTCGTCGCCGACCACGGCGCCGTCCGCGCCCACGTCTCCCGGCTGACCCGCCGCCGCCAGCCGGACGGTACCGACGCCCACTGGCTCTACCTGAGCTGCGGCAAGTTCAACGGCCTCTACGAGATGGACCAGTTGACGTACCGGATGGTCTTCCCCGGCCATGGTGCGGCCCGGGAGTACGTCTCCGCGATCGTCGCCGGTCCCACCTGCGACAGCGACGACGCCTACGGCGGCGGGCGGCACGCGGTGCGCGTGCCGGCGTCCCTCGCCTCCGGCGACCCGGTCTGGATCCTCTCCGCCGGCGCCTACGCCACCAGCTACATGACCCAGGGGTTCAACGGCATCCGCCCGCTGCCCTGCGTGTGCACCCGCGGGCAGGAAGGACACCACTGACATGACCGACCTCATACGGGGCGTCACCGAGGCCGACTGGCCCGAGGTCGTGGCCCTGGAAGCGGAGGCGTACGCGGACACCCCGCTCACCGAGGGGGAGGCCGCGCTGCGCTCCCGGGCCGCGGCGGGCACCTGCTTCGTCCTGGACCTCGACGGCCGGATCGCGGGCTACGCACTGGCCCTGCCCTGCCCCAGGTTCAGCTATCCCGACCTGGCCCGCGCCGAGCAGTGCGCCCACCCCCGCACCGGCGTCTCCAACCTCCATCTGCACGACCTCGTCGTCACCGCGCCGCTGCGGCGCAGAGGGCTCGGCACCCGGCTGGCCCGCCACCTGTCGGAGGTGGCCCGGGTCCGCGGCTTCGCGACCATGTCGCTGATCGCGGTCGCCGGCAAGGAGCCCTTCTGGCGGGCCAACGGCTACCGCCCGCACCACGAGGCGCGGCTGCCGGCCGGTTACGGCAGCGACGCGGTGTACATGTCGGCGCGGCTGGCCGCGGCGCGGGAGGCGAGCTGATGCCCGCTCCCTCCTTCCAGCGCGCCAAGTGGTCGATCGCGGCGCTGTTCTGCTTCCTCGGCTTCCAGTACGGCACCTGGGTCTCCCGCCTCCCCGCGCTCAAGACCCGGCTGGACCTGGGAGCCGGGGAGGTGGGCCTGCTGCTGATGGCCTGCGGGGCCGGAGCGGCGGCATCGTTCCCGCTCGTCGCCGTCCTGACGCGCCGCCTCGGCTCCCGGCGGCTGTCCCTCGTCTCCGCGCTGTGCCTGGTCGCCGTACTGGCCGCCCTGGCCGTCGTACCGACCTTCCCGCTCGCGCTCCTCGCGGTCTGCGCCGACGGGGTCGCCGTCGGCTGCCTCAACGTCGCGATGAACGCCCAGGGCGCGGCCCTGGAGAAGGCGTACGAGCGCACTGCCATGTCCCAGCTGCACGCCACCTTCAGTGCCGGTCTGCTCGCCGCCGCGCTGCTGACCTCCGGCGTGACCACCCTGACCGGCTCG
Organism: Streptomyces sp. NPDC048191; assembly: GCF_040652655.1. Taxonomy (NCBI): domain Bacteria; kingdom Bacillati; phylum Actinomycetota; class Actinomycetes; order Kitasatosporales; family Streptomycetaceae; genus Streptomyces; species Streptomyces sp. NPDC048191. The sequence continues at coordinate 52,776 of NZ_JBEZMO010000033.1, forward strand.
GTGCCGGCGCACTTCACCGTGGCCGGCGCCCTGTTGCTGCTCCTGCCGGCCGCCGGCCGCTCCGGGCTGCTGACGCACACGGAACCGGAGCCGCCCCGCGGGCCGGGACGGAACCGCCGCCTGGCCCTTCCCTCCTGGGCGACCCTGCTGATGGGCTGCGCGATGGCCTTCGGCACGATCACCGAGGGCGCGATGAACGACTGGTCGACGCTCTACCTGAAGGACGTCGTCAAGGCCTCGGCGTCCGTGGCGCCGCTCGGTATCGCGGTCGTCTCCGTGATGATGCTGCTGGCCCGGCTCCGCGCGGACCGCTGGCGCACCCGCTGGGGCGACGGTCCGGTGGTCCGGGCGGGCAGCGCGGTGGCCGCCGCCGGCCTGGCCCTCGCCCTGCTCGCCGGCGGGGTGGTGCCGACGCTCCTCGGCTTCGCCTGCGTCGGGCTCGGCGCGGCCGCCGTCACCCCGTGCGTGTACGTCGCGGCGGCCGGCCACGGCTCCGACGCCCTGGCCCTGGTCGCCGCGATGGGCACCACGGGTCTGCTGGCCGGCCCGGCGCTGATCGGTTTCGTCGCCGGCGCCACGAGCCTGACCCTCGGCATGGGCACGGTGGCCGCTTCGGCGCTGATCGTCACGCTGACGGCGTTCCGGATCCCCTGGGCCGGTCGCGCGCCGGCGGCCCTCGGCACCCCGGCAGGGCTGACCTCCGGCTGACGGCTCCTCACGGGCCCCCGGACAGGCGCACGGTGGTACGGACGGCTGGGGGGGGGCCGAACCGGGGGCCCTGGACCAGCGCTTCCTCGTCGCCTGCCCGGGCGACCCGACGGAACCGGGGGGACCCGCGTCAGATGTCCCGGAAGATCTCGATCTGCGCCCCGACCGAGTTCAGGCGCTCGGCGAGGTCCTCGTAACCCCGGTTGATGACGTACACGTTGCGCAGCACCGACGTGCCCTCCGCCGCCATCATCGCCAGCAGGACCACCACGGCGGGGCGCAGGGCCGGCGGGCACATCATCTCGGCGGCGCGCCAGCGGGTCGGGCCCTCGACGAGCACCCGGTGCGGGTCCAGCAGCTGGAGGCGGCCGCCAAGGCGGTTGAGGTCGGTCAGGTAGATCGCGCGGTTGTCGTAGACCCAGTCGTGGATGAGCGTCTTGCCCTGCGCGGTGGCGGCGATGGCCGCGAAGAACGGGACGTTGTCGATGTTCAGCCCCGGGAACGGCATGGGGTGGATCTTGTCGATCGGCGCCTCCAGCTTGGAGGGGCGGACCGTGAGGTCGACCAGGCGCGTACGGCCGTTGTCCGCGTAGTACTCGGGACTGCGGTCGTGGTCGAGGCCCATCTCCTCCAGGACCGCCAGCTCGATCTCCAGGAACTCGATCGGCACCCGACGCACCGTCAGCTCCGACTCGGTGACCACGGCGGCGGCCAGCAGGCTCATCGCCTCGACCGGGTCCTCGGAGGGGGAGTAGTCGACGTCGACGTCGATGTTCGGTACGCCGTGCACGGTGAGCGTGGTGGTGCCGATGCCCTCCACCCTGACGCCCAGCGCCTCCAGGAAGAAGCACAGGTCCTGGACCATGTAGTTGGAGGAGGCGTTGCGGATGACCGTGACGCCGTCGTGCCGGGCGGCGGCCAGCAGGGCGTTCTCGGTCACGGTGTCGCCGCGCTCGGTCAGCACGATCGGGCGGTCCGGACGGACCGCGCGGTCGACCCGCGCGTGGTACTGCCCCTCGGTGGCCGCGATGTCCAGACCGAACCGGCGCAGCGCGATCATGTGCGGCTCGATGGTCCGCGTGCCGAGGTCGCAGCCGCCGGCGTAGGGCAGCTTGAAGTGGTCCATGCGGTGCAGCAGCGGACCGAGGAACATGATGATCGAGCGGGTGCGCACGGCGGCCTCCGCGTCGATGGCCGCCATCTCCAGCTCGGCCGGCGGCACCAGTTCGAGGTCGACGCCGTCGTTGATCCAGCGGGTGCGCACGCCGATGGAGTTCAGCACCTCCAGCAGGCGGTACACCTCCTCGATCCGCGCGACCCTGCGCAGCACCGTGCGCCCCTTGTTGAGCAGCGAGGCGCACAGCAGCGCCACGCAGGCGTTCTTGCTCGTCTTGACGTCGATGGCGCCGGACAGCCGACGGCCGCCGACGACTCGCAGATGCATCGGCCCCGCGTAACCGAGCGACACGATCTCGCTGTCCAGAGCCTCACCGATGCGGGCGATCATCTCAAGGCTGATGTTCTGGTTCCCGCGCTCGATGCGGTTGACCGCGCTCTGGCTGGTGCCGAGCGCCTCCGCGAGCTGCGTCTGTGTCCAGCCCCGGTGCTGCCGGGCGTCACGGATGAGCTTGCCGATGCGTACGAGGTAGTCGTCTGCCATGAGGTTGAGGTTATCTCAGATATGAGATGGTGCTGCGTTGAGGGGTCCGTTCGGGTGACGCGGTGTCAGTGGCCTGCGGAATTGCGGCATCTGTGCGAAGGTGGGGATGTTTCGTCCGATAACCGTCCCCTGTCCGGGTTTCCAGTGTGATCACGGGGAAACCACCGAACTCCTCGCGTACTGCCGGGCGAAGAACAGGGGCGGTTCGAAGCGCACCGCCGGGATCGCGTCCGGGGTGTACGCCGGCGTGGCGCGGGTGACGGCGTAGCGGACCCGCTCGACATCGCCGTCCGTGTCGCGCACTTCCAGCACCCCGGGCTCGGGGCAGTGCCACGAGAACGCCGTGACCTCCTCCCCGAGCGCGTTCGCCACCGTCCCGCCGCCCCGCCCGTCGCCGCGGAACTCCAGTTCCGAGGACTCCATGACGCCGTGGTCGAAGGGGGCGCTGTCCCAGTGTCCGATCAGTGCGGTGTCGCGGTGCATGTGCCGATCGTCGCAGGGGGCCGTGTGAGCCATGCCACCGGCCACCGGCGTGCCCGGGCCGGTTCCGGCATGACCATCCAGCGGCCATGTACTAGTGTTATCTCGACATCGAGATATCTGCCAGGCGCACCGTAGCCGCCACCTGCTAAGGGTTACCTTACTTAGCCTTACCTTAGCGGATCGGTCAGACCGGGGTGGCGGCACGATTGACGGTGGTACGCGCACATCAATGAAGGAGACTGTCGTGTCGGCGAACAGCTTCGACGCCCGCAGCACGCTGCAGGTGGGCGACGAGTCGTACGAGATCTTCCGGCTGGACAAGGTGGAGGGCTCGGCCCGCCTGCCCTACAGCCTCAAGGTCCTGCTGGAGAACCTGCTCCGCACGGAGGACGGCGCGAACATCACCGCCGACCACATCCGCGCCCTCGGCAACTGGGACTCGCAGGCCCAGCCCAGCCAGGAGATCCAGTTCACGCCGGCCCGCGTGATCATGCAGGACTTCACCGGCGTGCCCTGTGTCGTGGACCTCGCGACCATGCGTGAGGCCGTGAAGGAGCTCGGCGGCGACCCCGCGAAGATCAACCCGCTGGCCCCGGCCGAGCTGGTCATCGACCACTCCGTCATCGCCGACAAGTTCGGCACCAACGACGCCTTCAAGCAGAACGTCGAGCTGGAGTACGGCCGCAACAAGGAGCGCTACCAGTTCCTGCGCTGGGGGCAGACCGCCTTCGACGAGTTCAAGGTCGTCCCGCCGGGCACCGGCATCGTCCACCAGGTGAACATCGAGCACCTGGCCCGTGTCGTGATGGTCCGCGACGGCAAGGCCTACCCGGACACCCTGGTCGGCACCGACTCGCACACCACGATGGTCAACGGCCTCGGCGTCCTCGGCTGGGGCGTCGGCGGCATCGAGGCCGAGGCCGCCATGCTCGGCCAGCCGGTCTCCATGCTCATCCCGCGCGTCGTCGGCTTCAAGCTCACCGGTGAGCTGCAGCCCGGCACCACCGCCACCGACCTCGTGCTCACCATCACCGAGATGCTCCGCAAGCACGGTGTGGTCGGCAAGTTCGTCGAGTTCTACGGCGAGGGCGTGGCCGCCACCTCGCTCGCCAACCGCGCCACCATCGGCAACATGTCGCCGGAGTTCGGCTCCACCGCCGCGATCTTCCCGATCGACGACGAGACCCTGAACTACCTGCGCCTGACCGGCCGCTCCGACCAGCAGGTCGCCCTCGTCGAGGCCTACGCCAAGCAGCAGGGCCTCTGGCTCGACCCGAAGGCCGAGCCGGACTTCTCCGAGAAGCTCGAGCTGGACCTGTCCACGGTCGTCCCGTCCATCGCCGGCCCGAAGCGCCCGCAGGACCGCATCGTCCTCGCGAACGCCGCCGAGCAGTTCAAGCAGGACGTCCGCAACTACGTGGACAGCGTGGACGAGGCGGGCAAGGAGTCCTTCCCGGCCTCCGACGCGCCGGCCGCCGTCAACGGCGTCCCGTCGAGCCCGGTCACCGTGACCGCCCCCGACGGCACCACGTACGAGATCGACCACGGTGCGGTGACGGTCGCGGCCATCACCTCCTGCACCAACACCTCCAACCCGTACGTCATGATCGGTGCCGCCCTGGTCGCCAAGAAGGCCGTCGAGAAGGGCCTGACCCGTAAGCCGTGGGTCAAGTCCACCCTCGCCCCGGGTTCGAAGGTCGTCACCGACTACTTCGAGAAGGCCGGCCTCACCCCGTACCTGGACAAGCTGGGCTTCAACCTCGTCGGTTACGGCTGCACCACCTGCATCGGCAACTCCGGCCCGCTGCCGGAGGAGGTCTCCAAGGCCGTCAACGACCACGACCTCGCGGTCACTTCGGTCCTCTCCGGCAACCGGAACTTCGAGGGCCGCATCAACCCCGACGTCAAGATGAACTACCTGGCGTCCCCGCCGCTGGTCGTCGCGTACGCCATCGCGGGCTCCATGAAGGTGGACATCACCCGCGACGCCCTGGGCACCGACCAGGACGGCAACCCGGTCTACCTGAAGGACATCTGGCCGAGCGAGGCCGAGGTCAACGACGTCGTGGCGAACGCCATCGGCGAGGACATGTTCAACAAGTCCTACTCCGACGTCTTCGCGGGCGACGCCCAGTGGCAGGCGCTGCCGATCCCGACCGGCAACACCTTCGAGTGGGACGCCGAGTCGACGTACGTCCGCAAGCCCCCGTACTTCGAGGGCATGGAGATGGAGCCGGCCCCGGTCTCCGACATCTCCGGCGCCCGCGTGCTCGCCAAGCTCGGCGACTCGGTCACCACCGACCACATCTCCCCGGCCGGTGCCATCAAGGCCGACACCCCGGCCGGCAAGTACCTCACCGACCACGGTGTGGAGCGTCGTGACTTCAACTCCTACGGCTCCCGCCGAGGCAACCACGAGGTCATGATCCGCGGCACGTTCGCCAACATCCGCCTGCGCAACCAGATCGCGCCGGGCACCGAGGGCGGCTACACCCGCGACTTCACCCAGGCCGACGGCCCGGTGTCGTTCATCTACGACGCCTCGCAGAACTACCAGGCCGCCGGCATCCCGCTGGTTGTCCTGGCCGGCAAGGAGTACGGCTCCGGCTCGTCCCGCGACTGGGCGGCCAAGGGCACCGCGCTGCTCGGCGTGAAGGCCGTCATCGCCGAGTCCTACGAGCGCATCCACCGCTCGAACCTCATCGGCATGGGTGTTCTGCCGCTGCAGTTCCCGGAGGGTGCCTCGGCCCAGTCCCTGGGCCTGACCGGTGAGGAGACCTTCTCCATCGCCGGCGTGACCGAGCTGAACGACGGCACCACGCCGCGCACGGTCAAGGTCACCACCGACACCGGTGTCGAGTTCGACGCGGTCGTCCGCATCGACACCCCCGGTGAGGCCGACTACTACCGCAACGGCGGCATCATGCAGTACGTGCTGCGCAACCTGATCCGCAAGTAAGCGGCAGGCGACAGCCGTCGAGGGCCGCACCCCCGCCTGCCGGGGGTGCGGCCCTCCGCCGTGCCGTGACCAGGTCATCGCCGCGGCTCAGCCGGAACACAGCCTTCCCCCAGCGGACCGGCACAGTATGCGCACATGCCTGGCGCTCCCGGCTCCCACACCGGCCACCTCCCGTCGGCTCGCATGCCCCCCCGGGCACGCGCCCTGCCGGCGGTTCCGACTGACCGCCTCAGTCCACGAGGAACTCACCGAGGTGCGGCACCGTGAGTTCGGCCCAGATCACCTTGCCCTGGGGGGTGTACCGGGTGCCCCAGCGCTCGGCGAGCTGCGCGACCAGGAACAGGCCCCGACCGCCCTCGTCGGTGGTCGCCGCGTACCGCAGATGCGGCGAGGTGCTGCTGCCGTCGGCCACCTCGCAGATCAGCGTGCGGTCGTGGATCAGCCGCACATGGATGGGGTCACTGGCGTACCGGATGGCATTGGTGATCAGCTCGCTCAGCACGAGTTCCATGCCGAAGCCCAGCTCGGACAGGCCCCACTCCGCCAGCTTCTCGGACACGGCGGCGCGCATCCCCGACACGGCGGCCGGGTCGCGGGGTACGTCCCAGTCGGCGACCTGCTCCGGCGGCAGCACCCGGGTGCGCGCGATGAGCAGGGCGATGTCGTCCGTGGGGCGCTCGGGCAGCAGCTCCTCCAGCACCGCCTGGCAGGTCTCCTCCGGCGGCCGGTCCGGGTGACCCGCCAGCGACCGGCGCAGCAGCTCCATGCCCACGTCCAGGTCGCGCGAGCGGTCCTCGACCAGACCGTCGGTGTACAGCGCGAGCTGGCTGCCCTCCTGCAGCTCGAACTCGGCCGACTGGAACGGCATGCCGCCCAGGCCCAGCGGTGGCCCGGCCGGCAGATCGGGGAAGCTGGCCTGCCCGTCGGGGGAGACCACCGCGGGCGTCAGATGTCCGGCGCGCGCCATCACACAGCGGCGCGACACCGGGTCGTAGATCGCGTACACGCAGGTGGCGCCCACGATCTCGCCCGCCGTCTCGGAGCAGGCCTCGTCCTGGTCGATGCGGCCGACCAGGTCGTCCATGTGACTGAGCAGCTCGTCGGGCGGCAGGTCGAGGGTGGAGAAGTTGTGCACCGCGGTCCGCAGCCGGCCCATCGTCGCGGCGGCGTGCAGACCGTGACCGACCACGTCGCCGACGGCCAGCGCCACCCGGCCCCCCGGCAACGGGATCACGTCGAACCAGTCGCCGCTCACCCCCGACTGGGCGGGCAGATAGCGGTAGGCCACGTCCAGGGCGGTCTGCGCGGGCAGCGCCCGGGGCAGCAGACTGCGCTGGAGGGTCACGGCCAGGGCGTGCTCGCGGGTGTACCGGCGGGCGTTGTCGATGCTGACCGCGGCCCGGGCCACCAGCTCCTCCGCCAGCGACAGCTCCTCCGCGTCGAAGGGGTCCCGTTTGGAGCGCCAGAAGTTGGCCATGCCCAGGACGATGCCGCGCGCCTGGATGGGGGCGGCGATGAGCGAGTGGATGCCGAAGTCCAGGATCTGCCGGGCGCGCTGCGGATCCTGCGCGGTCCAGTCGTCGGCGGCCGACAGATCGGACACCAGCTCGGAGCGGCCCGCACTGTAGCCGCGGGCCTGCGGGGTGGAGGGCAGGAAGTCGATCAGCCTGCCCTTCTCGTAGAGGGGATGGTCGTCCCGGATGCCGCTCACGGCGACGCGCCGCATGCCGGTCGCCGTGGGCGCCGGTTCCTCGCCGTGCAGCACGGCGTCGGCCAGGTCCACGGTGACGAAGTCGGCGAAGCGGGGCACGGCGATCCGCGCCAGTTCCTCCACGGTCCGGATCACGTCGAGGCTGTTGCCGATGCCCAGCCCCGCGTCGTACAGCAGCTCCAGGCGTTCCCGCGTCACCTCGGCCCGGCCGGTGATGGCCTGCAGCTCTGTGCAGTCGCGGAGGGTGGCCACGGTTCCGCCGGGGCCTCCCGAGCGGTTCGTGGGCCGCTGGTTGACCGCCAGCAGCCGTCCTCCGGCGAAGTGCACCTCGTCGGAGGCGGCGCGCCCGGAGGTGAGCAGGTCCGCCGTCGCGGGATCGAGGCCGGACAGGTCCCGCACATCGCTTCCCTCGGCGTCGGAGGGCAGCTCCAGCAGCCGCCTGGCCTCGTCGTTGACGAGCAGCAGCCGCCCGTCGTCATCGACGATGAGCACGCCCTCACGCACCGAGTGCAGCACCGTGTCGTGGTGCTCGTACATGCGGGTCATCTCTTCCGGCGCCAGGCTGTGCGTCTGGCGCCGCAGCCGCCGCCCCACCAGCGCCGTACCGCCGGTCGACACCACCAGCGCGCCGGCCCCGGCGGCCAGGATGATCGGCATCTGGCGGTTCACCTCGCTGGTCACGTTCTTCACCTTGAGCCCGGCGGAGACGAGCGCGACGACCTTGCCGTGGTCGTCGAATATGGGAACGGTCGCCTGCTCCTCGTGGCCGAGCGGCCCGTGGACCTCCTCGGTGTAGACCTTCCCGGCCAGTGAGGGGCCGATCCGGCCCACGAACCGGTGCCCGATCTTGCTCGGCAGGGGGTGGGTGTACCGGATGCCCTTGGTGTTCATCACGACGATGAAGTCGACGCCCGCCGACTTGCGACCCGCCTCGGTGAGGGGCTGGAGGATCTTGGACGGGTCCGGGGCGTGCAGAGCCTGGATCACGCCGGGGGAGTGCGCGAAGGTCTGCGCGACGGCGATGGACCGGCGCCTGGCCTCGGTGCTGGTGTCGTGTTCCGACTGCAGGACGAGCGCGATGACGCCGCAGATCACGAGCAGCGCCACCAGGGCCACCTGCAGAAGGAACACCTGCCCGGCGACACTGCGGCCCCTACCGGCCTTGCGCCGGGAGGTACGCCGTAGCCGGGCGGATACGTCCCACATGCGGCATTTGTAGCACTGGTAGGTCTCGTTGCCTATGGCTGATCCGAGGGGCGGACACATTTTCGTCGCCTCGCTCGTCACAAAAGTGAACTCACGCCCCTCTGGTCACGAGACCGGAAGGTTTTGCTCCCCAGTCATCGGCGGCTCCGGGCGGACCCGGTGGTCATGTCCACCGGGTCCGCGAGCCGGGCGGCTGAGGGGGGTGAACACCCGCCCGGGCGGTGCGAGCTCGTGAGGCCGGCCGAGGCACGACAACGTTGTCTCGCTCTGCATATGACTTTACCGCCTCAACGGACAACGATGTCAACCCACTTGAGACAACCCGGCCAGGTGATTCCGGCGTGTGTCTGCTGGGGCGTGTGTGTTCTTCCGTGGTACCGGTGGCGCACGTTGAGGGAGTCACCCGAGGCGCCGGGCAGACCAGCGAAGGGGGGCGGACCCGGACGGGCCCGCCCCCCTTTCCCTGCGCGCGTCAGGCCAGCAGTTCCACCTCCGCCAGCGTCGACTCGCCGTCCAGGACCAGGCGGTACTTCGTGTAGGTGCCCGGTGCGGCGATGGTGAACGCCCGGGTCTGGTGGTCCCAGGTGAACGTCTCGCCCGTGCGGTGGTCCAGGGTCTGCCAGGTGGTGCCGTCCGTGGAGCCCTGGAGGGTCCAGCCGGCCGGCGCCCTGGTGTGGTCCGCCGCCGAGGTCAGGGTGTACTGGACGGGCTTCGCGGGCCCGGCCACCGGCAGGTCCACGGAGGTGACCGTGGCGTCCGTCGCCGAGGTGTCGTCGAACAGCGGACCGTCACCCTTCAGGACGTCGGACCGGGGCGCCGGCACCTTGTCGTCCTGGGTGATGGAGACCGGGGCCGCGTCCTTGCCCGTGCCCCACGTCGAGGGCTCCGCACCCATGTGGAACTCCAGCACCCCGCCCTTGGACAGCAGCGAGTGGGGGAGCGATGTGGAGTTCCAGGGACGGCCGTCGAACGTCACGCTCTGGATGTAAACGTTCTTGGCACTGTTACCAGGCGCCTTGACCACCAGGTCGCGGCCGTTCTCCAGGTGCACGGTGACCTTCTTGAACAGCGGGGAACCGATCGAGTAGTCGCCACTGCCCATCACCAGCGGATAGAAGCCGAGCGCGGAGAAGAGGTACCAGCCCGACTGCTCCCCGTTGTCCTCGTCGCCGTGGTAGCCCTGCCCGATCTCGCTGCCGGCGTACAGCCGGGAGAGGATCTCGCGCACGGTCGCCTGGGTCTTCCAGGGCTCGCCGGCCGCGTCGTACATGTACGACACGTGGTGCGCGACCTGGTTGGACTGCCCGAGCATGCCCATCCGGACGTCCCGTGCCTCGGTCATCTCGTGGATGACGCCGCCGTAGGAGCCGACGAAGTCCGGCGAGGCCGTCTCCGGGGTGGAGAAGAACGCGTCCAGCTTCTCGGCGAGGGCCTGCCGGCCGCCGTAGAGGTTGGCCAGGCCCCGGCTGTCCTGCGGGACGCTGAAGGCGTAACCCCAGCCGTTGGTCTCCGTGTAGTCGTACCCCCACACCCGGGGGTCGTACGAGGAGGAGTCGACACGCCAGTTCCCCTGGGCGTCACGCCCCTGGAAGAAGCCTCCCGCCGCCTTGGGGTCGAACAGGTTCACATAGTCCCGGGCGCGGTTGAGGAAGTACTCCGACTCCTCCTTGTAGTGCCGCTCGCCCGTCTTCTTGTACAGGGCCTCGCCCATCCTCGCGATGCCGTAGTCGTTGACGTATCCCTCCATGGCCCAGGACAGGCCCTCGGAGGTGGCGGTGCTGGTGTAACCGAGGAACGGCGAGGTGCTCATGCCCTTGCGGCCCACGCCCGACACCGGCGGGACGACGGTCGCGTTCTTCAAGGCCGCCTGGTACGCCGCCTTCGCGTCGAACCGCACGCCCTTGACGTAGGCGTCGGCGAACGCCACGTCCGAGGAGGTACCGGTCATCAGGTCGGCGTAACCGGGCGAGGACCAGCGGGAGGTCCAGCCGCCGTCCTTGTACTGCTGCACGAAACCGTCCACCATCTCGCCCGCCTGAGAGGGCGTCAGGAAGGAGTACGCCGGCCACGTGGTGCGGTAGGTGTCCCAGAAACCGTTGTTGACGTACACCTTGCCGTCGACGATCTTCGCGCCGGTGTGGGTCGGGGTGTCCTGGCTCTGCATCGGGGAGAAGGGGGAGGCGTACTGGTCCTTGCCACCCACCTTCTCGAAGCCCGAGTTCGGGTACAGGTACAGCCGGTACATGCTGGAGTACAGCGTGGTCAGCTGGTCCGGGGTCGCGCCCTCCACCTCGACCTTGCCGAGCAGCTCGTCCCAGGTGCGCTGCGCCTGCCGCCTGACCGTGTCGAAGGAGGCGCCGTCCGGGATCTCCTGGCGGAGGTTGTCCTTCGCCTGGTCGACGCTGATCAGCGAGGTCGCGAGGCGCAGGGTGACGGTGTGGTCCGCACCGGCGTCGAAACGCAGGTAACCCTTTACCCCGCTCGATCCCCCGTCCGTCACCGGCTTGTCGAACTCGCCGTACACGAACAGCCGGGTCGCGCCCGTCGACAGGCCCGACTTCACGTCCGAGTAACCGGTGACGATCCCGTGCTCCTTGTCGAGGGTCAGCCCCGCCTGCTCGGTCACGTTGTCGAACAGCACGCTCGCGTCGTCGCCGGGATAGGTGAAGCGCAGCACCGCCGCGTGGTCGGTGGGCGTCATCTCGGCCTTGAGACCGTTTTCGAAACGGACCCCGTAGTAATAGGGCCGCGCGGTCTCGTTCTCGTGCCGGAACGGCAGTTCGCGGGCCTCACGGCCGGTGTCCGGGGTGCCGGACGCGGCCGAGGGCATCACCTGGAAGGTCTGCCGGTCACCCATCCACGGGCTCGGCTCATGACTCGCGCTGAACGCCTGGATCGTCGGCAGGTTGTCGTCGTTGTTCGCGCGTGCGTACTCGTACAGCCAGCTCAGCGACGACGCGTTGGTCACCGGCGTCCAGAAGTTGAAACCGTGCGGAAGGGCCGTCGCCGGGAAGTTGTTGCCGCGCGAGAAACTGCCGCTGGAGTTGGTGCCGCGCGTGGTCAGCGCGTAGTCCGACAGATGCGCCTTCGGCTGCTCCGGCGCCGCCTGCCGCAGCGCCACGTCGTCGATCCAGCCCCGGAACTTCGCCGGCCCGTCTGGGGAGTCGTACGCCACCAGTATCCGGTCGACCGTCCTGCCGGCCGCCACGGAGCCGATCCGCGAGACCACGTTGTTCCACTGGTTGACGTACAGCGACTTCGACGCGCCCTGCCCGCGCGGTGACAGCGGGAACCCGTGCTGGTCCAGTGCGCCCAGGTCGCTCAGATAGGAGCCGTCGGTGAAGGCAAGGTCGAGGGAGACGTTCGTGGCGTCGTAGTCCCGGTCGCCGTCGGCCATCGACGGGAAGATGCGGTACGACAGCTGGGTGTCGCCCGCGACCTTCACGTTCACGTCGAAGATCTTGTTGTACGAGTACGCCCGGCCGCCCGCCGTGTGCCGCCCGGCGTAGCGCAGTGCCCTCCTGCCGGTGAACCCGGCCCGTGCCTTGGCCGTCGGCGAGCCGGTCGGGCCCTTGTCTACCAGCGTCAGCATGTCCTGCGGCACCGGTCCGCCCCCGCCGCCGGTGGAGAACTGCACATCGGCGAGCTGGAGGATGTCCGCGCCGTTGTTCCGCGTGACCTCCAGCCGGAAGTGCTGGTACTCGGCCGGCTGGGCCAGGTCGTACGACTTGGTCTGGAAGCGCTCGGAGAAGTTCTCGCCCGAGCGGGTGTCGACGGTCTTCCAGTCCTTGCCGTCGGTGGAGCCGAGCAGCGTCCAGTCCCTCGGGTCGCGCCCGTCGTAGTCGTTGGCCGAGGTGAGCGCGTAGGTCATCAGCTTGATGGGCTTGTCGAGGTCGAACTCCACCCAGCCGGTGGGCTCGAAGGTCAGCCACTTGGTGCCGGGCTCGCCGTCGACCAGGTTCTCCTTCACCTCGCCGGCGCCCGTGTTCTCGTCGCTCGCCCGGACATCGGTGACGTGGTCGGTGACATTGCCCGGAATGCCGGTGCTGTAGCCGCCGTCGACACCCGAGGCGCGCTTGCTGCCGTCCGGGCCGGTGTCGACGGTGTTCAGCCAGTCCGGTGCCGGATCCCCCGTCTCGAACGAGGACGCGAACTCACGGTCGGCGGCCGGAGCCTTGGCGGGCAGGGCGACCGCCGCGCCCTGTGCGCCGGCGGTCATGACGAAGGCGGCCGTGAGGACGACCGCCGGACCCCATCTGTGCCGAGTTCTCCGCTGCATCTACGGATTCCCCTCCTGCGACCCTCTGGACAACGTTGTCAACTGCGGTGCGCAGGAACCAGTAGGGCGTCAAGTGGCCCGTGATGTCAAGGGTGTTGGGTGTGGCATTCAGGCGCTTATGGTGCGAGTTTTTCCCGCAGGCGCCGCACAGGGGCCTCATATTTCCGCGAGGTCTCAACTCGGAAAAGACCCATAGCCAACCCTGCATTCGATCTTGCTCCGCTGGCGGGAAGTGGACTATACCTGTCGGCACTTCCAGCATGACCCTGCACGACCCAGCACTACCCGACCGCGGTGCCGGGGAGGATCCGGTTCACCGCCTGAGTCCTGGAGAAGGCGAGGACTTGAGCATGGGATCCACCTCGAACCACGGTGCCGAAGGTGTCGGCCGTCGTGAACTGATCAAGCGGTCCGCCGCGCTCGGTGTGGTCGCGGCCCCGGGGATGGGCCTGCTGTCCGCCTGCGCGAGCAGCGGCGGGGGCGGGCAGAAGAAGGACAAGGCGGGGAAGAAGACCGCCAAGAACCCGCTCGGTGTCAACGAGACCGCCAAGATGGAATTCGTCCTCTTCGACGGCGGCTTCGGCAAGGAGTACGCCCAGGACGCGGTGAAGATCTACCAGAAGGACTTCCCCAAGGCCACGGTGAAGTTCTCCGCCACCCAGAAGATCCAGTCCACCCTCCAGCCCCGCTTCAACCAGGGCAACCCCCCGGACCTGATCGACAACTCCGGCGCCGAGCAGATGGACATGGGCGTCCTCGTCGGCAAGAACCAGCTCGCCGACCTCACCCCGCTGCTGGACGCGCCGTCGTACGACGACCCGAGCAAGAAGGTCCGCGACACGCTGCGCCCCGGCATCGTGGAGATGGGCCAGTTCGACGGCAACCCGGTCTGGATCATGTACTACGCTTACACGGTGTACGGCGTCTGGTACTCCCAGAAGGCCCTGGACTCGCTCGACGCGCAGTACCCGAAGACCTGGGACGAGATGCTCCAGGTCTGCGCGAAGGCCAAGAAGAAGGGGATGGCCGGCTGGACGTATGCGGGCAAGTACCCGTACTACATCCCCTTTTCGCTCTATCCGATGATCGGCAAGGTCGGCGGGCGCGAAGTGCTCGACGCCATCGACAACCTGGAGCCGAACGCCTGGAAGCACCCGGCCGTCAAGGCCTGCTTCGAGGCGTACTACGAGCTGTACAAGAAGGGCTACGTCCTCAAGGGCACCCCCGGCCTCGACCACATCCAGTCCCAGACCGCCTGGGCCAAGGGCGAGGCGCTGTTCATCCCGAACGGCTCCTGGGTGGAGAACGAGTCGGCCAACGTCATCCCGAAGGACTTCAACCTGGCCGTCTCCGCGCCGTCCGGCATCGACTCGTCCGACAAGCTGCCCTTCGGCACCATCTGGGCCTCCGGCGGTGAGCCCTTCATCGTCCCGGCCAAGGCCGCCAACCCCGAGGGCGGCATGGAGCAGCTGCGCATCATGCTGTCCGAGGCGTCCTCGAAGAACTTCACCGCCAAGGTGAAGTCGCTGACCGCCTACAACGGCGGCACCTCCGGCATCACCCTCACCCCGGGTCTGAACTCCGGCGTGGCCGCGCTCAAACTGGCCGGATCCAACGTGGTGAATCCGCGGCTTCAGGACTGGTATGTACAGCTTCAGAAGGAGAAGATCGGTGTGGCCGGTCTCGGCGAGATGATGGCCGGCCGGCTCACCCCCGCAGAGGCCATCAAGAAGATCCAGGGATTCGCCGACGAGGCGGCCAAGGACACGTCCATCAAGCACTACAAGCACCAGTAACCAGCACCCCTATCAGCACCGGAGTGGCGATGCAGCACGGCAAGTACCGGTTCATTGTGGGGTTTCTGGCACTGCCCCTCGGACTGTACGCGCTCTTCGTGGTGTGGCCGTTCATCCAGTCCATCTATTACTCGTTCACGGACTGGACCGGCCTGAGCCCCGAATTCAAGATGGTCGGTTTCGACAACTACCGGAGGATGTTCCACGACGACATCTTCTGGAAGTCGTTGGAGCACAGTCTGCTGTTCGCTCTGGTGCTCCCGCTGGTGACGATCAGTCTGGCGCTGTTCTTCGCCTTCATGATCAATGTGGGCGGACGCCGGAGGAAGGGCGGCCCCGTGATCTCCGGGGTCCGGGGCTCGTCCTTCTACAAGATCGTGTACTTCTTCCCGCAGGTGCTGTCCATCGCGATCGTCTCGCTGCTGTTCGCCTTCGCGTACAACCCGGACAGTGGCGCGATCAACTCCCTGCTGCGCGGCATCGGCCTCGACAACGTCCAGCCGCTGTGGCTGGGCGACCCGAGCCTCGCGCTGTGGTGCGTGATGGCGGTGCTGGTGTGGTCCACGGTCGGCTTCTTCGTGGTCCTGTTCTCGGCGGGCATGGCCTCCATCCCGACCGAGCTGTACGAGTCGGCGCTGCTCGACGGCGCCGGCCGGGCCACCACCTTCTTCCGCATCACCCTGCCCCTGCTGTGGGACACCGTGCAGTCCGGCTGGGTCTACATGGGCATCCTCGCGCTCGGCGCCGAGTCGTTCGCGGTCGTACAGATCATGACGACCGGACCGGGCGGGCCGGACTACTCGACCACGGTGATGGTCCTGTACGTGTACCAGAAGGCGTTCCGGGACGGTCAGGCCGCCTACGCCACCACCATCGGCGTCGCCCTGCTCCTCGTCACCCTCGCCTTCGCGGCGATCGTGATGCGGCTGGGCCGTCGCGAGCGGCTGGAGTTCTGAACCGATGAAGACGACCGAGACCCCCGCACCGCTGCCGGCCGAACCCGGCGCCACCGTCTCCAAGGTCGACGTACCCGCCCCGAGGCCCGCCCGGCAGAAGAAGGAGGGCGGTGTCCTCAACGTCTTCTCCCACGGCGTGCTGATCATCTGGGCGATCATGGTGGTCACGCCGCTGCTGTGGGCGGTGATGACGTCCTTCAAGTCGGACAGCTCGATCTTCGGCTCGCCCTGGTCCCTGCCGGACAGGCTGCACTTCGACAACTGGTCGCGGGCCTGGACCCAGGCCAACATGAGCGACTACTTCCTCAACACCGTCCTGGTGGTCGGCGGCTCGCTCATCGGCACCCTGGTGCTCGGCTCGATGGCGGCCTACGTCCTCGCCCGCTTCGACTTCCCGGGCAACCGCTTCATCTACTACCTGTTCATCGGCGGCATGAGCTTCCCGATCATGCTCGCGCTGGTCCCGCTGTTCTACGTCGTGAACAACATGGGGCTGCTGAACACGATCCACGGCCTGATCCTGGTCTACATCGCGTATTCGCTTCCGTTCACGGTGTTCTTCCTCACGGCCTTCTTCCGCACCCTGCCCACCTCGGTGGCGGAGGCGGCCTTCGTGGACGGCGCTTCGCACACGCGTACGTTCTTCCAGATCATGCTGCCCATGGCGAAACCGGGCCTGATCAGCGTCGGGATCTTCAACTTCCTGGGCCAGTGGAACCAGTACATGCTGCCCACGGTCCTCAACACCGACCCCGACAAGAAGGTGCTCACCCAGGGCCTGGTGCAGCTCGCGGTGAGCCAGGGCTACAAGGGCGACTGGTCGGGGCTCTTCGCCGGCCTGGTGATGGCCATGCTGCCGGTGCTCGGGGCGTACGTCGTCTTCCAGCGGCAGGTCGTCCAGGGCCTGACCGCGGGAGCGCTGAAGTAGCCCCGCGGGCCCCGGCGGGATCACGTCCCGCGTCCTTCCGTGCGCACGCCGTCCCGGCCTCGGGGCGGCGTGCTCGCGCGTGTACCGGGCACCCGGAAACGGTTCAACCTCTTGACGTGAGTGACCCCGAACAGCTCAGCTTAGAGTTCACTAGTTGGACATACGCGGGGCCTCGCCGAAGCGGCCCCGCGCTCAGGAGGTCGTCGTGGAGACTCCAGGGTCGCAGTCGTCGCTGCACCGAGCCAACCTGGAGCGGGTCGTACGGGCCGTGCGCTTGGCCGGGTCCCTCACGCAGGCGGAGATCGCGCGGACGACCGGGCTGTCCGCCGCCACCGTCTCCAACATCGTGCGGGAGCTGAAGGACGGCGGAACCGTCGAGGTCACGCCCACGTCGGCGGGCGGGCGGCGGGCCCGGAGTGTCAGTCTGAGCGGGGACGCCGGGATCGTGATCGGCGTCGACTTCGGGCACACCCACCTGCGCGTCGCGATCGGGAACCTCGCCCACCAGGTGCTGGCCGAGGAGGCCGAGCCGCTGGACGTCGACGCCTCCGCCGCACAGGGCTTCGACCGGGCGGAGGAGCTGGTCAGCCGCCTGATCGCGGCGACCGGCGTGAACCGCTCCAAGGTGGCCGGCGTGGGCCTCGGCGTGCCCGGCCCGATCGACGTGGAGTCGGGGACCCTGGGGTCCACCGCGATCCTGCCCGGCTGGACCGGCGCCAAGCCCGCCGAGGAGCTGCGCGAACGGCTCGGCGTGCCCGTGCACGTGGACAACGACGCCAACCTCGGTGCCCTCGGCGAGCTGGTCTGGGGCAGCGGGAAGGGCGTCCGGGACCTCGCGTACATCAAGGTCGCGAGCGGTGTCGGCGCCGGTCTGGTGATCGACGGGAAGATCTACCGGGGCCCGGGCGGCACCGCCGGAGAAATCGGGCATATTACACTCGACGAATCCGGCCCGGTCTGCCGTTGCGGAAACCGCGGCTGCCTGGAGACGTTCGCGGCCGCGCGCTATGTGCTCCCGCTGCTCCAGCCCAGTCACGGCCCCGACCTGACCATGGAAGGCGTCGTACGGCTGGCCAGGGACGGAGACCCGGGCTGTCGTCGGGTGATCGCCGACGTCGGCCGCCACATCGGCAGTGGAGTGGCCAATCTCTGCAATCTGCTGAACCCGAGCCGGGTGGTCCTCGGTGGTGATCTCGCCGAGGCCGGTGAGCTGGTGCTCGGGCCGATCAGGGAGTCCGTCGGTCGCTACGCCATTCCCAGTGCGGCGCGCCAACTGTCCGTTCTCCCGGGGGCGCTCGGAGGTCGTGCGGAGGTGCTGGGGGCGCTCGCCCTCGCCCTCAGCGAGATGGGCGATTCGACCCTTTTGGACGGATCGCTGCAGGTCGCGGCCCCTGCCTTCACTTAGAGAACGGATGGCACCGTTGCCATCTCGTTAAGGATTTACTTCTTGACGTCGCACGTGTGGCCGAGTTGACTTCCAGCCACCTCGGCCGCAACGACGCGGCCTCGTCAGGGAGGTTTCTGAAGTGAACACGCGTATGCGTCGTGCGGCCTTCGCCGTTGCTGCTGGTGCCATGGCCGTCTCGCTCGCCGCCTGTGGCAGCGCCAAGGAGTCCGGTGGTGGCTCCGGCAAGTCGTCCAGCCCCAAGAAGGGCGACGCGATCACGGTCGGTCTGCTCCTGCCGGAGAACCAGACCGCCCGTTACGAGAAGTTCGACCGCCCCTTGATCGAGAAGAAGGTCAAGGAGCTCACCAACGGCAAGGGCAAGATCGTCTACGCCAACGCCAAGCAGGACGCCAGCCTGCAGAACCAGCAGGTCGACACCATGATCACCAACAAGGTGGACGTCCTGATCGTGGACTCGGTGGACGCCGCGGCCATCAAGAACTCGGTTCAGAAGGCCAAGGACGCCGGCATCCCGGTCGTCGCCTACGACCGCCTGGCGCAGGGCCCCATCGACGCGTACACCTCGTTCGACAACGAGACGGTCGGCAAGACCCAGGGCGACGCCCTGCTGAAGGCCCTGGGCTCCAAGGCCAAGTCCGGCAAGATCGTCATGATGAACGGTTCCTCCACCGACCCGAACGCCGCGCAGTTCAAGAAGGGCGCCCACGAGGTGCTCGACGGCAAGGTGAACGTCGGCAAGGAGTACGACACCAAGGAGTGGAAGCCGGAGAACGCCAACTCCAACATGGAGGGCGCCATTTCCGCTCTGGGCAAGAAGAACATCATCGGCGTCTACTCCGCCAACGACGGCATGGCCGGCGGTATCATCACCGCCCTCAAGGCCGCCGGCATCTCCAACATCCCGGTCACCGGCCAGGACGCGGAGCTCGCGGGTGTCCAGCGCATCGTCGCCGGTGAGCAGTACATGAGCGTCTACAAGCCGTACGCCCCCGAGGCCGCTGCCGCCGCCGAGATGGCCGTGGACCTGGCCCAGGGCAAGTCGCTCGACTCCGTCGCCAAGGACAAGGTCGACAGCCCGACCACCAAGCAGGTGCCCTCGGTCCTGGTGCCGGTCACCGCGCTGACCAAGGACAACATCAAGGACACCGTCATCAAGGACGGCGTCTACACCGTCGCCGACATCTGCACCTCGCAGTACAAGGCGGCCTGCGACAAGATCGGTCTGAAGTAAGCAGCCGCACGCGCCTTCCCAACTAGGGGAATTCACCTTTGAATTTCCCCAGCGGGAGGAAGGCGCCCAGCAGCTCCTCCGGTGCCCCGCGCAAACAACAGCCCCGCAAGCTCGGCGCGGGGCGCCGGACGGAACTACCCCCCCAAACTTCTGCACAACCTCCCGCCGGGTCAGGCGGCGAAGGAGTTGGTTCACGTGTCCGCTACGCCCGTGCTGGCGTTGCGCGGGGTCTCCAAGCGGTTCGGTGCCGTCCAGGCGCTCACCGACGTAGAGCTTGAGGTCCACGCCGGTGAGGTGGTCGCCCTGGTGGGCGACAACGGTGCCGGAAAGTCCACGCTGGTCAAGACGATCGCCGGCGTGCACCCCATCGATGAGGGCGTCATCGAGTGGGACGGCAAGACCGTCCAGGTCAACAAGCCGCACGACGCCCAGAACCTGGGCATCGCGACGGTGTACCAGGACCTCGCGCTGTGCGACAACATCGACGTCGTCGGCAACCTCTTCCTCGGCCGGGAGATCCGTCGCCGCGGTGTCCTCGACGAGGTCGAGATGGAGCGGCGCTCGCGCGAGCTGCTGGACCAGCTCTCCATCCGCATCCCCAGCGTCCGCATCCCGATCGCCTCGCTCTCCGGCGGTCAGCGCCAGGTCGTGGCCATCGCCCGCTCCATGCTCGGCGAGCCCAAGCTGGTCATCCTCGACGAGCCCACCGCGGCCCTCGGCGTCGAGCAGACCGCCCAGGTCCTCGACCTGGTGGAGCGGCTGCGGGAGCGCGGTCACGCCGTGATCCTCATCAGCCACAACATGGCTGACGTGAAGGCCGTCGCCGACAAGGTGGCGGTGCTGCGTCTGGGCAAGAACAACGGCGTCTTCGAGGTCAAGTCGACCTCGCAGGAAGAGATCATCTCCGCCATCACCGGCGCCACGGACAACGCCGTGACCCGTCGTGCGGCGCGCAGCAATGGGGAGATCAAGAAGTGAGCATCGACAAGACCTCCACGCCCCCCGAGGACACGCCCGTGGAGAACCCCGAGGCGGCACGCGGCTCCGACGTCGCCGTCGACCCCCGTCTGCTGGTGCGCGAGCAGGGCCTCGCGGGCTACGTGACCGAGTTCAAGCGGAAGATGAAGGCCGGTGACCTCGGCTCCATCCCGGTCGTCATCGGCCTGGCGATCATCTGGATCATCTTCCAGAGCCTGAACTCCAACTTCCTCACCGCGGGCAACCTCTCCGACATCTCCGTCGCCATGGTCGGCACGGGCATGATCGCCGTCGGCATCGTGTTCGTCCTGCTGCTCGGCGAGATCGACCTGTCGGTCGGTTCGCTCTCCGGTGTCGCGGGCGCCACCTTCGCGGTGCTCAACGTCACCCACGGCATGAACGAGATCCTGGCCCTCGTGCTGTCGGTCCTCACCGGCACGGTCGCGGGCGCGGTGCAGGGCTTCTTCTTCGCGAAGATCGGCGTGCCGGCGTTCGCGGTGACCCTGGCCGGTCTGCTGTTCTGGAACGGCCTCATGCTCAAGGTCCTGGGCGACAACGGCACGATCAACCTGAACGACAACGGCGTGGTCGCCAAGCTGACCAGCTACTACTTCTCCGACGTGGCGGCCGCCTACGGCCTCGCCATCGCGGTGACGGTGCTGTTCTTCCTCAGCTCCTACTTCGGCAACAAGCGCCGCGAGGCCGCCGGTGTGCCGTCCCGTCCGCTGAGCGAGACGGTCCTGCGCACCGTGCTGCTGGCCATCGTGGCCTTCGCCGCCGCGGTCGTCTTCAACCAGTACAAGGGCCTGCCGCTGGCCGTCGTGGTCTTCGTCGCCGTGCTGTTCATCACGGACTTCGTGCTGCGCCGCACCTCCTACGGCCGCAAGGTCTTCGCGCTCGGCGGCAGCGTCGAGGCGTCCCGCCGTGCCGGTATCAACGTGGACATGGTCCGGATCTCGGTGTTCGCCATCTCCGGCACGTTCGCGGCGATCGGCGGTCTGTTCATCGCCTCCAAGATCGCCTCCGCCAACCAGGGCGCCGGCGGCGGTGACCTGCTGATGAACGCGATCGCCGCCGCGGTCATCGGTGGTACGTCGCTGTTCGGTGGCCGCGGGCGCACGTGGAACGCGCTCCTCGGTGTGCTGGTGATCGTCTCGATCCAGTACGGCCTCGCCCTGCAGGGCATCGCCTCGCCGGTGCAGTACATGATCACCGGTGGTGTTCTGCTCGCCACAGTCGTCATCGACGCGGTGACCCGCAAGACGCAGAAGTCCGCTGGTCGCGCGTAGCGCACCGGCTGTACGACAGCGCCCGGCGCCCGAAAGGCGCCGGGCGCTGTCGTGTCGCGCAAACCATGAACATTAGACTCGGGCGAGCCCGGCGAAAGCTCGATCAGCTCTACTGCAAGGAGGCACGGGTGCCGCTGCTGACCCGCATCACGGGACCGCGCGATCTGGACCGGCTCAGCCCGGAGGAGCTGGACCAGCTGGCAGGCGAGATCCGGACCTTCCTCGTCGACGCCGTCTCCAAGACCGGCGGCCACCTCGGCCCCAACCTCGGCGTGGTCGAGCTCACCATCGCCCTGCACCGCGTCTTCGACTCCCCGAGGGACAAGGTGCTGTGGGACACCGGCCACCAGTCCTACGTCCACAAGCTGCTCACCGGCCGGCAGGACTTCTCCCGGCTGAAGATGAAGGGCGGCCTGTCCGGCTACCCCTCGCAGGCCGAGTCCGAGCACGACGTCATCGAGAACAGCCACGCCTCCACCGTGCTCGGCTGGGCCGACGGCATCGCCAAGGCCAACCAGCTGAAGAAGCGCGACAGCCATGTCGTCGCCGTCATCGGTGACGGCGCGCTCACCGGCGGTATGGCCTGGGAGGCGCTGAACAACATCGCCGACGCCAAGGACCGCCCCCTCGTCATCGTTGTCAACGACAACGAGCGGTCGTACGCGCCGACCATCGGCGGCCTCGCCAACCACCTGGCCACGCTCCGCACAACCGACGGGTACGAGCGGTTCCTCGCCCGCGGGAAGGACATCCTGGAGCGCACCCCGGTCGTCGGCAAGCCGCTGTACGAGACCCTGCACGGCGCCAAGAAGGGGCTGAAGGACTTCATCGCCCCGCAGGGCATGTTCGAGGACCTGGGCCTGAAGTACGTGGGCCCGATCGACGGCCACGACATCGAGGCGCTGGAGTCGGCGCTGGCCCGGGCCAAGCGGTTCGGCGGTCCGGTGATCGTGCACTGCCTCACCGAGAAGGGCCGCGGCTACCAGCCCGCCCTGCAGGACGAGGCCGACCGCTTCCACGCCGTCGGCAAGATCCACCCGGACACCGGCCTGCCGATCTCCACCTCGGGCGCCGACTGGACCTCCGTCTTCGGCGACGAGATGGTCAGGCTCGGCGAGGAGCGGGACGACGTCGTCGCCATCACCGCGGCCATGCTCCAGCCCGTCGGCCTGGAGAAGTTCGCCAAGCGGTTCCCCGAACGCGTGTACGACGTCGGGATCGCCGAGCAGCACGGAGCCGTCTCCGCGGCCGGCCTCGCGCACGGCGGGGTGCACCCCGTCTTCGCCGTGTACGCCACCTTCCTCAACCGCGCCTTCGACCAGGTCCTGATGGACGTGGCCCTGCACAAGTGCGGCGTGACCTTCGTCCTGGACCGGGCCGGCGTCACCGGCACCGACGGCGCCTCGCACAACGGCATGTGGGACATGTCGATCCTCCAGGTCGTGCCGGGCCTCAGGCTGGCCGCCCCGCGCGACGCCGAGCAGGTGCGGGCCCAGCTGCGCGAGGCCGTCGCCGTCGACGACGCGCCGACCGTGGTCCGTTTCTCCAAGGGTGCCGTCGGCCCCGCCGTACCGGCCGTGGGCCGCGTCGGCGGCATGGACGTGCTGCGCGAGCCCGGCACCGAGAGGCCCGACGTGCTGCTGGTCTCCGTGGGCGCCCTCGCCCCGATGTGCCTGGAGATCGCCGCCCTGCTCGACAAGCAGGGCATCTCCACCACGGTCGTCGACCCGCGCTGGGTCAAGCCCGTCGACGAGGCCATGGCCCCGCTGGCCGAGCGGCACCGGGTCGTCGTCACCGTCGAGGACAACAGCCGGGCCGGCGGAGTCGGCTCCGCGATCGCCCAGGCGCTGCGCGACGCGGGCGTGGACGTGCCGCTGCGCGACTTCGGCATCCCGCCGCGCTTCCTCGACCACGCCTCCCGGGCCGAGGTCCTCGCCGAGATCGGCCTGACCGCCCCGGACATCGCCCGCCAGGTCACCGGCCTGGTCGCCAAGCTGGACGGCAGGTTCGACCGTACGGCCGCCGAGGTGGACTCGGTCGAGCCGGCCCGCGACTGACGCCGAGCGCGCCCTCACGGGCCGGTTCCGCCCCTCGTTGCGGTGGCGGAACCGGCCCGTTTGCGTGAACCTGCCTGTGCCGGGGCATACGCATCCCGACCCTCTCGATCATGACGGGCCACGGCGCGGCCCCCAAGCGTGGGAGGTAGGTACGTGAGCAGCGCGCTCTTCAGGACGAAGAACGTCGAGCAGTCCATCCAGGACACCGAGGAACCCGAGCATTCGCTCAGGAAATCCCTTTCCGCGCTCGATCTGACCGTCTTCGGAGTCGGTGTCATCATCGGCACCGGCATCTTCGTCCTCACCGGACAGGTCGCCAAGAACAACGCCGGTCCGGCGGTGTCCCTGGCCTTCGTGGTGGCCGGCGTGGTCTGCGCGCTCGCCGCCCTCTGTTACGCCGAGTTCGCGTCCACGGTCCCCGTGGCGGGCTCGGCGTACACGTTCAGTTACTCCTCCCTGGGCGAGCTGCCCGCCTGGATCATCGGCTGGGACCTGGTCCTGGAGTTCGCGCTCGGCACGGCGGTGGTGGCGGTCGGCTGGTCCGGCTACATCCGCTCGCTGCTGGACAACGCCGGCTGGCATCTGCCCGGCTACCTGGCCGGCCGGGACAACGCCTCCGGCTTCGGCTTCGACATCCTCGCCGCCGCCCTGGTGCTGGTGCTCACCGGCATCCTCGTCCTCGGCATGAAGCTGTCGGCCCGGATCACCTCGCTGGTCGTCGCCATCAAGGTGATCGTCGTCCTCATCGTGATCGTCGCCGGTGCCTTCTTCGTCAAGTCCGCCAACTACTCGCCGTTCATCCCCCACGCCCAGCCGGTGCCGGCCGGCGGCAACCTGAAAGCCCCGCTGATCCAGCTGATGTTCGGCTGGGCGCCCGCCAACTTCGGTGTGATGGGCATCTTCACGGCCGCCTCGGTGGTGTTCTTCGCGTTCATCGGTTTCGACATCGTGGCCACGGCCGCCGAGGAGACCCGCAACCCGCAGCGGGACATGCCGCGCGGCATCCTCGGCTCCCTGCTCATCTGCACCGTGCTCTACGTCGCCGTCTCCCTCGTCGTCGTCGGCATGGAGAAGTACTCCCAGCTGTCCGTGGAGGCCCCGCTCGCCGACGCCTTCAAGGCCATCGGACACCCCTGGTTCGCGGGTGTGATCAGCTTCGGCGCCGCCGTCGGCCTGACCACCGTGTGCATGATCCTGCTGCTCGGCCAGACCCGGGTGTTCTTCGCGATGAGCCGCGACGGACTGCTGCCGCGCTTCTTCTCCCGCGTCCACCCGCGCTTTCGGACCCCGCACCGGCCGACCATCCTGCTCGGTGTGGTCATCGCGATCGTCGCCGGTTTCACCAGCCTGAGCGAGCTGGCCGAACTCGTGAACATCGGCACGCTCTTCGCGTTCGTCGTGGTCGCGATCAGCGTGATCATCCTGCGCCGTACCCGTCCGGACCTGCCGCGTGCCTTCCGTACCCCGTTCGTCCCGGTACTGCCGATCCTGTCGGTGTGCGCCTCGCTGTGGCTGATGCTCAACCTGCCGGCCGAGACCTGGCTGCGGTTCGCCATCTGGATGGTGATCGGTTTCGCCGTCTACTTCCTCTACGGCCGCACGCACAGCCGGCTGGCGGTGGACGAGCGGGCCGCCGCGGGAGAAGTCCCGCGACCGCCCGCGGGAAACACTCCGTAACCGTCTCCACCGACGGTTTCCCCCTCCGGGCCCGTATGCCCGGTCCCGGCGCGGACAGCGGGGCCGGGCAGCGGATAGCCGGCTAGCGGGCAGCGGGCAGCGGGCAGCGGGCAGCGTGGACGGGGCGGTGCTGTACGCCCGGACGCCGGGGGAGGGGCGGCGGGCCCGGCCGGCCGTCGTGCGGACGCCGGAGCCGGCTCGGTGCGTGCGGGGTTCAGCCCAGCACCGTGCGGGGGCCGGTGACGCGGGCCCCGTGTTCCTGGACCCGGCGCCGCAGTTCGCGGTCGGACGTGACGACGAGGCAGGGGCGGCCGCCGGCCGCCGCCGCGAGCTCCACGATCCGGTCGTCACCGCTGCCGGACGCCTCCTCGACACGCACCCCGGGCACAGAGTCCACGCCCCGGGCCGCGCCCTCCACCACCAGGACCAGCTCCAGCGGACCGGGCAGACCGGCCACGCCGGACCCCGCCAGGGGCACCAGCCGGTCGCGCAGGCGCTCGGCGGCACCGCGGCGGTCGCGCCACCAGCCGTCGGGCACCGACCCGACGACGTTCGCACCGTCGACGACGAGCAGGGGGAGGGGCCCGGCGGTGGCGCGGTCCGCCGCACCCGAGGTGTCCGTCATGTCCCGTAATGGCCTTGAGGTAGCACGTTCGTGACAGGATCAGTCTGTCACGGGTTCCCTGGCCCATCGGCCCGTGATCACGGCGATCGCGGCGGCCGCCCGTTCCGCCGGCCGCCCGCCGGCGCGCACCTCGGGGGAGAACTCGACGTGCAGGAACGGCACATGGTCGGCGTCGGCCACCTGGCCCTGCACGTTCGTGCGGCCCTCCAGCGGACAGGACCGCACCCAGGCCCGGCACACCCGGAAGCCGTGGTCGCGCAGGGCGTCGGCCAGCTCGCGGCCCTCGGGCCGGGCCGCCGTGCCGACCCCCGTGGAGGCGACGACGTCGTAGCCGGGCACGGCGGAAGCCGCGAAGCCGTGCAACTGGACCCCGGGCATCCCACGGCGGGCCAGCTCGGCGCAGATGGCGTGGAAAACGGTGTCAGGGCGGTGCGCCACATCCGCGGAATTACCGGGCCCGGCTTTGCGATGTGCACCTGCGATCACCAGGATCCCGCCCCGGGAGCCGCGCAGCACCCGTACGCCCAACTGCTCGGTGCCCAGGTCGAAGCCGGGATGCGGAACCTGGACCGACCAGCTCGGGCGGTGGTCCAGATCGAGGTAGACCCGGCCCCAGCCGCGCGGCGCGGCGGCGTCGGTACGGTCCGCCACCTCGGTGAAGCGGCGCCCGGAGGGCCGGTCGAGGACCGTGCGCACGGTGAAGTCCCGTTGCGAAAGCTGTTCTTCCGCTTGTTTGCGATGACCGTCGAGCAACAGGCCGATGGCCGCGGCGATGGCCTCACGGTCGGACCGGCCGGGCGGCAGATAGCCCCGGTCGGGTGCGAACGGGCCGGTGTACCGAGCCACCTCGCGGGCCAGGTCGATCTGCCCGACGCCCGTCGGGGCGGGCCGGCCGGCGTCATGCCCGGAGTGGCCTGAGGGGCGGAGCAGGGCGGTGAGGCCACCGGCGAGGGCGGCGGCGACCAACAGAAGTGTTGCGATCGTTATGGCGCGTGAGCGATGGGCTCTCATGGTTGTATCAAGATATCTTGGTGAACAGACGTCGTATCCGGACCCTGCTGTCCCTGCTGACCCCGCTCTCCCTGCTCGCCGCGGCCTCCGGCTGCGGTCTCCTCTCCGACGGCGCCCAGGGCGGCGAGCGCTCCTTCACCGTCGCGGCCGCCGGGGACATCCTGATGCACCCCGAGCTGGTCGACCAGGCACGCAAGGACGCCAAGCGCACGGGCAAGGGTGTGGACGGGCTGGACTTCGGGCCGATGATGGCCGGTGTCAAGCCGCTGATCAGCAAGGCGGACCTGGCGATCTGCCACTTCGAGCCGGTGATGGGCCCGGCGAAGGGCCCGTTCGAGGGCTTCCCCGACTTCCAGGTGCCGCCGCAGCAGGCGAAGACCATCAAGGACATCGGTTACGACACCTGTTCCACCGCCTCCAACCACAGCCTCGACCACGGCTACGACGGCGTGAAGCGCACCCTCGACGCCCTGGACGCCGCCGGGGTGAAGCACACCGGCTCCGCCCGGACCGAGAAGGAGGCGCTCACCCCGCTGGTCATGGACGTCAAGGGCGTCAAGGTCGCGCAGATCTCCTTCGCCTACGGCTTCAACGAGCCGCACACGCTGCCCAAGGACAAGCCGTGGCTGGCCAATCTGCAGGACCTGGGCCGGATCAGGGCCGCCGAGCAGCGGGCCCGCAAGGCCGGTGCCGAGGTGGTGATCCTGTCCCTGCACTGGGGCCGTGAGCACCATCCCGAGCCGTCGGGCTCCCAGATCTCCTTCGCCCGGCAGATCGCCCGGAACACCGGCATCAACCTGGTCATCGGCCACCACGCGCACGTCGTGGAACCGATGGAGAAGGTCGACGGCACCTGGATCTCCTACGGCCTCGGCAACCAGATCGCCCGGCACGAGGTGCCCACGGGCCTGACCGAGGAGGGCGTGATCGCCTGGTTCACCTTCATCGAGCACGGCAAGGGTCACTGGGACGTCCAGCCGCGCTTCGAGCCGACCCTGCTGACGATCCCGCCGGACGCCGAGAACGCCAGGGATGGCGGCACCGCCGCCTACGGCGACGACGACGTGCGGGACTACCGCCTGCTGGACGTACCGGCCGCGCTGCGCGACGACCACGGCCTCACGAGCGCTCAGAGGGCCCGGCTGCGGCTGGCCTTCGAGCGCACCGAGGGCACCCTGCTGAACCGCGGGGCGGGCGGGGACGGACTGAAGCCGCTCACCGCGCTGCCCGAGTAGGTACGGACCAGGCCGCCCATGGATCAAGGCCTTTGTCCGAACTTGGCCGAAAGTTGCGCGATGTTGCACAGATCACGTGGGACTTACTGCAACTTAACGTCTCTCTTATCTGTCTGAGGTTTCCGGGCGGGCCCTTACTGTCGGCACGTCCGCAGCCTGTATTCACGAGAGGACCCTTCTGTGGCGTCACCGCCCCTGGCGCGGCAGCACCGAGCCCGCCGCCGAGCCGACATGTCGCTGATCGGGGGCATCCGCCCGCCGATCGCGGTCCTCTCGGCGCTCCTGCTGACGCTCGCCGGCATCACGGCACTCGCACTGGGCCGTGTCGACAACGCCGGAGTGCCGAAGGCGGTGCTGACGTCCCAGCAGCACTTCGCCGAGGACGGTGCCATCGCGCTGCGCGCCTCCATCGACGAGTCCGTCACCGACGTCACCCGCTCCGCCTCGCTGTTCAGCGCCGGGCAGCCGGTCTCCGGCGACGCCGTCCTGGACAAGCTCGGCAGCACCTACCAGAAGTGGATGGGCACCGCCGTCGTCGAGATCCGCACCGGCAAGCTGGTCGCGGCCCGCGGCGAGACGGTCCCGCTGACCTCCGTGGACCTCTCCTCCCTCAGCGGCGAGGGCGGGCTGGCCCCGCGCATGGTCCAGCAGAAGAACGGCGAGGTGCGGCTGCTGTCCTTCGGGCTGCTGACCTGGCCGGGCAAGCCGCAGCTGCTGCTGGTCGCGTCCCGGAACATGAAGTTCCCCGGCATCAGCCTCGGCCAGTTCCGCTCCATCGCCGTGGTCGACTCCGGCGGCACGATCCTCAGCAGCGACGGCATCGCCGACCCCGAGTCGGCGCGCAACAGCGTCGACCGCAAGGACATCACGGAATCCCGCAAGCAGCTGAAGGACTTCGCCCAGCAGGCCGCGCGCAAGGCGCAGCAGGACCCGCGCAGCAGCAAGGACCCCGGCACCGGCGGCTACCAGGGCGTCAGCGGCAGCCTGCTGGGCGGCAAGCTGCTCGGCGACCGGTCCGTCGCCGGATACGCCACGCTCGCCGCGGCCCAGCCCGGCGAGGTCACCACCGCCAGCGGGCTCGGCCTCTCCGTGGTCGCCATGGCCAAGGTCACCGAGGACAGCGCCCCGACCGGCTCCCCGGTGTTCGGACTGGCCGCCGGCGGCGCCCTGCTCGTGGTCGGCGCCCTCGCCGTGGCGGTGCTGCTGGGGACCGTGCAGCGCCCGCTCATCCGGCTGTTCCTCGAGTCCCGTCGGCTCACCCGCGGCGACCTGACCCGGCCCGTCACCGTCCCCGGCTACGGTGAGGCGCACCGCATCGGTGGCGCCCTGGAACGGCTGCGCCGGCAACTGCTCGGCGAGAGCGCCGAGGCCACCGGCACGGCCGAACGCCCGCAGGGACTGCACCGGGTGGGCACCCGCGCCCTCCTCGCGATCTGCGCGGTGCTGCTGCTGGCCTGGTCCGCGCCGCTGATGCTGCTGGTCAACCGGGCCGACAACACCGCCGACGTACCCCGCCAGCTCGTCAACGACCAGCGCGAGCGCACCGACACGCTCAGCGACCGGGTGCGCCGCGCGCTCAACGAGGGCGACGCCGACCTGCAGTCGGTCGCCTCCCTGATCGGCGACAAGACCTCACCCGACGCCATGGAGACGGTGCTGGAACGCACCTACAACGAGAACCGGCGCTACCGCTCCCTGTACGTCGTCGACTCCTCCGGCGCCATCCAGGCCCGTGAGGGCAAGAAGCCCAAGGTGATCCAGTCCCACCGGGTCTCCGGCAAGTCCCTTCGGCTGCTGGGCCGCGGTGGCAAGGAGCCCGTGGTCGTGGCCTCCGCCGAGATTCCCGGCCGTAACGGAGCCCAGCTGGTCGGCGAGTTCCGCGTCGAGTTCTTCAACGCCCTGCTGACCCGGCCGGGCCTCGGCGTGGTCCGGCTCGTGGACGACCGGGACAAGATCATCGCCGGCAACAGCGGTTTCCTCGCCTTCCAGTCGCTGCCCGACGAGCACCTGAAGGACCTCGTCGCGGCCAGCGCCCAGCGGATCGGCAAGAAGCCGCGGCCCAACGGCGTGCTCTACCGGGAGAACGGGGCGCGCATCGCCGCCGCCGCGCCGTTCTCCGGCGGCGGATCGGCCGAGTCGCTGCACTGGAGCGTGGTCAGCTGGCAGCCCGTCGACCGGCTCGCCATCCCCGAGTACGACGCCCAGAACCGCACCGTACTCGCCGGACTGCTCGGCGCCGCCGCGGCCGTCGCCTGCCTGGGCTGGCTGTACGTCGTGGTGGCCAGTCCGCTGCGCACCCTGGCCGACCGGGCCGAGGCGCTGGCCGGAGGCGACCGCAAGACCGTGCTCTTCCCGCAGCACCACGACGAGGTCGGCGCCGTCACCCGCTCCCTGGAACTCATCCGGCAGCAACTGCAGGACCAGCGCCGCCAGCAGCCCCGCCGCACCCCGCCCCAGCAGTACACAAGGAACTGATCACCCGTGCTCTTCCTCTACAGCGTGCTGCTGATCTGCTGCACGATTCTGCTCATAGCGGGCATCGTGGAACAGCGGCGGCACTTCGCCAACCTGGACCACATACCCACCCGGGTCCTGGTCAACGGCATCCGCGGCAAGTCCTCCATCACCCGGCTGTGCGCGGGCGCCCTGCGCGGCGGCGACCTGGTCACCGTCGCGAAGACCACCGGCACCGCGGCCCGGTTCATCCATCCGGACGCCACCGAGGAGCCGGTCTACCGCAAGTTCGGCATTGCCAACGTCGTCGAGCAGATCGGCATCGTGCGGCGCGCCGCCGCGTACAAGCCGGACGCGCTGGTCATCGAGTGCATGGCCGTCATGCCGGCCCTGCAGGAGATCAACCAGTCCAAGCTGATCCGCTCCACCATCGGCGTGCTGTGCAACGTCCGTGAGGACCACCTCGCCGAGATGGGCCCCACCCTGGACGACGTGGCCCGCTCGCTGTGCCGCTCGATGCCCGAGGACGGCATCTGCGTCACCGCCGAGAAGGACCGCTTCCACATCCTCCAGGAGGAGGCCGACGCCCGTAACTGCAAGCTCGTCTACGCCGACCCGGAAACGGTCACCGACGAGGAGCTGCGCGGGTTCAGCTGGTTCACCTTCAAGGAGAACGTGGCCATCGCCCTCGCCGTCGCCGAACTCCTCGGCGTGGACCGCGAGACGGCCCTGCAGGGCATGTACGACGCCCCGCCGGACCCCGGTGTCCTCTCCGTCGAGCGCTACGAGACGCACGAGGGCAAGAAGCTGCGCTTCGCCAACGTCTTCGCGGCCAACGACCCCGAGTCGACGCTGATGAACATCAACCAGCTGCTCGACCTCGGCGCCATCCACCGCCCGCTCAACGTGGTCATCAACTGCCGCCCCGACCGCGTCGAACGCAACGGGCAGATGGGCGAGATCATCCCCGACCTCGACCCCGAGCGCGTCTTCGTCATCGGCCACCCGGCCAAGTCCGCCATCGACGCCATCCCCGCCGAGTTCCGCTCCCGCGCCGTCGACCTCGGCGGCGACAAGCGCGACCCCGAGGAGTTCATGGCCAAGATGCTGGACATGCTCGGCCCGGACTCGTCGATGGTCGCGATCGGCAACATCCACGGCCAGGGCGAGATCCTGCTGGAGCACCTCGCCGAACTCCCCGCCGACGAGAGCACCGACGAGCCGGCCCCCGCGGCACCGGCCGGCCGGACCGGGCCGGCCCCCGCCAAGGTCGACAACTCCGAGACCATGCAGCTGTACGCGCCCCGCATCGACCCGTACCAGCACTACTCGGAGGCGTACGAGACGCGGTACGCGCACCAGCAGCCGTACGTCCCGCAGGTCCCGGCGCAGCGCGACGCCGCACACCCCTATCCGCACCAGGAGCCGGCGCGCCAGGCCGGGTACGACCAGGAGCAGGCGTACGAGCCCTCGTACGACACCCCGCTCGAGCCGCCGCACCACGGCGGCCGGCCCGCACCCGCCCTGCCGCAGTCACCCGCCGACAGCGACCGGGCACCCGAACCGGCCCGGCCCCGCGGGCTTTTCGAACCCCGCCAGCCGCCCCAGCCTTCCGCCGACGACAGCCAGCAGTGGCACAGCCCAGGAGAACAGCGTTGATCCCCTCCGTCCTCACCCCCGAGATCGCCGCGATCGGCATCGGCCTGGGCCTGATGTTCTCGCTCATGTGCTACCTGACGACCAACCTGTCGCCGGGCGGCATGATCACGCCGGGCTGGCTCGCGCTCACCCTCATCGAGGACCTCCAGCGCGCCGCGCTGGTGATCGGCGTCACCGTGCTGACCTACCTCGCCACGCTGCTCATGCAGAAGTTCGTGATCCTGTACGGCAAGCGGCTCTTCGCGGCCGTCGTGCTCAGCGGTGTGCTCATCCAGGCCACCGTGATCATCGTGCTGCAGATGGAGTTCCCGCTGCTGTACGCCAACCAGACGCTCGGTTTCATCGTCCCCGGCCTGATCGGCTACCAGCTGGTCCGCCAGCCCAAGGGCGCGACACTGCTGTCCGTCGCCTCGGTCTCCCTCGCCACCTATGTCGTGCTGACCGCCGGCATCCTCCTCGGCGCCATGCCGACCGCCTGAACCGCCCGAACCCGACGCACTCCTGGAGCCCCCACCATGCCGAAGCGCAAAGGCCGCCCCGTCGTCCACACGGTGACGGTCCTGGCGCTGCTCGCGGGCAGCGCCTACTTCACCTACGAACTGCGCAAGGACGAGCAGGCGAAGCTCCCGGCCGCCCAGACGATCACCGAGAACCTGCAGACCTCGGGCAAGGCGACCGGCAAACAGACCTGGGAACGGCTGAACAACCCGGCGCGTTCGGTGCTGCGCGACGGCAAGGGCGCGGTCATCGCCACCTTCACGGACGGCGCCCGCACCGCCACCCTCAAGGGCCCCACGCGGACCTTCACCGAGCCCGCCAACACCACCACCAAGGTGGTCACCGACGACTGGGTCCGCCTGATGCCGGAGACCTGGACCAAGGGCTCCGAGAAGCAGCAGTGGTTCAAGGACTGGTTCAAGCAGTACTACGGCAGTGAGGAGGACGACGTCTTCGCGTTCGCCTTCCAGTACATCGTGGGCGCGCCGGCCAAGAAGGACGACCAGGGCATCCAGTACGCGGGGCACGCCACCTACGGCCCCCTGAAGGCGGACGGCGTCGACCGCTTCGAGCAGACCGATTTCTACGACTACCTGGGCATCCCGTACACCTTCCGGGACGGCGTCACCAAGTACCCGCAGAAGGACCGCCTGCGCGCCGTGGACTGCTCGGGCTATCTGCGCCTGGTCTACGGCTACCGGGCCCGCTACCCGCTGATGTCCGACAACGACCACGGCGACGGGCTGCCGCGCACCGCCGACGGCATGGCCCGCGGCAAGGAGGGCGTGGACATCATCAAGCTCCAGGGCCCGAGCCCCTGGTACGTACGGCCGCAGAACATCGACGTCCTCCAGCCCGGCGATCTGCTGTTCTTCAAGATGGACCACCGCACCGGCAACCACATGGACCACTCCGCGATCTACGTCGGCCCGGACACCGAGGGCCACAAGGTCTTCATCTCCAGCCGCAAGGAGCAGAACGGGCCCACCATCGGCGACCAGGGCGGTGTCTCGCGTCTGGACGGAAACGGTTTCTACGCAGGGCTGTTCCGCAGCGCGAAGCGGCTGTGAGCAAGCGGGCGCCGGGCGTTGGGGACCCACGGCATAGAGTGAAACGGTGAACGGCGACTGGCTCCTGCGTGGCCGCGACGGCCGGCTCAGTGTCTACCAGCTGTCGGGCGAGGCCGTCCTGTGCCGGGCGGAACGCGAGCCCGGCGGCCCCTGGACCGCCCCGCGCACGGTGGGCGGCGACCAGAAGCTGCACCCCGTCCTGGCGGTCGGCCAGGGCGCCGACGGCTATGCCCACCTCGTCTCCTGGCGGCCCACCGTCAAGGGCGAGTCGGGCCTGGTGCACTCCACCCACTTCCGCCCGCGCCTTTCGGCCCTGGACTGGAACCCGCTCGGCCACCCGCTGAAGAAGGGCGAGCGCACCGGTACGCCCGCGGTCGCCGTCGACGCCCAGGGCCGCGCCCATGTCTTCGTGCCCGACGGCCAGGGCGGGGTGCGCCTGCTCATGCAGAAGGAGAAGGGCGGCTGGGGCCCCTGGCGGGACCTGAAGGGCGAGAACGTCCGGGACGGCCTGGCGGCGGTGACGGGGGAGTCCGGCCGGGTCGAGCTGTACGCGGCCGTCCCCGACGGGCTGCTCCACTGGCGTCAGGAGGAGCCGGGCGCCGAGCCGGTGCTCACGGAGTCCCTGCAGGCCCCGGTCCGCCCGGGCACCCTGTACGCCCTGGCCACCTCCCCCGACAGCACAACCGTTTACTACACGAGCACCTCCGGCGACCTGTGCGCCTGGCGCCCCGGCGGCAAGCCGGCCACCCTGCTGCCCGCGGCCGGCTCCGGCCCGGTCTCCGCGGTCCGCTGCACCCTCGACGGCCACGACTGCACCCTGCTCGCCCAGCGTTCGGCGAGCGGCCGCGTCGCCTTCGCCGCCTACCCCACCGAACTGGAGCCGGCGGGCGCCTGGTGGACCGAGTCGGGCCCGCGGCTGCCGGTGGACGCGACCGTGTCCCTGACGACGGACGAGGACGACCGGGTCGTGGCGGCAACGTTGTCGGCGTCGACCGGCCAACTCCTGCTGACCCGCCGCAAGGACGAACCGGGGCTGGCCCTGCAGGCGTGGCGGCAGGTGTGAGTGCGCCATGATGGCCACCGTGGACACCGAGACACTCATCGACGCCTGGCGGCGTCTCCTCGCCGGATCCGGAAAGCCGTGGGTGCTGTTCGAGCACGGCACGTGCGTGGTGCTGGAGGAGCCCGGGGCAGGGCTCGCCGATCGGGCCACCGGGATCCTGCGCGAGTACGGCCCCGTGAGCGTGGGCGGCCCGGCGGGCGACTTCCGTGTGCTCGAACTGAACAACGGCGAGGGCTGGCTGGTGACGTGCCATCACCCGGACGTCGTCACCTTCGTCGCCCTCGAGGAGTCCGAGGACACCTCGCACCTGGCCGTCGGGATCCACGGGCGCTCCAAGCGCGACCAGGACGGCAGACACCTGCACGTCGTCCACGTCGAGGACGCCCCCGCGTCCGCCGGCTGACACGCCGATGCCCGGCACACCACTCGGTGTGCCGGGCATCGTACGACCGTACGCGGTGCCCTACGCCGGGACGCTCGCCAGGCCGGGCTCCAGGAACCTCTTGCCGTTCACGC
Source organism: Streptomyces sp. NPDC048191 (assembly GCF_040652655.1). Classification (NCBI taxonomy): domain Bacteria; kingdom Bacillati; phylum Actinomycetota; class Actinomycetes; order Kitasatosporales; family Streptomycetaceae; genus Streptomyces; species Streptomyces sp. NPDC048191. The sequence continues at coordinate 88,233 of NZ_JBEZMO010000033.1, forward strand.
GCTCCGAGACGCCCTCGCGGTCCAGGTACGGCGTGATGCCGCCCAGGTGGAAGGGCCAGCCGGCGCCCGTGATCAGGCACAGGTCGATGTCCTGGGCCTCGGCGACGACGCCCTCGTCGAGCATGAGCCCGATCTCCTGCGCCACCGCGTCCAGCACCCGCGCCCGCACCTGCTCTTCGGTCAGGACGACGTCGCCCTGCTTCAGCAGCGCGGCGACCTCGGGGTCCAGCTCCGGCTTGCCGCTGTCGTAGACGTAGAAGCCGCGCTTGCCCGCCTTGACGACGGCCGCGAGGTTCGGGGAGACCGTGAAGCGCTCCGGGAAGGCCCGGTTGAGGGTCTCCGAGACGTGCAGGCCGATCGCCGGACCGACCAGTTCCAGCAGCACCAGCGGGGACATCGGCAGACCGAGCGGCTCGACGGCCTTCTCGGCGACCTCGACCGGGGTGCCCTCGTCGATGACGTTCTGGATCTCGCCCATGAAACGGGTCAGGATGCGGTTCACGACGAACGCCGGGGCGTCCTTGGTGAGGACCGCGGTCTTCTTCAGCTTCTTGGCGACGGCGAACGCGGTGGCCAGGGAGGCGTCGTCGGTCTTCTCGCCGCGGACGATCTCCAGCAGCGGCAGGACCGCGACCGGGTTGAAGAAGTGGAAGCCGACGACCCGCTCGGGGTGCTTCAGCTTCGACGCCATCTCCGACACCGAGAGCGAGGAGGTGTTGGTCGCGAGGATCGCGTGCGCCGGAGCGACCGCCTCGACCTCCGCGAACACCTGCTGCTTGACACCGATCTCCTCGAACACGGCCTCGATGACGAAGTCCGCGTCCGCGAAGCCCTCGGCCTTGTCCAGGACACCGGTGACCAGCGCCTTGAGGCGGTTGGCCTTGTCCTGGTTGATCCGGCCCTTGCCGAGCAGCTTGTCGATCTCGGCGTGGACGTAGCCCACACCCTTGTCGACGCGCTCCTGGTCGATGTCGGTCAGCACGACCGGCACCTCCAGGCGGCGCAGGAAGAGCAGGGCGAGCTGCGAGGCCATCAGGCCCGCGCCGACCACGCCGACCTTGGTGACCGGACGCGCCAGGTTCTTGTCCGGGGCGCCGGCGGGACGCTTGGCGCGCTTCTGGACCAGGTTGAACGCGTAGAGACCGGCGCGCAGTTCACCGCTCATGATCAGGTCCGCGAGGGCCTGGTCCTCGGCGTCGTAACCCTGCTGCAGGTCGCCGTTCTTGGCGGCGGCGATGATGTCGAGGGCGCGGTAGGCGGCCGGGGCCGCGCCGTGCACCTTGGAGTCCGCGATGAAGCGGCCCTTGGCGACGGCCTGGTCCCAGGCCTCGCCGCGGTCGATCACCGGACGCTCGACCTGGACGTCGCCCTTGAGGACCTGCGCGGTCCACAGCAGCGACTGCTCCAGGAAGTCCGCGCCCTCGAAGATCGCGTCGGCGATCCCGAGCTCGAAGACCTGCTTGCCCTTGAGCTGCTTGTTCTGGTTCAGCGAGTTCTCGATGATGACCGAGACGGCCTTGTCGGCGCCGATCAGGTTCGGCAGCAGGGTGCAGCCGCCCCAGCCGGGGACCAGGCCGAGGAAGACCTCGGGGAGCGAGAACGCCGGGACGGCCTTCGACACCGTGCGGTAGGTGCAGTGCAGACCGACCTCGACACCGCCGCCCATGGCCGCGCCGTTGTAGTACGCGAAGGTCGGGACGGCCAGGCCGGACAGGCGCTTGAAGACGTCGTGGCCGCCCTTGCCGATGGCGAGCGCGTGCTCGTGCTCCTTGAGGATCTCCACGCCCTTGAGGTCGGCGCCGACCGCGAAGATGAACGGCTTGCCGGTGATGCCGACGCCGACGATCCCGCCGTCCGCCGCCTCCTTCTCGACCTGGTCGATGGCGGCGTTCAGGTTCGCCAGCGAGCCCGGGCCGAAGGTGGTCGGCTTGGTGTGGTCGAAACCGTTGTCCAGCGTGATCAGCGCGAAGCGGCCGGCGCCGAACGGCAGGTCGAAGTGGCGTACGTGCGCCGACGTCACGACCTCGTCGGGGAACAGCTCCGAGGCCTGCTTCAGAAGCTCGGTGGTGGTGCTCACTTGTCCCCCTCGAAGTGCGGGTTCTCCCAGATGACCGTCGCGCCCATGCCGAAGCCGACGCACATGGTGGTCAGGCCGTAGCGGACCTGCGGCTGCTCCTCGAACTGGCGGGCCAGCTGCGTCATCAGACGGACGCCGGAGGAGGCCAGCGGGTGACCGAAGGCGATGGCGCCGCCGTACTGGTTGACGCGCTCGTCGTCGTCCGCGATGCCGTAGTGGTCGAGGAGGGCCAGCACCTGGACGGCGAAGGCCTCGTTGATCTCGAACAGGCCGATGTCGGAGATGGACAGGCCCGCCTTGGCGAGGGCCTTCTCCGTGGCCGGGATCGGGCCGTAGCCCATGACCTCCGGCTCGACGCCGGCGAAGGCGTACGACACGAGGCGCATCTTGACCGGCAGGCCGTTCTCGCGGGCGAAGTCCTCGCTCGCGATGATCGACGCGGTGGCGCCGTCGTTCAGACCGGCCGCGTTACCGGCGGTGACCCGGCCGTGGACGCGGAACGGCGTCTTGAGGCCCTGCAGGTTCTCCAGGGTCGTGCCGGGGCGCATCGGCTCGTCGGCGGTGACCAGACCCCAGCCGGTCTCGCCGGCGTCGGCGTTGGTGCGGCGCACCGAGATCGGCACCAGGTCCTGCTGGATCTTGCCGTTGGCGTACGCCTTGGCGGCCTTCTCCTGCGAGCGCACCGCGTACTCGTCGGCGCGGAGCTTGGTGATGTGCGGGTAGCGGTCGTGCAGGTTCTCCGCGGTCATGCCCATGAACAGGGCGGACTCGTCGACCAGCTTCTCGGAGACGAACCGCGGGTTCGGGTCCACGCCCTCGCCCATCGGGTGGCGGCCCATGTGCTCCACGCCACCGGCGATGACGGCGTCGTAGGCGCCGAAGGCGATCGAACCGGCGGTGGTCGTCACGGCGGTCAGCGCGCCGGCGCACATGCGGTCGATGGAGTAGCCGGGGACGGACTGCGGCAGACCGGCGAGGATGCCCGCGGTGCGGCCGAGGGTCAGGCCCTGGTCGCCGATCTGGGTGGTCGCGGCGATGGCGACCTCGTCGATCTTCTTCGGGTCCAGGCCGGGGTTGCGGCGCAGCAGCTCCCGGATCGCCTTCACGACAAGGTCGTCGGCGCGGGTCTCGTGGTAGATGCCCTTCGGGCCCGCCTTGCCGAACGGGGTGCGGACGCCGTCGACGAAGACGACGTCCCTGACGGTACGAGGCACGATGGCTCTCCTCCAGGGTGCGGGATGGCACTGCTGCGGCACGCATGCACTGAGCGCGCGCTCAGCACCATGCTACTTACGAGTAACGTGACTGCCCAGTCCCCCCGGCTGGAGCGGTGAACGTCACACCACCAGGGACGCGCGCGACCGGCGGCACACCGTGACCCCGCCCCCTCGCCCGGCCGGCGCGCCGCCCGGCACGGAGCCGACCGCGCCGCCGGGGCAGGGCACGAACAGCGCGCCGGATGACCGCACTCCCGCCCGGACGCCGGCGGACGTAGAGCGGCAGGAAGGCGCTCGGTCCGATGCACACCACCGAGCGGCACACCACGGCCGGGACCGGCCCCGGGAACGAGGCCGTGTCGTCGCTCCCGCACGCCGGTGCCGTACCGCCCGGCACGGACGGCCGTGGGTGCGTCGTGCGAGGTACCACCAGGCACGGCGCGGTGCCGGCCAGGCGCGCCGCTGCGGGCCGGCGCAGGATCTTGGCGAGATCTCGACGTCCCTGCCGCTTTCCGCGCGGCCCCCGGCGCCGGGCCGGGAGGCTAGACGCCCTTCGCCGACAGCGCCCGCACCAGCACCGGCGTCACCTGTTCCACCTGCCAGGCCCGCGCGCCGTACCCGGCCAGCGCGAGCGCCACGGATCCGGTGTCGACCACCTTCGGCGGCTCCCAGCAGATCCGCCGGACCGTGTCCGGCGACACGAGGTTCTCCTGAGGCATGTTGAGCTGCTCGGCGAGTGCCGTCACACCTGCGCGGGCCGCGGACAGCCGGGCTGCCGCGGCCGGATCCTTGTCGGCCCAGGCCCGCGGTGGCGGCGGTCCGGTGACCGGCTGCCCCGGCTGCGGCAGGGCGCTGTCGGACAGCGCCCTGGCCCGGTCCACGGCCGCCTGCCACTGCTCCAGCTGCCGGCGTCCCATCCGGTGCCCGAACCCGTTCAGCGCGGCCAGCGCGTGCGCATTGGCCGGCAGCGCGAGCGCCGCCTCGACGATGGCCGCGTCGCTCAGCACCTTGCCCGGCGAGACGTCCCTGCGCTGCGCGATGCGATCCCGCGTCTCCCACAGCTCCCGTACGACCCCGAGCTGCCGGCGCCTGCGCACCTTGTGCATCCCGGACGTACGGCGCCAGGGGTCCTTGCGCGGCTCGGCCGGCGGCGCGGCGGCGATCGCGTCGAACTCCTGCAGGGCCCACTCGAGCTTGCCCTGCCGGTCCAGCTCCTTCTCCAGGGCGTCCCGCAGGTCGACGAGGAGCTCCACGTCGAGCGCGGCGTAGCGCAGCCAGGGCTCGGGCAGCGGCCGGGTCGACCAGTCGACGGCGGAGTGACCCTTCTCCAGGACGAAGCCGAGAACGTTTTCCACCATGGCGCCGAGGCCGACCCGGGGGAACCCGGCGAGCCGGCCGGCCAGCTCGGTGTCGAAGAGCCGGCTCGGGACCATACCTATTTCCCGCAGGCAGGGCAGGTCCTGGGTGGCCGCGTGCAGCACCCACTCGACGCCGGTCAGCGCCACGCCGAGCCCGGACAGATCGGGGCAGGCCACGGGGTCGATCAGCGCGGTCCCGGCGCCCTCGCGGCGCAGCTGCACCAGATAGGCGCGCTGGCCGTAGCGGTAGCCGGAGGCGCGTTCCGCGTCGACGGCGACGGGGCCGGACCCCGCGGCGAAGGCGGCGACCACCTCGGCGAGGGCGGCCTGGTCGGTGACGACCGGGGGGATGCCCTCACGGGGTTCGAGCAGCGGTGTCGGCGCCTCCGTCACAGAAGATCCGGCGTCGTCCGGAGGGGTGCCTCCGGTGATGCGCAGGGAGCTGTCTGCTGCGGTGTCTTGGGCGTCGGTCACCTGTCAAGGGTATCCGTGTGTGGACGGCGCCCGTCGACCCAGATATCATGGGGCGCATGCCGCGCCTGTCCCCCTCTCCCGCGAATCGCCCCTACCACCACGG
>NZ_JBEZMO010000034.1:0-89126 GCF_040652655.1 Streptomyces sp. NPDC048191
GGGGGGGTGTTCTTTAGTTTTTTTGTTGGGCTTTTGTGGGTTGGTGGGGTTGGGCGGCGCCCCCCCCGGGGCGCCCGCGCGGAGCCGAACGGAGCCGACGTCGCGTCAGGCGCAGTCTTCTCCACAGCAGTGTGACGGCGACGGCGCCCGCCAGGCAGGGGTTTCATCCCGGGCCGGCCCAGCTCCGGGGGGCAGTCCGGTCGCGTCGGAGTGTCCTTGGTCAGCAGCCCGGCCAGTCCGATGCTGGTGCCGAGCATGAACATCACGGTCGCGGCGGGCCGGGCCTACCGCTTGTCTTCCTTGACTGCTCAGGCCGTCGTGAGCCGGGCAAGGCGTCGAGCACTCCGTGAGTCGACTCGCGCCTGGGGCGTAGCTGGGACAGTCGGCCCGGATGCGGTCGTCCGTCAGGTGGGTGGTGCCGCGGTCGACGTGCGTGGCGATTGTCGCGACAGCGGGCGCAAGGCCCGCGTACCTCGTTCCGAGCGGCTCTCGTGCGCGGGGTGGGTTCGTCATCACGGCGCTGTTCTTCATTGGTCGATCAGGGCGATGCCGTGGTCGCCGTATCGGGCCCCTTGGGCCCCGGTGTCGGGGACGGTGGCGTCGATGTCGCCGAGGTCGGTGGCGGTCAGGTGCAGGTCGAGGGCGGCCAGGTTGTCGCGCAGGTGGGGGCGGCGGGAGCTGCCGGGGATGGGGACGACGTCGCTGCCACGCCGCGAGCAGCAGGACGCCGGCTCCTCCGTCACTTTGCCAGGGACGCGCGGAGGAACGCGAGGATCTCCGCCTGGGCGGCCTCGGCCTGTGGTTCCACGCCGGGCATGGCGAGGAACGCGTGCTTTGCTCCCGGGTATTCGGAAAGCCGCACGAGGGTTCCCGCCTCGCGCAGCTGCTCGGCGTAGCGGCGGCCGTGGTCGGCGATCGCGTCCTGGGTGGGCACCACTACGAGCGCCGGGGCGAGCCCGCCCAGGTCGTCCGCATACAGCGGCGAGACCGCGCGGGCGTCGGCTCCCGGCGGGACGGACAGCCGCTGGAAGAGCCGGAGTTGAGGCAGGGCCCGGGGCGGGCTGTATGCGTATTCGGCGATCGAGGGGTAGTCGAACATCGTCTCGGTCACTTCGACTGCGGGGTTGACCAGCACCTGCGCCTTGAGCTCCAGGCCGGCCTCCCTGGCCCGGATGGCCGTCAGCGCGCTGATCAGGGCGCCGCAGCTCTCGCCGAAGACGGCCGTGCGCGCCGGGTCGACACCCCACTGGGCGGCGTGCCGCATCACGTGCTGGAGCACGTCCCAGGCATCGTCGGCGGCGTTCGCGAGTGGGCTGTCGGGGGTGAGGAGGCGGTGCTCGACCGAGATGACGAGGGCGGGCAGCCTTGCGGCGAGGTGGCTGTTGGTCCAGTCGCACTGCACCGCCGTGCCCACGAAGCCGCCTCCGTGGACATGCACCACGAGTGGCAGGTCGGGTCGGGCTGCGGCTTCGTCGTCTCCGCTCCGGGCCGGCCGGTAGACCCGGACCGGTAGGTCGCGGCCGGGCAGGGCGAGCTCCTGCCAGACGATCGCGGCTCCGGTGTCCGGCTCTCCGAGGATCGTCCGCGCCGCGCCGGAGGCCCGGAAGCGGTTCTCCGCGTCGCGGTAGGCGCGCAGTTCCTCGGTCGTTATCACCGAAAAGTCGGGCTCGGGCGGTCGTGGCGCGCTAGTCGTCTCGCTCATGTGTCCTACTCCCCTCCCGGCCGGATGCCGGGTGTCGTTGTGGCCGGACAGTGCGTTGCCCTCATTATGCACGCAGTGCGTGCATCAACAAGTGCATAGGCTAGGCTGAGTCCCGGACGAGAGGGGCGAGATGACTGGCCGAAGGCGATGGTCGACCGAGGAGATCCTGGACAGGGCGGTGGAACTGCTGCGCACGAGCGACGCCGAGTCGTTCAGCGTGCGAAAACTCGCCGCAGCGCTCGGGACCGACTCCTCCAGCCTCTACCGGCACTTCCGCAACAAGACCGAACTGCTGCGCGCGGTTGCCGACCGGATCCTGCTGACCGCCATGGACGGCTACCGCCCTGAGGGCAACTGGAAGCAGCGCATCACCTCCCTGGCTCTGCGCCTGCGCGAGGCCTTCGGCGAGCAACCCCAACTCGCCTCGGTGTGGGGACGCTATGGGTCCGGCGGCACCGGATCCCGACTGGTCATGGAGGAACTGCTGCAGGCCCTGCGCGCGTCCGGCCTGCCCGACAAGGAGGTCCCGGTGCGATACCACCGCATCGTGATCCTCCTCGCCGCGCTGATCGCCTCCGAGGCCGGTATCAGCACCATCACCCCCGAGGAGTACGAACAGGGCATGGAGCAGTTCCGTGTCGCGGTGCTCGGCGCCGACCCCGAACGCTTCCCCGCCCTGGCCCACTTCGCCCGCGACATCCGTCCCCTCGGAGCAGATCGCCGCACCGCATTCGAAGAGATCCTCGCCGCCCAACTCGCCCACATCGAGACCCAGATCCCCTGACGCGCCGATCAGGCGTGCGATGCGGTCGGGGCGCGCCACTGCCGCAGGCTCGCTGCCCGAGGCCGGGTGCACGAGCAGCGGCCGACGGGGTCGATGCGGTCGTACCGCCTTCACTCGCTGGGCGATGTACGTCACCGCCGGCATTGGGCTCTCCCCGGCGTCTCCCGGGAACCGGGCCACCCCTCGAAGAGCTTCAGCAATAGTGCGAACCTCAACCGGTTCGCACCCCACTTGTTCCGCAGGCGCTCCTGGTCCTCCACAAGGGCCTGCCGTCGAAGACGAGGCGCGGTAGGAGGTCGTCAGGGATGACTACTCGGACTTCGCATCGGCGGCGGACGACGTCGTTGCGTGGTCGGCGATGCGGGCACGGACGATGCCCCATCCGACGAGCGCCGCGGCTACGACCGTCAGTACGAGGCCGGCACACGTGACCGCCTCGTGGAAGTCCGCGGTCTGGTGGGCGGTCCAGCTCGAGGTGGCGATGTCGCCGGTGAAGAACGCTGCGAGGATGGTGCCGCTGACCGCGACGCCGATTCCGGTGGTGACTTCGCCGGCGGTGTCGACCAGCGCCGCGCCGACCGTCGTGCGGTTCTGCGGGACGCCACGCATCACGTTCGTCCCGGCGACGACACCGACCACGCGCATGCCGACAGCGCTGAGCACGAGTGCGAGGGCGACCCACAGGTACCCGAAGCGGCTGAGCAGCCCGTAGGCAGCCAGTCCACACACAACCGCTCCGGCGCTGAGCCAGGCGGCCTTGTCGAGACCGACGCGCTTGACGACCGGACCGATGACAGCACCGCCGGCGATGAGAACGACGACCTGCGGCAGCATCCCGAGGGCCGCTTGCGCCGGCGTCCACCCCCAGTCGAGCTGCAGTTGCAGCGTCACCAGGTAGCCGAGGCCGGCGGTGGCCAGTCCGGCCGCCCCCTTGAACGCCAGGCCGCTCGAGACAAGGGGGTGAGCAATGAGCTTGGTGTCGAGGAGCGGGTGGCGGGTCGAGCGCTCGCGGACCACGAAGAGGATCCCCGTCACGATGGCTGCCGCCGTGGTCAGCCACGGGAGATACGACTCGGTGCCCGCCTCGACGAACAGCGTCGGGGCGACCAGCGCCAGCACGATCGTCGCGGTGCCGAGCAGCGCACCCGCGGCATCGATGGGATCGCGGTGCAGGTCGTCCGCCCGGTCAACGGGGATGCCGCGTCGAATGCCGATGAACGCGAGCGCGGCGATCGGCACGTTCACCAGCAGCAAGGCCTGCCACGGGGTGAAGGCGAGTACAAAACCACCTGCCGTGGGCCCGACCGCGAGCCCGATCAGGCCCACCGTCGATATGAGTGTGGTCGCACGGACGCGGAGCCCGTCGTCATCGAAGAGGCGGAACGCCAGGGCGAGTGAGCCCGGCGTCGTCATCGCGGCCGCTATGCCCATGGCCGACCGGACGAGGATGAGCTGCTCCGCCGTGGTGACGAACACGGTGGTCAGACTCGTGACACCGAGCAGTACCAGCCCGACCAGCATGATCTTGCGTCGGCCGACCCGGTCGGCCAGCGCGCCGAGGGCCAACATGAGGCCGCCGAACACGACGGCATACGCGCTGGTGACCCACTGCAGCGCGGTCGCCGAGGCGGACAGCTCGCGCCCGATGGTGGGGAGTGCGACGTAGAGGATCGAGTTGTCGAGCATCTCGAACAGGAACACGGCCGAAAGGCCGGCGATGGCCGCCCATGCCTCTTGGAGGGACCGTGGCGAGCGAGGAGGTTTGGTCGGTGTATCGAGATTCTCGACAACTTCACGGTGACGACGGGGATTCACTGCACACTCCTTCGATGTGAAGAAGTGGCGGCTCGTCAGACACCGCGTGTGCCCGTGAGTCAGCGACGGACTCACGATTTTACTTCCGATGGCCCCAGGCTAACACGCGCGTTGCCGCGCCCTGGGTGCCGGCCGACGACGCGACCGGGGACGCGGCCGGCCTCGCACGGCCCTTTGGGGCGAGCGCACACGCCGGGGGATCGCGGTCGCCGACAGGAGACGTCCCCATGACGGCCCGTGCACGTATGGTCCAGCTGGCTGCCGTCAACTTCCCTAGCAGACAGGGGATTTGAACCCACGGTGACTCGCGCCACGACGGCTTTCCACGTCTGGTGCGGCGCGCGGTTCGGCGACGCAACCCCCACGCTCTGAACCGGCCGTTCACGAAGGCGCCGACGCTGAGCGACAGCGCGATCAACAAGGTCGACGGCACGACGTGCTGGCGTTGCCTTCGGGACGGCCTACCCCTGTACTACGCCGTACGCCTCGGCCCAGGCACGTTTGAGGTCGGATTCGCTCCAGTGCCCGAAGGTGTAGGCGGGCGAATCCACCGGCAGCGCCCGTTGCACCCGGATCAGCACCGCCTCGTGACAGGGATAGGAGGGGCCGTGCGTGTCCAGCACCCACTGGCGGGACCAGGTGTACACGGGGTCGCCCTCACCACGGAGCTCAGCGGTTCCCTTGAACCGGAAGCCACGTCGGAGGAGAAAGTCGATCACATTCACCTCGAGGCGGGGATCCCGCCTGAGGTTCGCCGCCGTCGCGGGCGAGGCCATGTTCATGAACACCAGGTGGTCGTCGTCGTAGACACGCAGGGACCCCTTGGGCGACAGGTTCGGGGAGCCGTCCTCGCAGACGGTCGCCACGAACGCGAGCTTCGCGCTGTCGATGATCCCGCGCATGTCCGGTGTAATGATTCCCATCATGTACCTCGCCTGAGGGTGACCCACTGTTGACGGCCGAGCTTCGATGCCGCACCAGTGTCAGCGCGGTTCCCGCGGTGCGCATGGACGACGGGCGGCCGTGTCCGTCGAATGGCCGCCGGTTCAAGGCCTTCCGCAACGACCTGAAGACGCCCGACTGGGTGACGGCAGCGTCGTTTTGAAGAACAGGAGACGCGTGGGAACGGCCCGCGTCGCCGTGACCCGGCTGACGACGCAGTGGCAGGACCGAACGCCGCAGCTGTGGGCGGGTCAGCCCTCTTCCTCCTCCAGACCGGCCACGTCTCCAATGGCGACGCGGAGGTCGTGCATGCCCTGCAGGATGTCGATGAGGGCTTCCTCCGCCCCGCCCAGAGCCCGTCGGGTTCCCTCGACGTCACCGTTCTCCGCATGCACCTGGGCGCTGAGCGCATACACCGCCGTCATGGCGGCGGCGAAGGAAGCCTCCCGGCCCGGTGGGAGTTCCTCCGCGTCGGGCGCGACCTGCATCGCGGTGCGGTGCAGCCGGTTCGTGAGGACGTTGACCGCAAGACCCGGGTCAGGCCCGACCTGCTCCGACCAGCCGAGCATGGTGTCGAGGACGTCCTCGATCTCCTCTTCCTCCGTCAGACGCGTCGCGGCGGTGATTTCCAGCTCTGTCTTCGCCAGCAGGCACCCCAGCAGATGCAGCCGGTTCTCTTCCTGCGGCCCTTCGGGCGGGGCCTCTGGATCAGCGACCGGCTGAGCGCCGAGAGCGACCAACGCGGCATTGACCTGTTCAGCAGTCACCGGACGCTCGCTACTGATGCTCACCCCTTCAGTTTCAACCCGAAAGGGGCCGACCGCCGCCCGCACACACCGACGGGTTCCAAAAAGCGGGCCGAACAGCGCCTCGCGAGCAGCAGCCAGGTCGCCGGCAGGAGCACGCCGGTCAGGTCGACAGCCGTACGCGGGCGGATCCCGGGTGGTTCGCCCGGTCAGTGGACGTCCCCGCGGTCGAGGTCGCTCAGCAGTCGTTCCACGTCCGTCATGAGCGAGCCGTAGACGTGCCAGGCGCCTGGCTTGGTGAGCCTGCCCTGACCGATCATGTCGGTCATCGCATGGTGCCAGGTGAGCGTCCCGTCGATCGCTCTGCGCAGCCGCTCCCGGGGAGATGTGTTCGCGGTGTCCGCCACCGGGCGGGCCTGGACGAATCCCTGTACGGCTGCCGCGGCCAGTTGCAGGGCCTCGGCGTACCGGTCGAGGAACTGTTGCCCCAGATGGTGATCGGCGTGGTCGTCGTGGGCGCTGTCGGTGAGGGTGCGCGCGATTCCACGAACCTGGATCGACACGCCGCGCAGGACCTGGAAGGCGTCGGCATCGGTGTAGGTCATGTCCTTGCGCCGTGTGTGCGCGACGCAGCGCGTGTTCCAGCGCAGGCTCTCATCGGCCTGCTGTACCTGTTCCTCCGCTTGGGTGAGGCGCTTGTCCAGGTTGCGGGCCTGGTGCAGCCAGGCGTGCGCGTCCGAGGTCAGCTGTCGTCGGGCGAGGCCGGCACCCATGTCCTGCAGCAGCGCTCCCAGTGCGTGGGCGAGGTCGCGTACCGCGGAACCGGATTCGTTCAGATACAGGGGAGGCAGGACCAGGGCGTTCACCGCGATGCCCGCGGCCGCGCCGGTGAGTGTCTGCAGGACGGGGGACAGGAGATGGCCCATGGGGTCGGTCGCGGTGGCGGTCAATGCGATCACCGCCGTCGCGGCGACCTGGAGACGGTCGTCGGTGGTGCGGCGGGGGCCGGCCAGGACCGCGATGACGGCAATGACTGCGACGGCACCCATGGTCGGTCCGAGGAGTCTGGTGGTCGCGAGGGCGAGCACCAGGCTGGCGATCCTTGTCGCCACGCTTTGCGCTGATTTCCTTACGGACTGGTACACCGTGGAGGCGTTGACCATGAGTACGGCTGTGGCGACCGCCAGGTAGGGCTGGTTCCCGGGGGCCCATGGAGCAACGACGGCCCAGGTCAGTAGGGCCGCGATGACGGTCTTGACGCCGTGCACCACATGGTCGGCCGGTTTGATGATCCGGCGGGTGAGCGTACGCAGCAGTTCCCTGACGGCCGCCGCCGTACGCCCCAAGGGGATGGTTGAATCTTGCACGACATGGATGGTGGCACTGTTTGCCCTTTTTGGCCGTGATGTCGGCCACTCTCACCCGCGGACACCGCTGAGTCTCGGGTGTGTGCGGTGCCGCGGCGGTCCCGCCCCGTGCGAGTGACCTGTTTCACCGCAGTAGTTTATTGTTCAACCAACTGGAGGGGCGTAGCTTCCATGGCGCAGGAGCAACGGCGGTTCCACGCAAGGAGGAAAGACAATGAAGAAGATCATGTGGCGCATTTCTCGTGCAGGCATTTCCGCTGTACTCGTGGGAGGTGCCCTCCTGGCCGCCGGCGGCTCCGCGACTGCGGCCACCTCTCAGGCGGACGCGCGGGTCGCGCACCACCACCCTGACCCGTGGGTCGCGGGGCAGCTGGCGATGTTCGACCCTTGGATCACCGACCAGCTGGCGATGTTCGACCCCTGGATCAGCGACCAGCTGGCCATGTTCGCGCCCTCCGGCAGTCACGTTCGGTGAGACCCGGCGAACGCCTGGACCGCGGCACCCATGCGTGGGCGAATCCACCGGCCGACCGAAGCGCTCGGTGTCAGCGGGTGCGCTCGACCGGCAGTTCCATGTGGAGTTCGTAGCCGCCCTCGGCGGTGGAGCCGGATGTGACGGTGCCGCCGAGCAGCTGGGCCCGCTGGGCCAGACCGACCAGGCCGTGGTGGGCGCTCGGCAGGGACAGTGCGCGCCGGGTGGGGGCGGTGTTGGTGACAGTGGTGCACAGGGAGTCGCCACGGTGTGTGATGCGCACGGTCGCCATGGCACCGGGGGCATGCTTGCGGACGTTCGTGAGCGCCTCCTGCACCGTGCGGTAGACGGCGCGCTGCACCGTAGGCGGGATGTCGTCGGACAGATCGGTTTCCAGTTCCGCCTCGATACCGCTGGCGTCGACCAGGCGTTTCAGGTCGGCGAGGGAAGGCTGCGGGGTGAGCTCGGTGGGGCTGGTGCCGGAGGCGCGCAGGACGCTGACCATGTGCCGCAGTTCGTCCAGGGTCTGCACGCTCAGTCGGCGGATCGTGGCCGCGGCCTGCCTCGTCTCGGGGTCCCCGCTGCCGACCTGGAGGGCTCCGGCCTGTACGGCGATGAGGCTGACCTGGTGGGAGACCACGTCGTGCATCTCCCGGGCGAGCTGGGCGCGTTCCTTGGCGAGAACGCTCTGTGCGGTCAGCATCCGTTCGTTCTCGCGGGCCTCGCAGATGTCGGCGAGGCGCAGGGAGAGTTCACGCCGGGCCTGGACGAGCTGGCCCAGGAAGACGGGGGCGGCGGCGGTGGCGAGCGTGTAGCTGAGGTGGAAGAGGTTGTTCGTCTGGGACAGTTCGGTGGCGTCCAGGGACGACCACGGCCAGGGCAAGTAGTCGATGACCGCGTAGGCGAGGGCACAGCCGGCCAGCAGGCCGCGGTGGCGGTTGAGCGAGGAGAGCGTGTACAGAGCGGCCATGGGAGCGAGAACCGCGTCGGTCACCAGGGCCGTGGGGAGCGTGAGGACGAACGTCGTCAGGGGCAGGCGGCGGCGCACGGTCAGGGCGAGCGCCCCGAGCAGCGCGCAGCCGGCAGCCGGTTGGTCCGCGATGCCGGTGTGGGCCCACGCGTCGACCAGCGCCAACCCGACGAGGGCGAGGTCGAGCCGCAGATCCGACGAGGGTCGCGGGCTCACCGAGCGCCCTCGCCCGGCTCTGGGGAAAGCAGGCCCGCGCGCTCCGCGATCAGGGCTGCCTGGACCCGGCTGCTGACCCGCAGTTTGCCGAGCACGTTGGTGACATGACCTTTGACGGTGCCCGTGCTCAGGTGCAGCCTCTCGCCGATGTCCGTGTTGGCGAGACCCTCCGCCATGAGCGCGAGAACAGCGCGTTCGCGTTCGGTCAGGCGACCGGTGAGGCGGATCGCTGTGGGCTCGCGCACGCCGTGGTCGAGATAGCCGTCCACCACCCGTCGAGTGACCTTGGACGACAGCACGGTCCCTCCATGGGCCAGGGTGCGCACCAGGTGGGGAAGCTCCTCGGGGTCGGTGTCCTTGAGCAGGAACCCGGCCGCGCCCGAGCGCAGTGCCGTCGCCACGTATTCGTCGGCGTCGAACGTGGTGAGCATGGCGACCACCGGGGGCTGTGGCATGCGGCGCAGATCGGTCAGGATGGTGAGCCCGTCCACGTCCGGCATCCGGATGTCGAGCAGCACGACGTCGGGCCCCGTCTCCCGCACCGCGCGGATGGCCCGGCCACCGGGTACCGCCCTGACGACGTCGATGTCGTCCGCCGCGTCGAGGATGTGCGTGAGTCCCGTGCGGATCAAAGCTTCGTCATCGACCACCAGTACCCGGATCACGTGCGCTCCGCTCGTCGCCTGCCGCCGTGCGATGCCTAGCCCCGCAGGAGCCCGCTGCGGGGGACCGGCACGCGATACCAGCCGTTCGGCGGCGTGACCTCAGCCGGTCGGCAGAAGCCGGGTGGCGGGGGTGGCTCCGACCGGGTGGCGGGGGGACTTCGGAAAGCTGTCCGGGTGGTTGGGACGGGATCGCGGTGAACCGATGGAGCATGGCTCGCAATGCACTCTCGGTCCAGACGGCGCCAGTGTCACCGTCGACTCGGCGTGCCCGCGTCCCAGCCCCCTCCTCCGTCCCGGGCGGCGCGGCCCCGACGGGGCGGCTGGTCGGTATCGACCTGGCCCGCGGACTCGCGGTCTTCGGCATGTTCTCGGTCCACGTCGGGCCCGATGTGACCGTCGGAGGCCCGCTGGGATTCCTGCTGGAGACCGCGCGTGGCCGCTCCTCCGCCCTCTTCGCCCTGCTCGCCGGCTTCTCGCTGGTCATCATCACCGGCCGACCACAGCCGCGTACCGGGCGCGCAGGCCGTCAGGCCGTGGCCAGGATCGTCATCCGCGCCGTCGTCCTGCTGGTCCTCGGCTACGCGCTGACGGCCCTGGACACCGATGTCGACGTGATCCTCAGCTTCTACGGGGTGCTCTTCCTGGCCGTTCTCCCGCTGTACCGGTTGCGGGCCGGCCCGCTCGCGTGCATCGCCGCCACGGCCGCGCTCGTCCTTCCCCAGGTCCTGTACGTGAGCAGAGCGGCCATCGAGGACGGCAGCTGGGCGGACGCCGTCACCGCCCATGACCCGCTGGCCCGGGTCAGCGGCACGGACGGTGTCACCGAACTGTTGTTCACCGGCGCGTACCCGGTGCTCACCTGGATCCCGTTCCTGATCGCGGGCATGGCCGTGGCCCGGCTGGACCTTGCCCGCCCGGGCGTCAAGTCCATGCTGGCGCTCACCGGCGGGGCACTCGCCCTGCTGGGCTACGGCGGCTCCTGGCTAGCCCTGCGTTTGGTACCGCACGCCCTGTCCACCGTCGCCGCTGCCACGCACGGCCCGGCAGCGTCCGCGTGGTGGTCCGACACAGCCGGTGATCCCCCGGGGCACCCCCCGCTCGCCTGGCTGCTGGTGGCCGCACCGCACAGCCAGACCACCTTCTCCATCGTCGGCAACACCGGCGTCGCCGTGGCCGTGGTCACCGCGTGCCTGACCGTCGCCGAACGGATGCCGCGCCTGACCCGCCTGGCCACGCCCCTTGCCGCGGTCGGCACGACGGCGCTGACCGCGTACGTCCTGCACATCCTCGCGCTGTGGTTCTTCAGCGACGTCTGGTACGTGGCCGCGGTCGACAGCGACGCCCTCTCCGCGCTGACGGTGCTGGTCAGCTTCATCGTGGCCACCGTGCTCCTGTCGATGATGTGGACCCGGCTGTTCGGGCGCGGTCCCCTGGAACAGCTTCTCCACATCGCCACCCGACCGGCACGGAACATCAGATGAGCCGACCCCGTGTGCGTCCCGCCCGAGGTGCCACTGGTGCTCCCATCACCTTCACAGGGCGCGGGGGCCGTGCAGCCTGCTCTCACCGCCTTCGTCGAGCCGTTCAACGAGGAGCATCGCCGCATCGTCCGCCAGGTAGCCGTGGGTGTGCCGGATCAGTTCCTGGTGCAACTGCTCCAGGAACTCTGACGGGGAACAGGTGTGCACCGATTCCGTGGTCTTGGGCAGGGGGAAGAAGTCGCCGTCGGGGCTGCGGGCCTCGATCACGCCGTCGGTGTGCAGCAGGAGACGGTCTCCGGGAGTGAAGGGGTAGCTCTCTGCTGCGGCAGGCGGAACGGTGATGAAGTCTTCCAGGCCCAGGGGCGGCATGGGGCAGGCGGGAAGGAGGGCCTTCACCTTGCCCCGGCGGAGCACCAGCGGGGGCGGATGGCCGCGGTTGACGACCTCGACCACGTAGGCGTCCGACACCTGAGCCACGAGCGCGGTGACGAAATCCTCGGCCGGATTGTCCTCCTCGGCCTGATGAACCGCGCTGAGCGCCGCCCGTTCGCGTTCCAGCGCTGCCGCGCAGTGGTCGACCACCTCCGCCAGGTCCTCGTCGTAGTGCGCGGCCTCCCGGAACGCACCCAGCACGGCTGCGGCCAGGCGTACGGCGGGCAGGCCCTTGCCCCGGACGTCTCCCACGATCATCCGGACGCCGTACCGGGTGTGCACCGCCTCGTACAGATCGCCGCCGATCTGCGCACCCGTCTCTGCCGCGAGGTACTTGCAGGCCATCTGGACGGGCCCGAGCCGGGGCGGCACAGGCCGCAGCAGAACCCGTTGTGCTGCCTCGGCGACCCGGCGAACCTGGTTGAGCTCGCTCTGCCTGCGGGTACGCACCGCACTGCTCATCGTGACACTGGCCGCGGACACCACGAGGAGGGAGATGAGGTTGCTGTACACCTGGCCTCCCCAGCTGTGGTGGAGCGTGGCCGTGATGACGGTGACGGCGAAGGCCCCGGCCGCTGCTGAAAGGGGGCCCTTGGGGCCCATCGTCAGCGAGGCCAGTGCCGGCATGGCGGCAAGGAGCGGACCGGTGACCAGCGCGTGCGCAGGTGAAAGCTCGATCCCCAGCGCGAGCAGTATGATCACGAATGGCACACACTGCGTGAGTCTGAAGAGGAACCGGCTGTGACCGCCCGCCGCTGATGGTCCGGCTGGGCGGATGAGCGACCGCATGACTACAGCCTGCCTCCCCGGTGTTGGGTGTTCCACCCGACGCCGTCTGGAGCGCTCGGGAACGGCAGGCGGCCGCTGATTCCTGCCGGTATCCCCGGCAGCGTCGGACAGCCACGGTCGGTCACCCCGGCCACCGGGTAACAGACACACCGGCAGCGTCGCGACGAGCGCCGCGATCATGGTCCCGACGGACGCCATGGCGAGGGCGTGGCCAGCTGGATGGGCCCGGCCGGCGGTCATAAGGCCGAAGACGGCGAAGAACACGGCGCCGATCACCGCGACACCGGGCGTGGCGCCGATCTGCCGGACCGTCGACAGCACGCCGGAGGCGACGCCTGCGTCGCCGGGTGCGATCCGCGCCAGGGAGACGCCGGGCGGCCAGCCGGATCGTCGCCACGTCGATGCTGACCAGGGGTGATGACGACTCGGCACACGCCCTAGTAGCGCCGCTGCTGTGGCGCCGTCTGCTGCGGGTTCGGCGCTGCTGGTGCAGGTGGGGCCGTCTGCGCGGTGACCATCGACTGTACGAGTGTGGTGAGCACCTGGGCTCGTTGTACCTGGGTCAGTTGGGCGCCTGCGATCAACCGCTCTGCGGCGAGGTACCGGGCGAACTCCAGCGGTTGGTCGAAGTAGGCACGCAGGTGCGTGGCAGCGATGTCCTGGGAATTGACGAATGTTCGGCTGACGCATGCCGCGAGGGCCGCTGATACAGCCCCCAGAGCACCCGCCACCACGCTTCCTGCTGTGGTGGTTGCCTGCATGGCCACCGCCACGAACACGATCAAGAGCAGGAAGCCGCTGATCACGGCCATCTGCGCGTTGCGGAACGACCTGTGGGACTGAGCGGTGGCAATGCCGTGATACAGATCCATCCGGCTGTGGGTCACGGCCCACAACTCGGGCAGCGTGAGCTGCGACGACGCCAGCGGGCGCTCTGCGGCGGGGGAGGGCAACTCCTGGCTGAAGGGCGGCAGTTCCTCTACGTCGGGCAGCTGTGCGGATGCTTCGGCCTCTGGGAGGTTCTCAGGTTGGTTCTGCGCTACACGCAGTGCCTCCTCCAGGTTGCGCTCGGCGGCACGCACACGTTCACGACCCTCGATGATCCCCCTGTCCTCGCGTCGCACATTTGTGTATGCCGCCGTCCCCACAATGATCGCCCCCAGGAAACCGGTGGCAGTGGGTATCAAAGTTGAAGCACTTCGTTCGGACAGTGCGCTGCTGTCCCAATGGCTGGCGAGAGCCAGCAGGGTGAGAGCCAGGACAGCAAGAACCATGCGGAGCGTCCATCTGATCCTGGGGCGCCCACCTGAAGATTCACCGTGCGTCACGGGATCAGCCTGCAGGCTGCTGAACAGCCACGCCAGTCCTTCGGTGAAACTTCGTCGTTGCGGCCGGCGGAAGGTCGGACGGCGGATCAGACCACCGGCGGTCCCGCTTCGATGCGGCGCAGCACCGGAGGGAGGCGGTCCAGGTCGGGGCCGGTCTGGACCTGTCGCTCGTCCCACCAGGTGGCGCCGGCGTCGTGCAGGGGACCGACCACGTCCCTCGCCTTCGTCCCGTCTGCGGGCGTGGCACCGCCGAGAACCAACTCGAAGGGGCGCTCAGCCCCAGCGGTACGGTGCTTGCGCACATAGCCCACCAACTCGCGTACCTCCGCCACGTCGGGCACATGACCATGCCGGGCCGTCTCGAAGAGCGGCACCGCGCCGTCCCACCGCGCTGCCCTCCGCATGGGCGCACGACGCGGCCAGAACCCGCCGATCCACACCGGCGGACCGGGCCGTTGCACCGTGGCGGGCAGCAGCGCCACGTCCCGGACCTCGTAGTGGCGACCGTGGTGGTTCACCGGCTCGCCGGACCAGAAGCGGCCCAACAGCTCCAGTCCCTCGTCGAGCCGTTCGGCGAGCACGCGTGGCTCGGCGGTGTCGCCGAAGCTGCGGTATTCGTCCTCCACCGGACCGCCCAGGCCGGCGGCGAAGATCACCCGGCCACCGCTGAGGTGGTCCAGGGTGGCCACCTGGCGGGCCAGCTGCTGCGGCCGGTAACGGGGGACCGGTGTCAGCAGTGTGCCCAGTCGGATCCGGGAGGTGGCCAGCGCGGCCGCGGTCAGCAGCATCCAGGGGTCTCCGAAGGGACGCCCCTGGTGCTGTCGGTGCAGTACGTGGTCCCAGATGAAGAGCCCGTCCCAGCCGGCCTGCTCGGCGGCAGCCGCAACGGTCGCGACGTTTCGGGGGTCGGCGAAGTCACCGAAGTTCGGGATGTTGACGGAGAAGCGCATCCCAGCAGGATCCGCAGCCGGCCACGAAGCAGCAACTGGTTTCGAGTGCGGGTGCGTTCACCACAGACTGCGGACCAGGCACGGTTCCCGAGGATCCGCAGCCGCCCCGGCAGGCATGGTGCCGGTCGCACCGGTGCCCCGCGGGCCATGATGACGCGCCGCTAGGGCATACTGACGCCTCACCTATGCAACAAAATGTTTAAGGAGGGGTGTTGGCAGCCTGTTTCAAGACGGTCACCGAGGTGGGAGAGGTACATCTTGCCCAAGCGGAGGCACTGGGACGTGCCTTCCAGGAGGCGATCGCTCCCGCCACCGTCAACTACGACTTCGGTCACATTCGCGATGCCGCAGCCATGCTTCCCGACAGCGAAATCGTCAAGATGGTCCGTGGCTGGGGGCTTCAGGAGGAGGCGCCGATCCTGGTGATGGCGCTCTCCCTCAAGGAGGCCGTCCGCCAGGCCCTCCCACCGGAGGCGGCACAGGCGTCGTTCTGGGACACCGTCGAGCGCGAACTCGCGGACGCCTTCACCGGCCTCGCGGCGCAGGAGGGCGATCCGGGACTGTCCTACTACGAGGAGGGTCCGGACCACACGAGCTACTACCGCGACTTGTTCTTCGCCCTCCAGGACGAGGAAGCCGGCGCGTACCTGTACGCCGTCGCGTTCTGCGCCGACGTCACCGTCGGCTTCGGCAGGACCCGTGTGGGGACCCTGAGTCTGACCGACACCGCGCCGTTCGCGGTCCGGCTCAACGCGATCGTCGTGCGCCAGAAGCTCGCGAACACGGCCTGAACTTCCGGGCGTCGCCTGCCCCTTCACTTCGGGGCTGTCCTGCGTACGTCGTGCGGGCGGGCCTCGTAGGTCCCCGCGACCAGTCACGGCCCGCCGTCCCGGGCCGCCAAATCGCGCACCGCATACCGGGCTACCACGACGGCCCCTTCAGGGCAACGCAGGCAAGCTGCTGCGGGGCGGACGGAACTGGTCGCGGCTGCGGACAACGCCCCGCCCGGCGGGACGACTGCCGATCCCCATGCCGACCTGCTGACCGCTGATCATTGCGGGGACGACTCCTACTCCGGCTGCGATCGGGTGAATCCCGCCAGTTATGCGTTTCCTGGACGTATTCATTCATTCGATCGGCGTACCGGTCGCGGGCGGATCTCGGCGGGCGAGGGAAGAGTGCCTCCCATGTCCGCGCCGTAGCGCTCGAGGCATGCCGAAGAATGTAGCGTTCTTTCCGGTCCCGAACGGGGCCCTGTCGCGAGGAGCCGGGAATGCTCAAGGGTTTCAAGAACTTCCTGATGCGCGGCGATGTCGTCGTCGTAGCCGTAGGTCTCATTGTCGCACTGGCTTTCAGTACCTTGATCAAGGCATTCACCGACTTTGTGATCAATCCGATCATTGCGCGTGCGCAGGGCAGGCATTCGGTCGGCTTGGGGTGGCAACTCGGCCAGGCGGGCAACAAGGCCACGTACCTCGATATCGGCTCTTTCATCTCGGCGGTGATCTATTTCGTCATCTTCATGGCGGTCGTCTATTTCCTGATCGTCCTGCCGTACAAGTACTATTCGGCGCGGCACGGTGCGGTGGTCTTTGGAGAACCGGGGCCCGTCAAGACGTGCCCGGCCTGCCTGTCGGAGGACCTGCCGGCCGCTGCTGCCAAGTGCCGGCACTGCGGTACCGAACAGCCGCCCGTGACCCGAACTCCATGACTCCGGTTCGGTCAGGTCACGCGTGAGGAGGCCCTGGCTGGTCGACGCCGAGCGGATTCGCCTCCCTGGACACCTCGGCGGTGAAGTAGCACATCGCATCGGAAAGCGCGGATATCATGACCGACATCATCGCAGGGGTGGAAATGCCCGACACCTCTGCTGTCGCCGAGGCCACGGACTTTCTTCGGGTGAGGACGAGTCCTCTGATCTTCCATCACTCCCGGCGTGTATTTCTCTTCGGGTCCCTCCACGCTCGGGAGCTGGACCTGCGGCCCGATCCCGAGTTGCTCTATATCTCGGCGATGTTCCATGACGTGGGCCTTTTGATCCCGTTCTCCGACGCACAGCAGCGTTTCGAGCTGGACGGCGCCGACCACGCGCGGAGGTTCCTGCTCGACCGCGGGTTCTCCGAGAGCGCCGCCGAGGTGGTCTGGAGGGCGATCGCCCTGCACACGACGCCGGGGATCCCCGGTCGCATGGACCCGGAGGTCGCTGCCACGAACTACGGTGTGCTGACCGACGCGGTCGGCTGGGGGCTGGACAGGCTGGACGGCGACCGGCTGGACGAGATCGTCGCCGCTCATCCGCGCGGCGATTTCAAGAAGGAATTCCTGCAGGCTTTCGTCGAGGGCCTCAAGGACCGTCCCGACACCACCTACGGGACCATCAATGCGGACGTCCTGGAACGCTTCGTGCCCGGTTTCCGCCGTACGTCCATGGTGGACCGCATCATCGATGCTCCCTGGCCACGGTGAACCGGCAGCAGCCAGGCTGACCGCGTACCACCGTCGTAATGATGGCGGCCGCGCGTGCGCCCCCACCGATCCGTCCCCTGCCGTCGAGCGGCGACGGTTCCCCGTCGAAGATCCACTCACGTGTTGGCGTCTTGCATCTCTCACCCCACACCAAGGAAGGAACGCTCGTGCGAGCCATCACTGTGCGGGATCGCGAGGCTGGGATCACGGGACTGTCCCTCGAGGACCTTCCCTGTCCCTACGCTGCCGAGAACGACGTCATCGTGCGGGTGCACGCCGCCGGTTTCACCCGAGGAGAGCTTGCCTGGCCCGCGACCTGGGCCGACCGCGCCGGCCGCGACCGCACCCCGAGCGTGCCCGGCCACGAGGTCTCGGGGGTGGTGGCGGAACTCGGATACGGGACGACCGGCCTCACCGTCGGCCAGCGGGTCTTCGGACTGACCGACTGGGCCCGCAACGGCTCGCTCGCCGAGTACGTCGCCGTGGAAGCCCGCAACCTCGCCCCGCTCCCGGCCGACGTCGACCACACGGTGGCAGCCGCATTGCCGATCTCCGGACTGACCGCCTGGCAGGGCCTGTTCGACCACGCCCGTCTCACCGCGGGCCAGACCGTCCTGATCCACGGTGCCGCTGGCGGCGTCGGCTCGATCGCCGTCCAGCTCGCTCATGAAGCGGGAGCACGTGTGGTCGGCACGGGCCGCTCCGCCGACCGGAACACCGTCCTCGACCTGGGCGCGCATGCGTTCCTCGACCTGGGGGCCGGTCGGTGGGATGACGCCGGCCAGGTCGACGTCGTGTTCGACGTGATCGGCGGCGACATCCTCGACAGATCGGCCGCCCTCGTACGCCCGGGCGGCACGCTCGTCACCGTCGCCGCCCCGCCCACCGTGCGCCCTGACGAGGCGCGGGCCCTTTTCTTCGTCGTGGAACCGGACCGCGCACGCCTCGCCGACCTGGCCCAGCGCCTGCGGGGCGGCCGGCTTCGGGTACGGGTCGGCGCGGTTCGGCCGCTGGCCGAGGCAGCCGCCGCCCTCGCGTCGCGACAGCGCGTCCCCGGTCGCACGATCATTCGGGTCGCCGAGGACTGAGGGCGAGAGGGCGGGCCGACCGAGCGGCATCAACGTTCGTCGGGCCCGCCCGGATCGGTGCCCCTGATACGGCGGTCGAGGGGCAGGCGCGCCACAGCCACGCCTGCGCCGGTCCCTTGCCATGGGGGCGCTTCAAGGCGCTGCGGCCGCCGCCGTGAGGGCCGTTCCCGGCCGAACCGGTCAGCCGTTGACGGCGGTGGTACGGCACGCCGGCCGGTCTCGTACGTGGCGGTCTGCTGCCTGTTCCACGGCTCGCGGGGTGGCGGCCCGTGCTCGGCGGCGAGCCACGTCGGCGCTGTTTCAGGCGGCAGGCCCACCCGAGGGGGCCACTCGGCGGCCGTCTGTCATGTGGCCATCAGGCTGGACCATGTTCGGTGACGAGCAGCGCGATGTCGTCGGCCCGGTGGGAGGAGCCGCGGGCGTGGCGCAGGAGCCGGTCGGCGAGTTCGTCCAGTGAGTCCGCGCGAGCGTGGGCCAGTGAAACTCGCAGCCGGTCGATCCCCATGCCGATGTCGGTTCCGGGTTTCTCCACCAGACCGTCGGTGTAGAGGGCGAGGACGGATCCGGGTGGGAGAACCAGACGGGTGGGAATGTAGGCGCTGGCGTGGTCCACGCCGAGGACTGTTCCGACGTCGAGTTCGAGGGCGTTGGCCGTGCCGTCGGGGAGGCGGAGCAGGGGTGCGGGGTGGCCGGCGGTGACTGCGTAGGCGTGTCCGCGGTGGGCTTCGAGGTGGATGTAGCAGCAGGTGGCCAGCAGGTCGCTGTCGAGGTCGATGAGCGTGCGGTTGACGCCTGACATCACGTCGCCGGGTTCGTGGCCCGCCGCCGCGAACGCGCGTACGGCACTACGCAACTGGGCCATGGTGGCCGCGGCGGCGACGCTGTGGCCCTCCACGTCACCGATGACGAGGCAGACCCCGTTGTCCGTGGGGATGACGTCGTACCAGTCGCCACCGATGTCCATACCGCTGGTGGCGGGCAGGTAGCGTGCGACGATCCGGATACCTGGGACTTTTGGTAGGCGGTGCGGCAGGAGCGCCTGCTGCAACCCGTGCGCGACGGCATACTCCGAGTCGTACAGCCGTGCTCGTTCCAGGGCCTGGGCGATCAGCCCGGCGAGTGCCGTCAGGACGCCGCGGTCCTTCTCTGTGAAGTGATGGGGCTCGTCGAAGCCGAGGACGCAGGTGCCGACCGGGCGCCCGGAGGCGAGCAGGGGCAGATACACCCAGGAGCTCACCGGTCCCGTGGGGATGCCTGGATAGCCCCGGGCGAGATCCTTCTGGGACTCGATGAAGAGGGGAGCACCGGAGGTGAGGCTCTCCGTGCCGGGCAGGCGGGCGTGCAGGGGAACACCCTGCAGCCAATCGAGGAACGTCTCGTGGTGGCCGGTGTGGTGGAGAAGCTGCATCGCCTTGTGGCGCACCACATAGATCGCCATCTGCTGGCCCCCGAAGGCCGGCAGGAGCTGGTCGGAGACCACTTCGCAGACTTGCCGTGTGGTGACCGCCTCGGTCAGCGCGCTGCTGAGCTGCAGGACGTGGTACATGACGCCCAAGCGTGCTGGTGCGGTGACGGGTGCCACCGTCGGTGGAAAGGCGGGGGCTGCCGCGGCCGATGAAGGACCGGCAGTGGGGACCACCCGGCCGGTCACCCCGTCAGGCTGCGGGTGGAGGGAGAAGGCGAGCCACTGGTCGGGCGGCCGGCTCACCAGGAAGGAGGACGGCGCCTGCGAGATCATCGCAGAGCGGTGCCGGTACTCGACGCTGGGGTCGGAGAGCCACGGCAGCACGTCCCACAGGCACTGGCCGAGCACCTCGTCGGCGGAGACCTCCAGCAGGTCCAGGGCACGGCGGTTGGCGTAGGTGACACGCCCGTCGGGGGCCAGGGAGAACAGCCCGTCCGGCAGTCGTTCGACCGCTGCGACGGCCGCACCGCCCGCCCGGGCATCCACGACCGCGCCGACGAGATGCGTGACCGGGCGTGCGTCGTCGGCTTCCGGCGCACGACCCCACAGCTCGACCGTGCGGTATCTCCCGCCGCCGTCGCTGTGATCCCCTACGCGCAGTCTTCGAGCGGTGATCCGGCCCTCGCCCACTGCCTCGCGCACGCAGGCCCGGAAGGCGGCACCATCACCGGGGTGCAGGCACGAAGCAAGTGTTTCGGGACGTCCGTCGAAAGTGCTCGGATCGAGACCGAAGATCGCGCAGAACGCGTCGTCCACGCTGAGGATGCCGGAGCCGAGGTTCCAGTCGAACAAGCCCACCCGCACGGCCGCTGCCGAGTAAGCCGGGGTCTCGACGGCAGTCGCCCCGGCTTCGCACTCGACAGGATCACCGGTACGGGCCAGGAGTTCGGCCAAGGAACCACCGAGCCGACAGGCGACGCTCCGCAGGTGGCGACGCTGGGCCTTGGAGAGCCCCTCGCTGCCCGGTGAAGCCGGCCACACGATCGTCAGCGATCCGAAAAGCTCCCCACCCGCGCGCACCGGCACCGAGCAGGAGCCGAAGGCATACGGCAGGGCCACCGCGAGCTGCGGATAATGCCGCATCGTCTCGTCGGCGTTTGCCAGATGAACCGTACGTCCCGACGTGTACGCCACGGCGACCGGGATGGGACTGCTCACCGCGATGAGGCGCCAGCCACCCAGCAGAGACGGCGGCACGCCGCACGTCGCAGCAAGGACGAGCGACCGACGGTCGGGGGAGCGCAGGAAGATACTTCCCGCATACGCGCTCGTCCCCCGGACGGCCTCCACGACAGCGGCCGCGAGCAGGTCCTCACGCTCCGTCGCCCCGATGGGGATCAACCTGCGCATACATCCAGTGTGCGCAGGTCACAGCACGGGAGCCCACCTGGAGGTGGAGGTGGAGGTGGAGGTGGAGGTGGAGGTGGGCGCGAGGCAGTGTGATCCGGTGCTTCTACGTCCGGTACGTCACCGGCTTCGGCGGTTGTCCGGTCGGCATCAGGCAGTTTCCCAGCCACCGACAGTCGGGCAAGCCTCTGGGCACCGCAAGGAGCACCGGACACCGGTGTCCCGGCGCGCTCCTGCGCGTGAGCGGACGGGCGATGTCTGCTGTCGCCCGGGCCCTGTGTCATCGGAGGGGCACGGTCTACGATCAACGCTGCCGAGTGAAAACCGCTTACCGTCGGGGGACTTGGGGTCGTGGACGACCGGGATCTGATACTCGCTGACCGCTACCGCCTCCTGCGCCCGCTGGGGCAGGGCGGGATGGGGGAGGTGTGGGAGGCCCAGGACGCCAGTCTACGGCGGCCGGTCGCGGTCAAGGTGATCTCGGTCCTCGCGGGCGGCGGCAGCCGGGCCGACGAGGCGCGCGCCCGATTTCTGCGGGAGGCGCGGATCACCGCCGCGCTTCAGCATCCCCATATCGTGACTGTCCACGACCTCGGTGAGGCGACCACCGGCCAGGGCACGACGCCGTTCCTCGTGATGGAACTGCTCCGGGGCGAGGGCCTGGACGCCGTTGTCCGGCGCGGACCTGTCGGCGAGGAGGAGGCGGCGCGGTGGGGCGCGCAGGTGTGCGACGCCCTCGGTGAGGCGCATGCCGCCGGCATCCTCCACCGCGACATCAAGCCCGCAAATCTGTTCGTCGCGGCCTCGGGCAGCCTGAAGGTGCTCGACTTCGGGATCGCCCGCGCCGCCGACGCCTCGGCTACCGGTGACCGGCTGACCCACACCGGGTTCATGGTGGGCACGGCCGCGTACATGGCGCCGGAGCAGGCACGCGGGCGCCCCGAGCAGCGCAGCGACCTGTACTCCCTCGGGTGTGTGCTGTTCGAACTGCTCACCGGGCGGCCGCCGTTCGACGCCCCGGACACCCTCGGGTACGTCACGGCGCACCTTCACGATCCGCCCCCCGCGCCGAGCAGCCTCGTGCCCGGCCTCTCCGCTGCGTGGGACCGCCTGGTCGGTCGGCTGCTGGCCAAGGACCCGCGCGAACGATACGAATCGGCCGCCGTGCTCGCCGACGAGCTGCGGCGCTTCGGTGGTGTGCGGCAGGCCGTGCCCGCGGTTGGCTACACCCCCACCGTCGCCGACCGAGAGGAGCACGGGGCGAGCGCACCGCCTTCGGCTGACTCCCGGTCCGACGGTCTCGCGGCGGCACCCACGGTCCAGGCACCCGCCGGTCCGTTCGGCGGAACAGGCATGAGCCGGCGCAGCCTGCTCCTGGGGGGCGCGGGGCTCGCGGCGGTCGCGGTCGCCGGCGGGGCGGCGGCGATGTACCTGACCGGCGACCCCGAGCGGGACCCGGTCACCTGGTCGCAGAAGATCGCAGACATCGACTTGATCAACTCCGACGGTCCGGACGTCGTCCTGGCCGCCGGCCGGTGTCATGTGGCCGCCGGCCACTACTACAAGGAGACCGCCGCGCTCCACACCTTCGACCTTGCCACCGGTAAGCGTCTGTGGGAGGCGTCCCTCAACGTGGCCTGGGCCCGGGAAGCACGCTTCACGGTCATCGGTGACACGCTGCTCGCCCTGACCCAGGACTCCGATCACAAAGGCGGAGAGCTGCACGCCTTCGACGCTGCCACCGGCGAGCGCCGGTGGCAGCAGTCGGTCTCCAGCAGTGCCATGGGCCTGGATGTGCACCGGCCCAGCGGCCTGCTGATCACCGGAGAGGGGGGTCTGGTGACCGGAGTCGATCCGCGCACCGGCCAGCAGCGATGGGTGATCGACGTATCCTCCCCCTACGACGCCACATGGATCCTGGCCGGCGACCTGATCCTCTGCAGCGGCGGAATCGCAGTACGCGGCAAGACGGGCAACAAGCTGTGGACACGCTCCGGCTTCCAGCCACAGGGTGACCTGGCGCAGCCCCTGGGTGAGGGCCTGCTCTGCTACGAGGTGGGCAGGACAGTCCCCGTCGACCTCGTCTGCCGCAAGGCGGACACAGGTGAGGTGATGTGGCGGAGCCCGTTCCAGAAGACCAAACCGGACACCCTCAGCACCGGGGCCTTCCAGCCACTCGACGAGTTGGTGTCGGGAACCACCGTGTTCCTCCCGCTGGCCGCGGGGTCCCGCCGGAAACCGACCGCACTGAACGGCCTCACCGGCGAGCAGACCTGGACCTACGGCAGTACGTACCAAGAGGTCGACCTGGAGGAACAGGGGACGATCAGCGTGGCCGGCGGGTTCGTCCTGTCCACGGGATCGGGACCGGTGTGCCTGGCCGCCGCGGACGGCACCATCCGGTGGCACGCCGATACTCGTAGGGTGCAGACCACCGGCGAATACGTCGTGCTCTCCGGGACAGGCCAGGCGCGCGTGTTCCAGCGTTGGACCAGCGTGCGGATCGTCGGAGTGGAACACGGCCGCACGCTCTGGACAGGCCAGTTCGACAGCACGGCCCTGAGCGATCCTGTAGCGAGCGGCGACTCGGTCGTTCTCCTCGACGGCAGTGGCTCACTGTGGGCGATGCGCGTGTGACCTTTTGGGCTTGGCGGGAGAGCGGCCCCGGCCGTCGGCTGACCTGCGTCTTCGGGCAGTGCCCCTGCTCCCGCTCACCCCCGCGTACCCGCTGCGTACGGCTTACGGCGCCTCCGGACGCCCGGCGACCGAGTCAGTCATGTGACGAGGTCAAGCAGGTCAGCGGACCGGTGCGCCCAGGACGGCGTGTGCGGCCCTCGCGAGGGCATCCGAGGTGGCTGCGCGGTCGAGGTAGCCGCCGACCATGGCGCCGTCGCGCAGCATGACCAGGGTGCCGGCGGCGGTGGACGGGTCGGGATGTCCGCAGGCGGCGGCCAGAGAGACGAGGGCCTCGCGGAACCAAGTCCGGTGCTCGTCGATGAGCCGACGGACCGCGTGCTCCGGGTCGGGGTATTCCGCGGCGGCGTTGATGAACGGGCAGCCCCGGAAGCCGGGCCCGCAGGACTCTTCGGAGATGCCGGCGACGAGCAGGTCGAGCACCTGCCGGGGTGTACCGGTGCCGGCAGAGGCGGCGGCCAGCCGTGCGCGGATGCCGGCGTCGCGGCCCCGCAGATAGGCCAGCACCAGGTCATCCTTGCTGGGAAAGTGACGGTAGAAAGTGGCCTTGGGGACTTTGGCCTCGGCGATCAGCCGGTCCACCCCGACCGCGTGGATGCCCTCGGCGTAGAAGAGCTCCGACGCGGTTTCCAGCAGGCGCTCGCGAGGCTTCGACCTCACGGCGGCAGGGTCGGTCACAGCATCCATCCGACCAACGTAACAGACAGGTCTGTCTCATCGCTTGACAGCAGGTGATGGGCGCATTCACTCTGGGCGAGAGACGAGACAGACCTGTCTGTCTCGTATGAACAGAGCAAGGAAAGAGTGATGACCATGTCCCCGCAGTCCATCGTCCTGGTCCACGGCCTGTGGCTCAGCCCGCACAGCTGGCAGCCCTGGATCGACCGCTATCGAGCCCAGGGCCACACGGTCCACGCCCCGGCCTGGCCCGGCATCTCCGAGCTACACGAGCCGCTCGACCACGACCGGGCCCCCGCCGGCCTGGGAGTGAGGGAGATCGCCGACCACTACGAGTCCTTCGTGCGCACACTGGCCGAGCCGCCCGTCATCATCGGCCACTCCTTCGGCGGCCTGATCACCCAGATCCTGCTCGACCGCGGGCTCGGGGCCGCCGGCGTCGCCCTCCACCCCGCCCCGGCCAAGGGCGTCCTCCGTCTGCCGCTGCCCACCCTGCGGGCCACCCGGCCAGTCCTCGCCAACCCCGCCAACCGCCACCGCACCGTCAAGCTCACCGACCGCCAGTTCCACTACGCCTTCGCCAACACGGTCTCCCCGGACCAGGCCGCCGCCGAGCGCGCCCGGTGGGCCGTACCCGGCGCGGGCCGGCCCCTGTTCCAGGCGGGCTTCGCCAACATCACCCCCGCCGGCCGTGCCGCCACCGCGGTCCGATTCGCCAACTCCGACCGCGCCCCGCTGCTGCTGGTGGCCGGCACGGCCGACCGCATCGTGCCGCCGGCGGTCGTCCGCGAGACCCACCGCCGCTACCGGCGGTCCGCCGCACTCACCGAGTACCGGGAGTGGCCCGGACGTGACCACGGCACCGGCTTCCACGACGGCTGGGAAGCCGTCGCGGATGACGCCCTCGCCTGGGCCCTGCGGGCACGGCGTCCCGCCCACTCCTCCTGCAACAGCTAAAACACAATGCGGTCGATCAGCGACGATCGACGTACCCGGGGCCGGGGGTGAGCGTTCATGGTCACCAGCCGCGTCACCGGCGGCAGCGCTTCAGCGGGCGCCGGTAAACCCAATGGCGTCTCCGCGGTCGAGCCCCATAGCTTGTGCGTTCGTGACCGACGAGCAGGAGATGCCCCCGAATCGACACGACCTCGGCCGGGTGTTCAACGAGGTCCCGGAGCTCTACGACCGGGTACGCCCGGGATACCCCGCCGAGTTGTTCGCGGACCTTCGCGCCATCACCGGCATGGACGAAGGGTCGTCGGTGCTGGAGGTGGGCTGCGGTACCGGTCAGGCGACGCGCTCGCTGGCAGCGCTCGGCTGCTCAGTGACCGCCATCGAGCCCGGCGCAGACATGGCCGCACTTGCTCGCCGGCGGACCGCCGCCTGCCGCAACGTCGAAGTCGAGATGTCGACGTTCGAGGAGTGGGACGACGGCAGCCGGCGCTTCGACGCCCTCGTGGCTGCGTCCTCGTGGCACTGGGTCGACCCGTCGATTGGCTGGCAGCGTGCGTACGACGTGCTCCGTCCCGCAGGGTGGATGGCGCTGCTCGGCAACGTCGTTGTCCGCAGGCCGGGAGAGCCGGAAGTTTACGCCGAGACCGCCGATCTCCACGAGCGGTTCTTTCCGGGCAACCCCGGCTGGGGTCATCCGCCGCTGGAGGACGAGGTGTGCACCACCGACGAGGGTTGGGGCCTGGTCGACGATCCCGGCGGATTGTTCGGCCCGACGATCGTGCGCTGGTACCCGACCGTTCAGTGGTTCGACGGGGACGGCTTTGCCGATCTCCTTCGCTCGACGTCGCTGTATCGAAGGCTCGACGGTGACGTTCGTGAGTGCCTGCTCGACGCCATCGCCGAGCGCGTGCGCACCCGGATGGGCGACCGAGCGTCACGCCGTTACCTGAGCGTCCTTCGTGTGGGTCAGCGAGCCAAGTGACGTCGGGGGCCGATCTCTGACCTACCGGCCGGCTTGGTCAGAAGCTGGAGAGGGATCCGCTGCTGCATAGAGGAACTCCAGGAGCTTGCCGTATGCCTCGCTGTGCGCTCTATCGTGCTCTTCCCCGTGCTGCGGCGTCTCTGATTCGTTGTCAACCGCGTGCAACCACTCGATGACTGCGCCGAAAAACGGCACCAGAGCGCCTGTTGCGGCTTGGGCGGCAGCGCCCATCTCGGTGGGACCTTCCATGAAAACGATGTGCTGAAGGCGGTCGAGCCGGCGGTGCAGGGCTCGTGCTTCGTTCCAGAGGCGGCGGGCGGCTTGGCGGCGCTCTTCGCGTTCCTCCGGAGGGTCGCTCGCCGCGATGCCTCCGAGTTTGATGCCCGCTTCGCTCAGCGTTCCGTGTACCAGGTGACAGCCTTCGGCGAAGGACAGGTAGGCACTCTTGCGTGATGCGCGAAGAGCACGTGTCCGTTCGGCATCTATCTGAAGGCGGACTTGCCTCAACTGTGTCTCGGACTGGATCTCGGCCTGTCGCTCTGCCTTCCTTCCGGTGATCCAGGCGGATGCCGTAGCACCGACGGCGCCGACCGCGGCGCCGATGACGCCACCGAGGAGTCCTGCAAGTCCTGCGTCCATAGCGTGATTCTGGTGGCCGGGCAGTGCGCGTCACCAGTGGGGGACGGGGGAGGTGTGCACGGCACATGGATGCGATCAGGCGCTGATGGCGTAGGTGGCGCCCTGGGGGTTACCCGGAGGGTTATGGCGAAGCTGCATCTTCCAGGGCGGAAAGCGGACCACGGCAGCGACGAGGCGGAGGCACGCGAGATGCCCGCGCCCGAGGACGTCGGGCCCGGGCCCGAGGTGGAGCGTCGGGCACCGGACGCGCCGACGAAGCTGCCCAAAGGGGCCTGGGGTGCCGTGCTCAAAGGCGCGCTGCGGGAGTTCAAGGACGATGAGCTGACCGACCGTGCGGCGGCCCTGACGTACTACGGCGTGCTGTCGCTGTTCCCGGCGCTGCTGGTACTCGTGTCACTGCTGGGCATCACCGGCAGGTCGACGACCGACGCTGTGCTGGCCAACATCAGGAAGTTCGCCCCTGGCTCGGCCCGGGACATCATCATCCGGGCTGTGGAGCAGTTGCAGAGCAACGCCGGCGTCGGCTCGATCATGGCGATCGTCGGCATCGTGTTGGCGGTGTGGTCGGCATCCGGCTACGTGGCCGCGTTCATCCGCGCGGCGAACGCCGTCTACGACATGCCGGAGGGCCGCCCGGTGTGGAAGATCCTTCCGGTGCGGGTCGGTGTGACGGTCGTGCTGATGGTGCTGGCAGTGATCAGTGCGCTGATCGTGGTGTTCACCGGCGGCCTGGCCCGTCAGGCGGGCACCGCACTCGGCATCGGGAACACGGCACTGACGGTGTGGTCGATCGCCAAGTGGCCCGTCCTGATCGTCCTGGTCACCATCATGATCGCGATCCTGTACTGGGCCAGCCCGAACGCCAGGGTCAAAGGCTTCCGGTGGATCACCCCGGGCAGCTTCCTCGCCCTGATCGTCTGGATGACCGCCTCCGCCGCCTTCGCGTTCTACGTCGCCAACTTCGCCTCCTACAACAAGACCTACGGCACCATGGCCGGCGTCATCGTGTTCCTCCTGTGGCTGTGGATCACCAACCTGGCCATCCTGCTGGGGCTGGAGTTCGACGCCGAGACCGTACGCCAGCGGGCGATCGCGGGCGGCCTGCCGCCCGGGACCGAGCCCTACACCCAGCCCCGCGACACCAGGAAGTGGGACGAAGAGGACCGCCGCCGACTTGGCGATGTCTGATGCCCCTCACTCGTGGCGGGTACCGGCGGCGGAAGGGGTCGCCGAGCGCGCCGGGTCCGTCGATGGCCCCACCGTGCGCGGGCGGGTGGGGGTCGGCGGCTCGGGTTCGGTCGGGACCGTAGTGGGGGTGGCGGAGGGCGAGGCGGTGGCGGCCGGGCGGCGGCCGGGAAGGGCCGTCGTACCCGTCGAGGGGCGTGCGCTGGGGCGAGGGGTGACCCTCGGGGGAGCGGACACGGCGGGGGTCGGCAGGGCCGTGGGGCTGCTCACGGGAGGCGGGGCGAGGGGGACCGTCGGAGAGGCGGGGTCCTGGTGGGTGGTGCGCAGCAACGGTATGGCGAGGAGGGCGGCGACCGTGCACGTCGCGCCGGCTCCGACGACAGCGCGCAGGACGCGGCGGCGGGCCGCGCCACGACGGATCTCCTCGTACCGGCCGGGGGGCGGGGCGAGGTGCTGGGAGGGCGGCCGCATGATGACGGCGAGAGGGTCGTCGGACTCGAAGTCCGGACCGTCGTCATTGTATGTGATCAAGGCTTCTCCTCAGGTGGGCGCGGAGCAGTTCGCGGGCCGCGTGCAGGTCGGCCTTGACGGTTCCTTCCTTGCGCCCGGTCAGCACGGCCACCTCCCGGATCGGCATGTCAGCGTAGTAGTGCAGGAGGGTCGGTATGCGCAGTCGTTCGGGGAGCGCCTGGACGAGCAGGCGGACCGAGGGGTCGGTCTGCTCGGTGGACGGGTGGATGGACGCCTCCACGGTGGCGCGACGCATGGCCGTACGCTCGCGCTCCAGCCGGCGCCAGTGGTCCCGGACGATGTTGGCGGCCGTGACGTAGAGGAAGCCCCGGGGTTCCGACACGGACGTCCAACGGGCCCATAGACGGGTGAACGCCTCCGAGGCGATCTCGTGGGCGGTCTCGTCGTCGTCGACCAGGCGACGGCACCAGCCGGCCAAGCGCGGGTAGAGAGCGGCGAACAGCTCTGCTGCCGCCTTCTCGCGGGACCGTTTCAACGCTCTCCATGGGGGACGGGGGCACTCTTCGCGCCCGGGGCGCGAAGAGTGCCCGTGGGAAAGACCCCGGATCGACGGCGTACGTTCCATCGGCCCGGGACCGGGGCGGGCGGCAACCGGTCAGTGACTCGCGCTGCTCAACGCGGCGAAGACGATCACGTTGTCGCGATAGCCGTCGCCGGTACGTGGTCCGCCGCACGTGATGAGCCGCAACTCCGGCCGGTCGACGTCGCCGTAGACCGCCTTGGTCGGAAAGTCGGCCTTGGCGACGGTCCGAACGGAGGTGACGGTGAACTCGGCCGATCTGCCGTTCTCCAGGCGCACCGTGATCCCGTCGCCCCGGCGCAGCCGGTCGAGGTGGCGGAAGACTCCGTCCCCATAGGCGCCGACGGTGACATGGCCGAGGATCACCGACGGACCTGTCTGACCCGGTGTCGGAGAGTGCTGGTACCAGCCTGCCTGGTCGTGCGCCGTGATAGGGGGCACCTGCACGCTGCCGTCCTGCGCCAGCCCGAGTCGCATGACCGGCGTGTCGACGCCGATCTCGGGAATCCGCAGCCGCGCCGGGAACGAACGGCCCGGCGTCTCCGGCGGTTTCACCGGGTCCGCGGAGGACCGGGCGGTCACGTGCGTGCCCACGGGGCGGGTGGTGGATGCCCCGTCGCCGCCGTGGCCGGCGCAGCTCACGAGCAGCGAGGCCAGCGCCGCGGTGACGAACGCGCGCCTGGAGAAGTGCGTCATGCCCCGGTCGCCCGTCGGCGGCGCACGAGGAAGACCGCCGCGCCGCCCACCGCGAGGGCGCCGGCGGCACCGCCGCCCATCAGCATGCCGCCCGACCCGGAGTCGTCGGAGCCGGTGGTCACGCCGGTGTTGGGAGCACCACTCGGTACGACACCGACCTGACCCCGCCCCTCGCTGGGCGCGACGGTCGGCACCGGGGTGGCCGCGCGGCTCGGCTCCCGGGTGGGAACCGCGCTCGGTTCCGCGCTGGCCGGCGCGCTGGGCCGGGCCGACGGCTGGGAAGTGGCAGAGGGACGGGGGGTCGCAGAAGCGCTCGTCCCGTGGGCGAACGCGGGCACCGTGCTCGCCAGCACGGCGACGCACGCGGCTGCCGTGGCGCTGAGGACTGTTCGGCGCATGAATCGCTCTCTTTCGTCGGCCGGCCCGGCGGGTGGCCGGACAGGCTGTGTGATGGATCGAGCGAAGAGACGAGGCAGGACCAGCACAGGTTGTAAAGGGTCGGCAAAGTCGCGCGGGGCGCGGACTGGCCGTACACCCCTTCG
The DNA here is from genome assembly GCF_040652655.1 of Streptomyces sp. NPDC048191. NCBI lineage: Bacteria > Bacillati > Actinomycetota > Actinomycetes > Kitasatosporales > Streptomycetaceae > Streptomyces > Streptomyces sp. NPDC048191. The sequence goes on from NZ_JBEZMO010000034.1 coordinate 30,447, forward strand.
TCCGCTGCTCCGGCACAGCTGGTCCCGAAGCGGTGAACGACTCGGAGGGTGGGAGATGGCGGTGCGGACGCACCGCGTTCAGCCGGCTGTTTTGACTGGCTTGGGTCAAGGGGTATTGAAATCCTGGGCGGGCAGTGGCTGAGGGGTCACACTCGGTCGTGGAGGGGGGATCGCGTGCGGTGGGCCGTTGGCCGCCGTGGCGTTCCGAGGTGTCGCGCTGCCCTGGGGAGGGCGGCGGGCTGATCGGTTGGGGGATGTGTGACGCAGTCGCTTCCAGGGCAGCACGCTGCCCGCGAGCGGGCGGTCGGGGGGCGCGAAGGGCTTCCGGTGGTGGTGATCGGCGCCGGTCCGTACGGGTTGTCGGTTGCCGCTCATCTGCGGGCCGCCGGGGTTCCGGTGCGGATATTCGGGGAGGTGATGGGCAGTTGGCGGCATGCCATGGCCACGGGGATGTTCCTGAAGTCGACCCCGGACGCCACCGATCTGTCGGCGCCCGAACCAGGGGGACGACTGTCCGACTTCCGGCGCCTGCACGGTGAGTCGGAGCTGACGGAACTGACGCCGATCCCGTGCGACGTGTTCGTGCGGTACGGACAGTGGTTCCGGCACAGGTACGTCGGTGACGTTGATCCGGCCAGGGTCGTCGACGTCGACCGTGGCCCCAGCGCTTCCGGGTTCGTCGTAGGACTCGACGACGGCCGGCAGTTGGCGGCGGCGGCGATCGTGGTGGCGACCGGCCTGAACGGACTGGCGTGCATACCGGAGGAGTTGCTGCGGCTCGCGCCCGAAGGGCCGGGAGCCGGTGCCCTGGTGTCGCACACCAGCCACCACAGCGACCTGTCGAGGTATGCCGGCCAGCGGATCGCGGTCATCGGGGGAGGTCAGTCCGCGCTGGAGAGCGCCGCCCTGCTGCACGAGGCCGGAGCCCACGTCCAGGTGCTGGTGCGGGACAGGCGCGTTCGGTGGGGCTCGGTTCCGCAGCCCGACCGGCCTTGGCCGCAACGGCTCGCGCAGCCCGCTTCGCCCTTGGGGACGGGCTGGACACTCGCGGCGGTCTGCCGGGCCCCAGGCGGAGTGCGACGGTTGCCCGTTGCCGCCCGGTTGTTGCTGTTCCGCCGGGCGCTGGGACCCTCGGGCGGCTGGTGGCTGCGCCATCGGGTCGAGGATGTCGTGCCGGTGCGCACCTCGTGCCGTGTCATCCGCGCCGAGGCGTCCGACTCCACGGCCAGGCTGGACCTCACCGGCCCGGGTGGTTCGGAGCGTCTGACCGTCGACCACGTGCTGGCCGCCACCGGCTACCGCCTCGACATCGACGCGCTCGCCTTTCTCGCCCCGGCGCTACGGCGCGGCATCGTGTGCGTGCCCGGCTCCAAGGCACCTCGACTGACCAGCATGTTCGAAACATCCATGCCTGGGCTGTACGTCACCGGTTCGCTGGCCGCCCCGATGTTCGGCCCCATGATGCGCTTCGTCGCCGGAACGGAGTACGCCGCCGCTCGCGTCGCCCGCGATGCCGCTCGATGGGTCGCCGCTTGACCGAATCCGACGCCCACGTGTGGCCAGGTTCCATGAGCGCGACCGGGCCCGACCTGGCAATCGGGCGCAGTGGAACAGTGAGAGGATGGCGAGCGTGACGGCACGAACCACTGACATCGAGAAGGCAGCCGGCGTGCTGCGTGGCGGCGGCCTGGTGGCTTTCCCGACCGAAACCGTCTACGGCCTGGGCGCCGACGCCGAGGATCCCGCCGCCGTCGGGCGTATCTTCCAGGTCAAGGGGCGCCCTCCCTCCCACCCGCTGATCGTCCACATCGGCGGCGCGGAGCAGTTGGGCGACTGGGTCGAGGACGTGCCCGCGACGGCACGCCTGTTGGCCGAACGCTTCTGGCCGGGGCCACTCACTCTGGTCCTGCGGCGCGGTCGCCGGGTGCCGCTCGAAGCGACCGGCGGCCTGGAGACGGTGGCCGTGCGCGTGCCCGACCACCCCGTCGCCCTCGCGCTGCTGTCGGACTTCGGCGGCGGTGTCACGGCCCCGTCCGCCAACCGCTTCGGCCAGGTCAGCCCCACCACGGCGGACCACGTCCGTGCGGAGCTCGGGGACGCCGTGGACTTTGTACTGGATGGCGGTTCCTGTGCCGTCGGTGTCGAGTCGACCATCGTCGACGCCACGGGCGAGATCCCGAGCATCCTGAGGCCCGGCGGGGTGACGCGCGAGGACCTCGAAGCGGTGCTGGGTTTCCCGCTGGCGGTTCCCTCGACGAGCCCTGTCAGGGTGCCGGGCCAGCATCCGTCCCACTACGCACCGCGTGCGCGGGTCGTCCTCGTCGAGCCCGACAAGGTCGTCGCCGAAGCGGAACTCGCGCAGGAGCTGGGGCACCAGGTGGGCGTCTTCCTTCCCTCCTCCCTCGCCGGCGCCGCGGTGAAGGCGCACGCCGTGGTGACGGTCCCCGGTTCGACGACCGCCTACGCGCGCGGGCTGTACGGGTTCCTGCGCGAGCTCGACCGGCAGGGGTGCGACCTCATCGTCGCCTCCCTGCCGGCGGAGGAGGGCCTGGGGCTCGCGATCGCCAACCGGCTCCGCCGCGCCGCCGGGCCCCGGACCCCCGCGTAACCGGTATCAACGCCGTTCGACGCGCCTGCCGGATCGCCCACGGACGCACTGCCCCGGTGGGCGGCCTCGTGCCCGATCCGCAGGACCGTGCTCCTCACACAGCCGGGGCAGCGGGCATGTCCAGGCCATGTGCCGCGACGAGGCGTGCGGTCCCGTCGGCCAGGCTGTAGCACAGGCCCACCACAGCGGCGTGCCCGGCGGCGACGCGCTCGGCAAGGAGGCGGGAGCGGTCCAGCAGCAGGTCGACCGTGTGCCTGACGTGCTCCGCGAGGATCTCTTCGCCACTCACGCGTCCGGCGGCCCTCGCCGCCAGCACGCTGGGAGTCACTCGCTCGACGACGTCCCGGACGTAGCCGGCCGGCGCCATGCCGTCCTCCAGCGCGGCGCACGCCGCGCCGACCGCCCCGCACGAGTCATGACCCAGGACCACCACCAGAGGGCAGTCCAGCACGTCGACGCCGTACTCGATGCTGCCGATCACTTCCGGCCCCATGACGTGGCCGGCGGTACGCACCACGAAGAGATCGCCCAGACCACGATCGAAGATGATCTCGGCGGCCAGGCGGGAGTCGGAGCACCCGAACAGCACCGCGAACGGGCGCTGGGACGGAGCGACCTCGGTGCGGCGGGTGGCGTCCTGGTTCGGGTGCGCCGGGGCACCCGCGACGAACCGCTGGTTACCGGCCAGCAGCAGCTCGAAGGCTTCACGGTGGTTTTCGGCCTGGATCTCTGTCATGGCCGCAGGTTACGGCCGACCCACCAGATACGCGCGGGCGGGTCGACGACCACGCAACCCCCAGTGGCCGAAACGCCCCGATGTCGGGTGGTGTCCCCTCGCGGGTGGGTAGTCGGTGACTGCGAGGCCCTGTGCCTCGGTGGCGCGCCGCAGTTGGCTGTAGATGTCCTGCGGGCCGGTGGCCTTCTGCCACGTTGTCCAGGACGGTCCTGTGGGGGGAACAGTCCGGCCTGCCGGATGACGTAGCCGATGCCGCGGCGCAGTTCGTGGGGGGTGATGGCGGCCCGAACGGCTCGCCTTGGCCTGCTCACCGAGGGCGTCCCGCGCGCCGGGAACGAAGGAGCCGTCATCGACCATCGTGGGCGCGGCGTGCTCGGCGAGCGCGATCGGCCGACAACCTCGTGAAAAGAACCGCAGGAGCGCGGCGCGTTCCAGTTCGGCGACAGGCCCCGGATCCGGGACTGTTCCGGCAGGCGTCAGTGGGCGTTGACCTCGTCGACGTCCAGGCCGCGGTCGACACCGTGTGAGATGACGTTCTGTCCGGGTTCGGGCTGCAGGCGCGCGCCGTCCAGATAGACCTCGACCCTGTCCGCTTCGAACGACACCAGGTCGTTGACCTTGTCGACCTCTCGGTAGGCGTTGCGGTACGACCAGGCGGCGCGGTGCGCCTCGTCGATGTCGTAGTAGTCGCACAGGCCCTTGTAGGGGCAGAAGGTCCGGCCGTCGACCGGACGGAGGCGGGACTCGTCGATGTCGGCGCGCGGGACGTACCAGCGCGGCGCGAATCCGGACTCGAAGAGCACCACAGGGTGCTCCGAGCGGGCGATCACGGTGTCGCCGAGGCGGACTTCCAAGGTGCGCGAGGTGTTGCGGATGTCGATGCGGTGGTAAGGGTCAGCCGCATGCCCCAGGATGCGTTCGTCCTCCTCGTAGAAGGCGTCCATCGCCCGCCAGGCGAACGCGATGCGGCCCTGGAGTTCGGCCGCATACTTGGGCAGCGCGGTGAATTCCCAGGCGGCGCGTTCCGTCGTGCGGTCTCCGGCGTGCACTGCGTACCAGGCGGTGTCGCCCAAGTCCTTGTGGTGGGTGACCTTCTCGCCGGCGACCAATGCCTGCGCGTCGACGTCCTCACGGGGGAAGTAGGCGACGGGGTAGCGGCCCGGTTCGTGGAGCAGGATCACGTCCTCGCTGTCGGCGACCCAGGTGTCGTTGAACTTCACGCGCATGCGACGGCGCAGGCGCTCGGCGAACAAGAGGCGTTCGGGCAGTGGTTCGGGGGTGAGGAAGTGTCCGATGGCGCCTGATGAGAGGGGCCCTTGCTGCCAGGACAGTCCCATGGCGGGATTCCTTCCGGTACGGGGTGTGCGGGTGGCCGCACACCGAGGTGGGTGGCTCTTTCCCGACGGTCGTGGACTTCGACGTGGAGGCAGTCCGGGTGCCGGATGAGGCGGACCAGGTAGGCGTGGCTGTTCGGGCTTCCGTGCCGGACCGCGTTGCCGGCCAGTTCCGACACGCAGATCCGGAGGTCGTCGCCGCGTCGGCATCCGCCCCAGCTGCCGAGGGCCTGCATCGCGAAGTCGCGTGCGACGCGGACGGTTTGCGGGGTGGCGCTGAAGGTGTGTTGGGCGAGGTGTCGCATGGCGGGTCCTTTGCCGGCTGCGGCGGAAGGGGTGGACATACGTCCGCCGCCAGCCCTTCGCGTCAGGCGAGGACGCGGGCGAGGAAGTCGCGGATGTGCTCGGTGATGGTCTGCAGGTGGCTTTCCAGGGCGAAGTGCCCGGAGTCGAGCAGGTGGATCTCGGCGTCGGGCAGGTCCTGGCGGAACGCTTTGGCACCCTCCGGGCCGAAGATCTCGTCGTTCGCTCCCCAGACCGCCAGGAGCGGGACCCGGGAGTCGCGGAAGTACTGGTGGACCTGCGGGTAGAGGTTCACGTTGGTGGGGTAGTCGCGGAAGAGCTTGAGCTGGATCTCGTCGTTGCCGGGGCGGTCCAGCAACGCTTGGTCGTGGACCCAGTTGTCGGGGCTGACCAGGCTGGGGTCGGCGACTCCGTTCACGTACTGCCAGCGTGTGATCTCCGGGGTCAGGGCGGCACGCATGGGGGCTTCGGTGTCCGGGCCCGGGGCCTTGGCGTAGGCGAAGACGCCGTCCCAGAAGGGCCTGACGAAGCCCTCTTCATAGGCGTTGCCGTTCTGGGTGATGATCGCGGTGACGCGGTCCGGGGCCTGGAGGGCGAGCCGCCAGCCGATGGGGGCGCCGTAGTCCTGTACGTACATCGCGAACCGGTCCACGCCCAGCTGCCGGAGCAAGCCGGCGGTGACGTCGGTGAGGGCGTCGAAGGTGTACGGGAAGTCCCGCAGGGCTGGCATTGCGGACTGGCCGAACCCGATGTGGTCGGGGGCGATGACGTGGTAGCGGTCGGCCAGTGCCGGGATCAGGTGGCGGAACATGTGCGAGCTGCTCGGGAAGCCGTGCAGAAGCACGACTACGGGCGCCTGGGGGTCGCCGGCCTCCCGATAGAAGACCTCGAGACCGTTGACGGCTGTGCTGCGGTGGTGGACTGCGGAAGACATGTCCCTAACCCTTCTATCGAGCTTGGGTGGTTACATATCCAGTCGAGCACGCTCGATCTAACCTGTCAAGTCGACTTTACTGGTTAGGTCGCGGTGATGGGTGTGCGCTGCTGCGCCCGACGGCGGGCCGTGGGCCTGCCTCAAGCCTCCGCCCGCGAAGGGGTGCCAGCCAGCGCACCGCCCCGCTCGGGCTCGCTCGGGCGATCGATTTCCGTGGGCGCCGGCCGGGAGTGAGCGTTCTTGGCCCCTCCGTGCGCCGCTGCCACGACCGCCGCCAGAATGACCTTGGCCTCCTTGAGGGCTTTGCGGCGACGTGTAGGCGAGAAAGGCCCCGATGGTGACGGGGGAAGCGCAGCGCTCTCCAGTAGCCCGGTATCGACCCTGGTGTCGGCGTTGGCCAGGGCGCACCCGCGACGCCGCAGCCGGGTAGCGCCTCCGGCGGTCGTCCCGGTGCCGGGGAACGCTCCGGGTTCACCGGCACCGGAGGCAACGACGGACGCGGCCATCGGCCGTCAGGCCCGATGGCCACGGTGGCGCCGACGCCTGACCTCGGTGATCTCGCCCGCGATGGGAAGCCAGTAGTAGAGGATGAAGGCGGCGATCACCGCCACGCCGAGTGGGGGAAACAGGGCCCCGAGCAGGATTCCGGTAGCGAGCCAGACAAGGGCGAGGCGGAAGCGCCGGCTGATGGCTTCGACACCGGCTGAATCGATGGTGGCGGTGAGCAGCCGGCGATCATGGCGGACGTAGCCCCAGATGACGTTGAACAAGATGGCCAGGAGCTCGAAGGCGGCGCCGTGGAGGACGACGGCGACGCGCTGGCCGTGTCCGTCACGGAACGCCTGAGCCAGCACCGAAGCGGCGAATGGCAGGAACGCGACGTCCATGAGCAGCACGGTGTTGAGGAAGAGCACCGCGCGGTCGACGCTGCGGATGTGGTCGAACATGATGTGGTGGTTGGCCCACACCTGGCCGATCAGCATGAACGTAAGGACGTAGGCCAGGTAGGACGGCCAGAGCGTGGCCAGGCCGTGCATCAGGTGCCGGGTGTCGTGCGGCGGGCGGATATCCAGAACGAGCAGCGTGATGGCGATGGCGATGACGCCGTCGCTGAACGCGACCACCCGGGCAGGATCGCGCTCCACGCCGAACGACGTCGCCGCTCCTTCTGGTCCCTCTTGTCCAGCTGGCCCGTCAACAGGCTCGCTCATCGCCCCAACCTCCGGCACGGGCCGCTCCTACGTGCGCACCCGAGGACCGTTGCCCCGGCGGTGCACGAACCACAGATCCTCATCCACATCCGCCGCCGCCGTCGTCGTCGCCGTCGGCTCGGGGCCACAATCGCATCTGCCGATCGCTCTGCCGCCATCCCGCCGCCAACCCGGTCGAGGCGGTGGCTCCACCTCACGAGCGAGGAAAGCCGCGCTCCTGCAGCGTCCACGTATTGCCGTCGGGGTCGGAGAACTCGGCGAAGCTCGCGTAGTCGCGGTGCTCCGGGTCGGCGCCGGGCTCGAAGCCGCCCTGCCACGCGTCGAGAGGTGCCTTGTGCCTGATCTCCCCGACATCGACCCCGCGCTCCACCAGCTCGCCCCATGCAGCTTCAAGATCGGGGACCACCAGGTACAGGCCCCGCGCTGAGCCAGGCTCGGCGTCGGTCAGACCGACACCGATCTGCACCGAGCACGCGGAACCGGGAGGCGTCAGTTGCACGACGCGGAAAGCGGGACCGGGCCCGTAGTCCACGTCCAGGTTGAAACCGAGACGCTCGGTGTAGAAGACCAAGGATCGATCGACATCGCTCACAGGCAGGATGACGACCTCGAGCATGCACTCCATGTGATCAGTTTCGTGTGCATGGGGCGGTGCCACCACCTCGCGGGCATGCGCGCCACGAATGATCCGCCCAGAATGAGCACATGGACGCGGCCTCCGCACCGCCCTGCCGGCGAAGAATCCCGGCGGCTGCACCAAGATTCGTGATCATGGGCTCGCGGCGGCATCCTCCCGCTCGCTCGCTGTCCATGCGGAAGAAGAGCACCGGCTCCACCTGCCTCGGTGGCGCCCTTCACCGCTGACTCCGGTACCACCCGGCGGGTCGGCTAGGCGGTACGCCTTCTCCGTCGAAGCGGTCCGTTGCTTCGTTCCGCACGAGCTGATCGACACCCTGGGCCTGGGCCTGTTCACGGCGACGATCGGCGGGCCTGCTCGGCAAGGGCGAGGAAGACAACTCAGGTGCCTTGGCCGGCCTCGGCGACCAGCCGCGCCAGGGTGGAAACGAAGTCCTCGGCAGCCGCGGCGGCTTGGGGCGCCGGCGCGCACGGGAAGGCCAGGCGCTCGCGTTCGCGCGGAGATACGGCCCTCCGCAGACTGGTGCTGTGAGCGGGAACGTTCACCGGGACGGGCCGTCCGGTGCGGCGATGTCGGCGACCCGGGTGTCCGCGCCGCCGTCGGGCCGAGGGACGAAAGCCCGTAGTTCGCGCTCCCGACTTGCCGGCTGGAAGCGGGCCCGGCTGCGGGACACGCGGGCCCTGGGGGAGCTGCGGGGAAACGTGTTCTGTGCCCTGGGTGCGCGGCGTGAGGACGAGCCACCGCAGTGGTCGGCGGTGATCGACGCAGTCGGGGGAGCCGCGCTCCGGTAGCGAGCTGCGACAGCCAGCGGGGCCGAACCTATGCTGACGATCGTGCACGTACTGGGCATGAGCAGCGAGGACGAGATGATCGCCTGCTTCTTGAGCGGCGAGCTGTCCAGCCGGAGGTTCGGCCGGACGCTCCGGTCCCATCTGACGGGCGGCGGGCAGCCCGAGCAGTTGCTGACGCATCCGGACTTCTCCGACGCCGGGGCGAACCACGCACGTCGCGCTCTGCTCGCTGCGACGCGCGGGTATGGCGAGAACCGCGACCTGTTCGAGAACTTCCCCGCTCAAGTCACGTGGATCAGGGCACTCCTGTCCGCCGACGAGACGGCCGGCGTGCGCTACCTCGACTATTCCTACTGGGTCGAACTGTCGGGTGGCAGCCGTCGGCCGACCGACGCAGCGGCACGCATCAAGGCAGGCCTAAGGGCATTCGACGTACCCAACGAACTGTTCGTCGACGCAGCCCGGGCGCTCATCAGAGGCGAGCGGTTTCCTCCGGTCATCCTCGTCGGAGAGGGGCAGGACAACCTGGTCTGCCTTGAGGGCCACCTGCGCCTGACCGCCTACGCCCTCGCCGGCTTCCCGACCGACGTCGAGTGCCTCATCGGCACCGCACCGACGATGGGACGTTGGGCGCAGTAGCCTGATCGCAGGCGCTCCGAACGAATGTCGGACGCCCACGGTCTTCCGCACTCGCAGCCACCACCAGTAGGCGCTGGGCGGAGAGATCGTCGGGGATCCGGGGGACCGTGGCGCCGTCCGGGCAGGCGGCCCGGATGCACTCGAGCGCGGCAGGGCTGTGGTCGGTTCTCTGCTATCCGGTAAACGGGCCTTCCGGCCACTTCGCGCACACGGCTCACGTCCGACCGCACCGGCGCCCGCTTCGGCCCCGGACCTCTGAGTTCAGGCCGTGGCCTCGACCAGCCGCTTCATGCCGGGCTGGTCGGTCACGCAGCCCACCAGGCCGAGCGTCCGGGCCAGCGCCAGGTCGCACTCGTCGTTGACGGTCCAGGCCATCACGTCGATGCCGGCGGCGCCGCACTGCTCCACGATGGCCCGGTTCAGCTGGCGCAGTTCCACGCTGACCAGGCTGGAACCGACCTTCTGAGCGCGGCCGACGAAGGTGGGGCGGTGCGCGCTGGGGCCTGCCACCAGGACGGTACGGGCCTGCGGCAGCAAGTTGTGGATCTCGATCAACGCCACGTCGTGGAACGACAGTACCGAGACGCGGTCCAGCAGGTCGCGGTCGGTGAGCACCCTGGCCAACGAACGGGCGGCGGCCACGTCCTTGATCTCCGCCTGGATCGGCAGCGCCGGCCCGACGGCGTCCAGCACCTCCCCGAACGTGGGGATGCGCTCGCCGAGGCCGGCGTCGAGCTTCTTGAGCTGCCGCAACTCCTGGTCGGCGATCGGACCGGAGCCGTCCGTCGTGCGGTCGAGGGTGTCGTCGTGCATGACGACCAACTCACCGTCCTTGCTCAGGTGCAAGTCCAGTTCGATGCCGTCCAGCCCCTCGCGTTCGGCCCGCAGGAAGGAGCGCAGGGTGTTCTCCGGCTCGGCAGCCATGACACCGCGGTGACCGATGGTGAAGAAAGACACTCGGTTGCCGTCCTTGAGTGTGGTGGTCCGAGGCAGCCGCACGAGCGCCGCACCCCCGCCGGCCGACGGGCGACCGCCCGTCGGCGCGCCCAAGCCTAATACCGTTCATCACTGAGTTCGGCGGCCGAGCTGCGCTCCCGCGGATCTGTCCACCACGCGCGTTCCCCCCGGGTACCGAGTTCCTCGTCATGCCGACGGTGCCTCCTGGACAGGAGGCACCGTCGGCCCCTGCCTGGCCAAGAGCAGCTGATCAGCGTCGTGGTAGCTTCACGACGGAGGCTGACAGCTGCCTGCCCCGGACGAGATGTGCGCCGTACCCGGCCTGCTAAGACGACGCACTCAAGGAGGCGTCATGGGTGCAGGCATCCCCTTCATTGACTTCGCGGGCCAGGCTCCCCGGCCTCGCGAGCTGGACGTCCGCTGGATCCACGGCTCACCGTCCGCCAAGCACAACACGGACCCAGATATCCAGCTCTACTGGTACGACGAGCACACGGTCATCCTGCGGCAGAACATGGCGATCCACTACGAGGCGCCGTTCCTGTTCCTGCTGTTCGGAAACTCTCAGGCGGTTCTGATCGACACCGGTGCCACCGCATCCGCCGAATTCTTTCCCCTGCGCCGAGTGGTTGACGAACTCCTCGGCGGCTGGCTCGCCCGCCATCCCAGGGAGAGGTATCACCTGCTGGTGCTGCACACGCACCCTCACGGCGATCACATCGCCGGCGACGGCCAGTTCGTTGACCGCCCTGACACCACGATGGTCGGTGCGGACCGCACCACTGCCTGGGCTCATTTCGGATTCGACGAGGACGCCGACAGCGTGGCGCGCGTCGATCTGGGGGGCCGTGTGCTTGAGTGCCTGGCTACCCCTGGCCACCACGAGGCAGCCGTCACGTTCTACGACCCGTGGACCGGGCTCCTGCTCACCGGCGACACGGTCTACCCCGGCCGACTGTACGTCCGGGACTGGTCCGCCTTCGCCCGGAGCATCGACCGCCTGATCGAGTTCTCCGAGCGCCGACCGGTCACACACATTCTGGGCTGCCACATCGAGATGACCACCGAACCGGGCGTGGACTATCCGGTCCGCACCACCTACCAACCCGACGAGCCCCCGCTGCAGATGACCACGGGTCACCTGCACGAGATCCGCGCCGCGCTCAACGAGATCGGAGACCGGCCCAGTCGACGCGCCTTCCCTCTCTTTGTCCTCTGCCCAGACGACTGAGCAACCTCAACGACGCGATCTTCGAGCGATCCGGCACATCTGGCTCTGGCCGCGGTCTCGTGAGTGATCGCGCGCGCCCACCGCGCCGAAGCCGGTGATGGCCGGATCAGGCCCGGCGGGCAGTAGGTCCACGGCCGGATTCATGCCCTTCGGGGATGACGAACTCCGTGCGGGGGCGCGAAGGCGGCACTCCGGGTGCTGGCTGCTGCTGTCCCTGAAGCAGCTACGAATGCCGCCTCCGCTGTCCATAGGGGGCTCACGTACGGGGCGCCGTCGAACCGTCCGAGACGGGTGGCTTCCGTACCGGGTGGCCGTCTGGCGCGCTCACGGTGCCCCGTTCAGGAATCGGGTGAGGTGGTTCTCGAGGTCCAGCGCCTGGGCCTCCTCGGCAGTCGGCACGAGCTGGTACGTGGAGTGAAGCCATCGCTCGACCTCCGGGAGTGAGGTCAGGAGATGGGCGGAACCGTGAGGCGACGACAACAGGAGGTGCAGGACCGCCTCGGTGTCGCTTCCGGTGGGCCAGATACGCACGTCACCGGTCCCGCTGGGGCCCCGAGTCCCTGAGGCGAGCAGGTCGCGTGCGAACACCCAGGGGATCAGGCCTCGGATGCTGTCGTAGAAGAGGAGCTGTACCGCGAGCGGGTCCTGCGACCTGTAGAGCAGATGGGTCGGTACGACGATCCGCTGGCCCGGAAGGGAGACGAGCTCCATATCGAGCATGTGGTCTATGCAAGTGGTCATGATCGCGACTCGTTTCGGGGCTCGGGCGCCGGGTCCGGGCGGTTACGACTCGTGCCCGGACCCGGCGCTCGCCATGGCCCGTGCGCTCAGCGGGAGACGCTGCCGTCGAAGCCGGGCTCGTCGCTGATCACGACGATCCACATGCCGCGCTCCCACTGGTAGAAGCGGTGACCGTCGAAGCGGTAGTGACGACCCTGGTCGGGGCTGTACCAGTACCGGACTCCCCGCTCCCAGCGGCGGTGGCCGTCGAAGCGCCACTCGCCATGGTGGTGCCCGCGGTACTCGTCCCAGTGGTGGCGACGGTCGTGTCCGTCTCGCTCGTTCGATCCGTCGCCACGGTTGTTCCGCTCTCCGTCGTGATCACCGTAGGGTGTGGCGTTTGCGACATGGGAGACAGCGGCGTGGTCGGCGGCCAGGTTCGGAGCGGCCGAGGCGGCGGTGCCCACGGCCAGCAGCGTGCCGGCTGTCGCGGCGAGAGTGACGGCCGTGGTGACGACGCGACGTCCGAAGGTGTGATTCATGGACTTTCTCCTTGATGTGCACCGTGGCCCTGTGGGGCCCGGGCGGGCGCCCCGGGGTGGTGGGGCAGGAGCGACGCTACTCCAGAAAAGTTGAAGATTGAACTAGGATGAGTGTGACATGGTTCATCCTTTTTGGATCCTTTTTCCGGTTCACTGGGCGTCGGCTGTTTCTTCCGGTGCCGGTGCAGTTCCTCGGCGAAGCGGTCGGCTTTCTTCTGCGGCGACCGCGACCCGGGTGCGAGGTACTGGCAGGACTCCCGCGCTGTTTTCCATCCAGAACCGGGGCCTGTCAATCGCGGCTGTGTACGCGGGAGCCGATCGACGCCGAGGGTCGTCCCTGCGGGTCTGCCGAGTCGTGGACCGACCTCTGCCGCACATGCCACAGGGGAAGCACAAGGTCAAGAAGGAGGCGCCGCACCCACCGTCGAGGGCCGGGAAGCGCGAAGGAGTGAGGCGGACGAATGACCTCAGCTCAAGCCGGACGGTGCCGCCGTACCACGGCCATTGTCCGGCTCCTCATCTGCCGGGCGAACCGTTTCTTCCAGGTCCCCCCGCGGCGACTGCTTCCGCACGGCCATCGCAGCGGCCGCCCGAGCCAGCTGCGCTTGCACCTGCTCGAACGCTCGCGACGCCGACCGCTTCCGCTTATGACTTCCGCTCATACACGTTCAACGCCCGACGGCACTGTTCGTAACCCCAATACCGCCGAATGGAGTACATGACTTCCGGCCCCGGGCGACGTCATCCGACGACCGCCGAGGAGAGGGGATCGCGACCCGGGACCGTCTTCCCAGATGTGCTGGGCTACGACCGCGCCGAGCCGGCCGCCCATCCCCACGGCCGCAGGATCACCGACGACGGCATCGTCCTGATCAGAACGGTCGGGTCGTCCGGTCCAGGCGGACGACGACGATCGCGATGTCGTCGCCTGCGCCGCTGGCGAGGCCCAGCCGGGCGAGGAGGGCGTCGGCAAGGTGTTCCGCGCCGAACTCGGTGCAGGTGGCGAGCGTGGAGATCAGACGGGTCAGGCCGGTGTCGATGTCCTCGTCTCGGCGTTCGATCAGGCCGTCGGTGTAGAGGATGAGGGTGTCGCCGGGGGCGTAGGTCTTGTTGGCCTGGGGGCGGGGGATGTGTTCGGGGCGGGCGCCCAGTGGTGGGTCGGTGGCCTGGTCGAGCAGGTCGCAGCTGCCGTCGGGGTGCAGGAGGATGGGCGGGGGGTGGCCGGCGCTGCTGTAGATGAGCAGGTGGCTGTGGCAGTCGACGAGGACCTGGACGGCGGTGGCGGCCAGGGCTCCGTCGACCGAGCGCGCGTACAGACCCAGGACCTCCAGTGCTTGGGCGGGGCCGTGGACGGTGCGGGTGGCGGCGCTCAGTGCGCTGCGCAGCCTGCCCATGACGGTGGCGGCCGTCAGTCCGTGGCCGACGACGTCGCCGACGGTGACGGTGAAGCGGTCCGCGGGCAGGTCGACCGCGTCGTACCAGTCGCCGCACACGTTCAGTGATCCGGTTGCGGGCAGGTAGCGCACGGCGATGTTCGGGTGCCGGGCCAGGTCCGGGGAGTGGAGCATGGCTTCTTGGAGGGCGACGGCGATGCGCCGTTCACGGGCGTGGGCCTGTCGCAGTTCCTCGTTGAGCTGCTGCAGTTGCCGGGCCCGGGCGTACAGCTCGGCTTCCATGGCCGCTTCCCGGCCGGGGCTGACCGCGGGCTGGTGCGTGGTGCGGCGGGCGCGGACGACGTCGGTCATGTCCTCAGAGCGGTGGATGATCCAGGCGACGCTTCCGTCCGGGCCGAGGACGGGCACGTTGATCGCGGTCCACCACCGCTCCTTGAACACCTCGCGGTTGCCGGGGACCGGGATGTCGTACTTCTGCAACGCCATGTGATCGGTCTGGCGGGAGGACAGGACACGGTGCAGTGAGGCTTTCAGCGTCTCCACCCCGTCGGCCGCCGGGTCGGTGGGATTGTCCGGGAAGACGTCGAACAGGTACTGGCCGAGCAGCTCGGCCCGGCTGCGTCCGGTCACCTCGCAGAAGGCCGAGTTGGCGTCGACGATCACCAGGTCCGTGCCGAGCACCAGGCACGGGCTCGGAAGGGCGGCGAACACCCCTGGGTAGTCGATCTCCGGTGTCACACGCATTCCCTGCCACTCGCTCGCTCCTCAATCTACGAAAGGTCCCGCTCCCGCGCCTGCCGAGCTCGCTCGTGGGCAGCGGGTGGCAGCGGCGTAGGCTCATCGGACGACGCCGTGATCGGGTCCGCCTCGCGTGCGAGACCGGGGGGACCTGGAGCCATCGGTCACAGCCGAACCTACTGGCCGGTTACTTGTTCTCTCACGGTGTCCTGCTGTCGTCGGGCCCACTCCAGCAGCCTGTAGGGAAGAGCAGGACTCAGACCCTCGTCCGTGCTGGTGAGCCGGCGCAGGGTCTGCCGTCCGGCCGTCGCGCCCCCACCGCCAGCCGCAGTACCCGCCGACTTCCGTGCAGTGCTCAGCGGAGCGGAGCACGAGGCGGCCGTTGCCCTTCAGCAGCGTCGGTTTCTCCGCGCCCCAGCCTGCGGCCGCGCGGCCGCCGCAGCGGTCCGACGCCGGCGCCACATCGTCCTCCGCGAAGGGTTCCTCGTCCCGGCGTCGGCAGAAACGCACTACACCCAGCGCCCGGCCGGGCACGGTGAGTGGCGCGACGGGCAGGGAGTGCGGGTCCGACCGGGCGATGGCGCTGGCCCGTGCAGGAACCGGGTGTCCAACGGCCGATCCCGGACGCAGGACAGCTACCGCCTTTCCCGCATCGCCGCCCAGGTCGGTGCCGCTATCAGCCACGTCCTCACCGCACCATCGGTCACGGGCTCGCGTGGGTCTTCTGGGGAGCCGGCCCGATCGGCGCCTTGGTCCCGTCCAGCCGGACACCGAGCGGGACCAGCACGCACCTGTCTGCCTGCCCGAGCCGGCCCTCGGCGTGCACCCGCCAGCCCACACGCACCCGTGGTGTGGCGTGATCGTCCTGCCCCTGCTTCGTCAGCCACGTCAGCCACGTCACGGTCGCCGCCGACAGTCTCGCCGCACTGCCGCGGAACTGCTCCAGCGCCTGGACGAAGCCCTCGGACGGCAGGCCATGCAGATGCAGGCTGTGCAGATACAGCAGCGGCAGCGCCTCGGAGAACGCCGGCGACTTGTGGCACCGGCCTCCGGGGCGGCGGCGAGCATCCAGCGCGCACCCTCGCGCACGATCCCGTCGACCAGGAACCGGAATCGGTGGAGCCCTGGTCGGTGACTGCGCTGAGCATGCGCGTGCCCTTCATTCGGGGAGGTACGCCCGCGGCGTCCCTCACAGCGCTGATCCACAAGTCTCGTGCATGGCTCGGCCCGTATGGCTGCCCCGACTTTGCGAACACGAGCCAGCGGTGCAACTGCGCTACCGCCGACCGACCTTGGTCAATGCCCGGCTGACCAGATCCTGGTACGCCAGGATCTGTGTGGCGCGCTGCTGGGCAACTTGCTCGCTGTAGTGCCGATCGAGAGCCCGGACGAGCCGCGCTCTCCTGACCCGCCGATCGCACCGGGCGTCGTCGAGAGCCTGCGCCATCTCCGACTTCCGAACCGCAACTGCCTTGGTGGGCAAGGGCTTGTTGCCCGAGCCTGTGAATCGGCGCCTGGCGTCATCGGGAGTACGGTAGTGGTACCCGAGGGCCGCCATGCACGCGCTCCAGCGCCGGTCCGACGCGACGACCCTGGGGTCGCGCCGGACATGGTCCTCTATCTCGAAACGGAGATTGACGACCACCGTGTCGGCGAGGACCCAGGACTTCAGGTCGCCGTAGACACTCTGCTCTGCTCGGCTCGTGCATCCGTCCGTGTAGACGAAGGTGACTTCCCCGTTGGGCAGGGTGATGTCCAACTGGTGCCGGGGCGTGCCGAAGAGGGCCTCGGAGTACTTCTGGCGGTTGTCGTTGGACAGGCGCTGGACGTAGTCCTCATTGGGGTCGGCCGACCGACTCGTGGCCGTGGTGGCGACTCCATAGCCCACGGCGCGGTGCAGCGCCACGTCATCACCATGGCGGGGGTCCTGCGCGACGGGCTCCGGTGCCGGTGGCTGCCAGGGGACGGGCCGATAGCGCCAGCCTCGTGCCGTCATACAGCGGCTGACGGCTTCTTCCTGAGCGTCGAAGAGGAGCTTCTGCTTGCCCTCTTGAGTCAGCTTCTCCATGCGTGCACCGGAGATCGTGCCAACGGCGGGAGCGGGGACGCGGGACGATGCGGTGTGGCAGCCGGCGACGGCACCACAGAGGACCATGCAGCACGCGGAAACCACGGCCACGGCTGGTCGGATTCGGTAGTCAAGTATGCGCATGAAAACCGGCCTTTGCGTCGTGAATGGGCCAGAGAACTCCCTGGGCGGCAGTCTGCCGCCCAGGGAGAACTGCTCTTACCTGTTCGCCCGAGTGCCTGTCAGCAGTTGCTCGTCCACCGGTTGCCTTCGCCTCGGTTCGCGGGGTTGTGGTGCCACCAGCCATGACCTCGCGGGAGGCAGCCGAGAATCCGTCCACCGTCCCCGATGAGGTAGACGCCCAGCCCGCTGGTCCCCGAGTTCCAGGAGGACTGGTCGTTGTGGTAGGCCCCGGACTGTGAGGTCGCGAGCCAGTTCGGGTTGCTGTACTGGAACTTGAACCGGGTTCCTTCGTAGCTGTCGAGCGTCCACACGCAGTAGTAGCCGGCGACGCACTGCTGCGCCTGTGGTGAGGCGTTGTCGGCAGCGGCGGTGCCAGTGGTGCCGGCGATCGCGCCAACAGCCGTGAACGCCACGGCAGCTGCTGCCGCGGTGAGACGGGAGCGGAGCTTCATTGCGATACCCCTCCATCGAAACGGGAACGGCGGATCACACAGGGACTGCACAGCGGCGTTCCGCATCAGTGTGATCAGTGGTCGATATCGGCGTGCTGTCTGACGCCGACCACGCACCAGAGTTCTGCGCCCCGTCGTTGTTGCGCACCTCTCCACCGTCGCGTGCAACAAATCTCCGGGCCGTTGACTGCATGCCGCAATCGGCTGAAACGCGCTGTTCAGAGGCGTTGCAAGTGGCTCAGGGCGGTGCGAGGGTGGTCCCTCACCGGCCGAAGTCGTCAGCGGGGGATCACGGATGGGGCGTCGCGAAGGTGCGCTGGATCCGGCGGCGGGTCCGGTCCAGTCGTTCGCTTTCGAGTTACGCAAGCTGCGCCAGGAAGCCGGAGGTCTGACCTACCGGACCATGGCGCAGCGCGCTGGCTATTCGGTGGCAACGCTCTCGCGAGCGGCTGCGGGGGAGAACCTGCCGTCTCTTGATGTCGCGCTCGCCTATGTCCGAGCGTGCGGCGCAGACGAAGCGGCGTGGGAACAGCGCTGGCGCGCGGTGGCCCTGGAGGCTTCCACGCCGGAGCCGGGCGACGATACGCAGGCGCCCTACCGTGGGCTGGCCCGTTTCGAAGCCGCCGACGCAGAGATGTTCTTCGGCCGGGACGAGCTCGTGGCGCAGCTTGCCGAGCGGGTGCATGCCCACCGTCTGGTCGCCGTGGTCGGGGCTTCCGGAAGCGGCAAGTCCTCACTGCTGCGTGCAGGGCTGATCCCTCTGCTGCAGAGCGAGACAGCCACCAACCGCCGGCCGGCGGCCATCCGCATCCTCACCCCCGGTCCCCGGCCCATGTCCGCCATCGCCACCGTGATGAGAGCGAGCGACGAGCGCGGGGACACGGTTGTCGTGGTTGACCAGTTCGAGGAGCTGTTCACCCTCTGCGCCGACCCTGCGGAACGACGGGCCTGCCTGGACCGGCTGTTGACCGCGACGAACGCCGAGAACAAGGTGCGGGTCCTGATCGCCGTACGCGCGGACTTCTTCGGCCACTGCGCCGACCACCATGCCTGGGCCGCCGCGCTGCGCGGCGCCACCCTGCTCGTCGGCCCGATGAGCCCCACCGAACTACGCCAGGCGATCGTCAGACCCGCGACTGCCGCCGGCCTGATCGTCGAGCGGGACCTGACCGCGCGGATCATCAAGGACGTCACCGAGAAACCCGGCGGGCTGCCGTTGATGTCCCACGCTCTGCTGGAGACCTGGCGCCGGCGAAAGGGACGTACCCTCACCCTCACGGCCTACGAGGCCGCCGGTGGCGTCGCGGGCGCTCTCGCCCAGACCGCGGAACAGCTTTACACCCGTCTGTCCCCGCACGAGGCCCGATCAGCCCAGCACATCCTCCTCCGGCTGATCACTCCAGGGGAAGGCACGCAGGACACCTGCCGGCCCGTGTCGTCCGAGGAACTGGGCACGGACGACACCGAGGGCTCCACGGCCACCAGTGAGGTTCTGGAGCGGCTGGTCAAGGCCCGCCTTGTGACGCTCGACGGGCAGACGGTCAACCTCGCGCACGAAGCGCTGATCACGGCCTGGCCGCGGCTGCGCCTCTGGATCGACGAAGCCCGGGAGCGCCTGCGAGTCCACCGTCAGCTCACCGAAGCCGCCCGCACGTGGAACGACCTCGACCACGACCCCGGCGCGCTGTATCGCGGCACGCGGCTGGCAGCAGCCGAGGAGGGCTTCGCCGGGCGTCGCGCGGACCTGATCCCGGCCGAGCGTACTTTCCTTGACGCCAGCATCGCCGCACGCGAACAGGAACAGCGCGTGGCATGGCGAACGGCTCGACGATTTCGACGACTGCACGTGGCTGTCTCCGCGGTCGCGGTCTTGGCGATGATGGCCGGCCTGGTGGCGTGGCAGCGGGACCGGACGGCGCAACAGCGGCTGGCCGACGCGGCATCCCGGCGCGCCGCAGCGGTCGCCGAAAGCATGCGGTACGCCGACCCGCTCACCGCTCTCCGCCTCAGCGTGGCCGCATGGCGCATCAGCCCCACGCTGGAAGCCAGAGCGGCTCTCATGGGCGCTTCCACCCAGCCCGATCAAGATGTCTTCGCCGAGCCACGCGCGGCCGGCAAGGACGCGTCGGACCCCTTCTTCCTGAGCGCTGACGGCAGCACGCTGGTGACCGGCGGCACGGGACGTGCGCGGCTGTGGGACCTGACAACCCGCCGTCTCCTCCGTGCCCTGCCCGTCGGCGGGGACGACCGCCTGATGGAGGCGTCCTCCGACGCACGGCGGTTGCTGTTCCGTGCCTCGGATGCCTGGGAGGTGCGCGACGCGGTCTCCGGCGCAGCAACCCGACTGCCGCTCCGCTCCTCCGACGGAGTGGTTCGCTTCGGCCCCGACGAGGACACGTTCGTTGTCCTGGACAACGGTCTCCGCTTTACGAAGCTGTGGCATCTGCCGCGTCACCATCACGCACGGGTTGCTGCCGAGCGGACGAATCAGCAGCTGGGGACGGTATGTACGCGGACAGGCGACCTGCTGGTGTGGGGCGGCGGCAGGCAGCGTCGTCTGGCTCGTCGGGGATCGTGGGCCTCCGCCGTGCGACTGGCCTGCGGTCCGCGTGGCGATGCACTGGGGCGGTACCCGCTGCACATGGATGAGGAACACCTCGTCATCGTCGCCGGCAACCGGATACACATCTGGAGCCTGCGTACGGGAGAGGAAGGCCAGTCCATTCCTGCCTCGGCGCCCACCTGCCTGTCCATGACCGCCGACGGCCGATTCCTGACCGTCGCAGACAACAGGGCTCTTGCTCTGTGGCGGCTCGGCAGCCCCGCGCGCCAGGTCTTCCGGTATTCCCTGCAAGGCCGCCGCGTCAGGGGGGCGAGCCTCGACCCGCGCCGGAAGGTGATCCGGTACATGGAAGGGGGGTACCAGACCGGCCCCGTCATCCGGTCCCTCTACGTCGGGGACGCCCTGGACCCTGCATGGAGGACCGACGAAGTCCGGCAGCCGCCTCCGGCCACTGATCCCAACTACCCGGTCGAGAGCCAGATCACCGCTATGGACGCCGCCTCCGGTGACGGCGGCCGCGTGGCGACCGGCGACGGCACGGGCTGGGTGACCCTGTGGGACCGGTCGTTCAAGCACCGGTTCGGTCTGTTCGACGCCGTGCCCGCAGACGCGGCGGACGGCAGACCCCACGCGGTTTCCGCTCTCGCCTACTCACCGGACGGCCGCATCCTGGCTGCCGCCGGCGGCGGGAACGTCCGGCTGTGGGACGCCGCGACCTCCCGGCCACTGGGGACCAGCCTGCTCGCAGCCGGGGACGACGTGGTCTCCTTGGCCTTCAATCATGCGGGGACAAGCCTCATCGTTCATGGAGCCCATACACCGCCACGCGCCTACCCGGTGTCAGCTCAGCAGGTGGCCGCGTCCGTATGCGCCCGCGCAGGATCCGGCCTGAGCACGGCCGCCTGGAAGACACTCATCCCGGATGTTTCCTACCGGCGGACCTGCTGAACCGCATGCAGCCTCGTCGGCGATGTGACGCCGGCAGACCGAGAGGAGTTCCAGTCCGTCCCGTGAAGAGAAGGATCTCGGACGAAGCATGGCACCTCACCACTGTCGGGCATGACGACCTTCGTGGAGGGGTAGCCACTGGTACCTCAAAGGCAGCGCGATCGAGCGGGGGGCCATGCAACTTCCGGACAGTCTGCGCCTTGTCGACGGGTCACTGATTTTCCCCGATTCAGTGTGTGCCCTCCATGTGAGCGACACGGGCGAGATGTTGCTGATTCGCCAGGACCGCACGGCGCACGGCCACCACACCCTCGAATTGCCTGGGGGGAAGGTCAATGAGGGGGAGCCTCTCGTGGACGCGGCCTTGCGCGAGCTTTCCGAAGAGTCCGGCTGTGTGGGGATGGACGCGGACGAGCTTCTCACCCTTGATATGGACTTTTCGGTGTCCGTGCACCGCACGCACCTGGTGCGCGTGCGCAAGCTCACCGTAGATGCCCGCCGCACCGCGGAGTTCGATCTGGTGTGGATGCCGGTCGGGGAAGCACTCAGCCACGTCTTGGAGGGCAAGATCACGCATGCACCCACGGTGGCGGGGATCCTGCTCTCGGCGAGAGAAGACCGAGCCGAGCAGTGAGCGTGCTGACGAACGGGGTGCCCTCTCTTGCGTCTGAGGTGGTCGGCGGCTTACTCCTGGTCGTGGGTACGGCTACCGCCCATCGCATGACCGCAGCCTGGAAGACACGGGCGGAACGAAGGATGTGGCGGCCGATACTCAAGAACGGCCGCCCCTTGAAGCTCGTACTCACCTGCCGGAAGGGGCCGTTTCCCCGGAGCACGCATCGTACGAGCATCAACGAAGTACGAGTCCTGCTGGAGTTCACTCCGATCTTCGAAAGCATCGGCATCGAGTACAAGATCACGGACTCGTTGGAGGCGCCGGACACAGAACTTTCCTCAGCGAACCTCCTTGTATTGGGCGGCCCGGCCGTGAACGACGTCTCCCGGCGGACCTTCGGCGCCATCCAGGACACCTTGCCCGTCAGCATCAACCTGGAAGAGGTCGCGATCACGATCGCCAATCGGAGATACGCGCCCGAGTACGACTCCGAGGGCCAGAAAGTCGTCAAGGACTACGGTCTGGTTGTGCGCTGTCAAAACCCGTTCGACCCCTCCCACAAGACCGCCGCCTTCATTGTGATGGGCTGTCACGGATTTGGTACGGCTGGCTCGGCGCAGCTTCTGCGAGACCGTAACCTGGCGCGACAGTTGGCCGCCGAAGTGGATCAACGTGACTTCGTGGCCATCGCGGAAATCCGGGTGCACGGCTACGAGTACGACACCCGGATCATCGAATCCTTCCTCTTCCCACGCCGCTGAAGCAACGAGCCCGTTTCCGGCCCCAAGACGTCGCCTCAGTATTCGTCAGGCAGCCCCAGCCGAGCGCGGCTCACCGTGGAAGACCTGGCGGGCGTGCCAGTCGCGGTGAGCGGCAGCGACAGGGCGCAGGCCGGGTTGTGGGCCGACGAGCGGGCGGCCCGCGAGGGCTATGACGTGCTCGCGGGCGGCTGGACTGTGACCGACGAAGCGCTGTGAGACCAGGACCCGGTGACCGTCTCCGACCCCCAGGACGCCCTTGTCGAACAGCTTGTGGTGCAGCGAGCACAGGCACAGCCCGTTGTCGACGGCGTCGGGGCCGCCGAACGCCCACCATCGCACGTGGGCGGCCTCCAGCCCGACCGGCACCGCGCCGATCCTGCCGTCGTAACCGCAGAAGGCGCACCGGTATTCGTAGGCGGTCAGCACCAGCTCCCGCATCCGCCGGTCCCGTTGCCTGCGTGCCGGCGACACGGATTCCGTCTCCGCCGGCTCGAGCTCCAGGCCGACGGCTTCGCACAACTCGCCGTGCAGGGACGGCGGAAAGTGCAGATCAAGGAGCAGCCGCGCCATCCTGCCGAGCAGTTGCGGATCGCGTCGCAGCGCTGTTCGCAGGTCGGGCGCGAGCCGCCCGGTGGCACCCGTCTCACGGAGGTCCTGTACTCCGCTTCCGGGACTGCCGGGCCCGCGATCGGTGCGCACTTCCCATACGCCGTCGCTGACGAGGTGATGGAAGGGGTAGGCGGGCGTCGTCTTGTTGGGCGGGCCGTACTCGGTCAGCAGTCGCTGCAAGTCCTGCTCCACCGCGCTGTATCGCAGGTCGCTCTCCGCGTCTTGCTGGAACCGGCCGAGGGCGTACAGGAGCAGAAGCGGTTTGTGTGGGGCGCGCGTCCCGCTCCTGGTCCACTGTCTCAGCTTCGTGGTCCGCTCCAGCCAGTCCATGACGGTCGATCGTAGACGGACCTCTCGGGTGCCCGGTGTGTGGTCGCGGCCTACGCAGTGGTCTCCGACCGTGTCGGTGCTCAGGCACAGGGAGCAGAGGACCGCGTCGTGGGTGGCGCAGGCGGTCAGGTCCGGGCACTCGTACGGCTGGTGGCAGGCGTGGCAGTCCAGGTGATGAGACTTCCTGGATTCGGCCAGAGCTGCTCTTCCTCCTCGGTTGATCTGGTTTTGAAGGGTGTGGGGAGACTGGGGAGCGCGAGCCATGAGGGGCCGGCCGTGAGGGCAGTTGCGGGTTGCCGTGGGCTCCAACGGGCCGCGTTTGTCGACGAGTTGACGCCGAGGGCGAGTGACGGCTTGGGTGGCGGTGGGAACTCTGGCCGTGTCTGCGGCGGTGGGAGCGCCGCCTCACGCAGGCGGCGGGCCTGGGCCTTGTCACGTTCATGCTCGCGCTGCCGTTCGTAACCCATCATCCCCCCGGTAATCGCCTCCGATCGTCATCAGGATCGGCGGATGGGCTTGGACCCGGCCAACCGTACTTGCGGGGTTGCCTGTTGCAAACGGCATGTTCCGGTACCAGGACATGACTGAACCTTGCCGTCTTCCGGCAGGGTTCAGCCAACGAGCCCTGCCTCGCACCCGACGCACGCGTCGGACATACGGGACAGCCTTTGGCCGGGAGTTGCCGTATACAGCGGAGCGGTCGCAGTTTGGCCGCTCAGGTTTGGCACTGCGCCGTGCCGGCGGCGGACCACCCGCTCCAGGCGGCCTTGTCGGCACGGGCGTGTACGCGAATCTCGACCTTCACGGGCCCGCACACCCGGGTCGAGCTTCCCACCTGCGTGGGTTCGACGGTCCCGCCTGCCGGGACATAGGTGCGACCGCTGCCCAACTTCACCCAGTGACCACCGTCGACGACACGAAAGAACGCCTCGTAGGAGACGTTCACCGGTCTCGGCCCCGTGTTGCGCGCCTTGATGTACGCCGTGATCTCCCGCGTGTAGATTCGGCCTTCCTTTCCGCGTTGGGCGCTGATGCAGCCGTTGACGGCCACCCGGCCGGTCGACACCCCACCGCCGCAGGCGACTGCTGTGGCGTGCGCGTTCGTCGGCATGACCAGCATGGTGAGCGCCGCAGCGCTCAAGATTGTTCCGATACGCCTCACATGCACAACCCTGCTCCCTTCGGCCGTGATTTGCCTCAGAGAAACCATGACGGGTTGAGGCGTGGAGGGCAGCGGCTCGTCGCGTTCTTCACTCCAACGGAAGCGGGCCGTGCTCCGGCACGCGAGGCAGAACAATCGAAGTTTCTGACACGGGCGCTGACGCAACGCCACGCCCTGACGCCCACGGACAACCTTAGGCGTCAGCACGTACGCCTCCCAGTACGCCGGGCCAGCGGCGCTCTCCGCCGTGCGGGACGGAGAGCGAAGTCGCCGGAGCTTCTGCCGGGACGCGGCCGACGCGCAAGCCGCGGAGGCGATGGAGAGGGGTGAGGGCGCACCGCAGTCGAAGACCATGTGGTGGGCCGGCTGCTGGCGCGCTGCTCGGCCGTACCGGACCCGCGCCGTGTGAGACGTCGCTGATGCCGCTCAAACGCCTGCCGGTTCCGCTCCCGCACCACAGCGCGGCGAATTGCGCCGGCACTGCCGCAAGGGGGTGGATGGCGAGCCGTTTTCCGGCCTGCGCGGGCCGGCCACCGGCCGCTGCGCCGGTCGTCGGCCGATGAGAACGCCGGCGAGGCGGAGTGGAGCGTTGTCCAGGGCAGAGCAGTTCACGTTTCGTGGCGGCCATGGTGCGCGCGTGAGAGGGCGGCGGCGCCGTGGCAGGCGAGGGTGGCGGCATCGTCTGCGTACTGGGGAATGTCGTCGGGCCATTTCGAGGTCGGCTGGAGGATCAGCAGCGAGACGGCACCGTGCAGGCACGCGCAGATGGCCCGGGTCAGCGCCGTCACATCGCCGTGGAGCACGCCGGCGTCGGCGCATCGCTGCACCGTTTCCCGCAGGAATCGGAAGCAGGCGTCGGCGACCTGCTCAGTGGCGGCTGTCGCGGGTCCCGTCGCGACCAGGCGGTAGCGCAGGGGATGCTCGAGCCCGAACCTGATGTAGGCGACACTGCGCTGGTGGAGTTCGGCGAACGGGTCGGTGGTCTGGGCGCTGATGCTCAGCATCCGTCGGCCGAGCTCGTCCCAGACCCCGAGGCACACGGTGTGCAGCAGTTCGAGCCGGTTGTCGAAGTGCAGATATACCGAGGGGGTGCTGACCCCGACAGCCTGTGCCACCGCACGGATGGTCACGCCGTCCTCGCCGGCGTCGTCGAGCAGCGTGCCGGCTGCTTCGATCAGCTCGTCCCTCAGCCGGCCGCCGTGGCCTCGCTTGGCGCGACTGCGCCGACGGCCTTCGGTTGTGCTGGCGCGGCCGTCGGCCGTGGTCTGGCCGGGTCCCTCAGTCATGGCGCCTCCGGAGGGCGACGAGCTGAGTGACGCGGACGCAGAGCCGGTCCTTGTCATCCCTGATGTCGATTTCCACGGCGACCGTTGACTTGCCGACGTGCAGCGGGCGGGAGGTCGCGAAGGCGCCGGTGCCGTGTACGGGCCGCAGGAAGTGGGTGGTGGATTCCATGGTCGCGGGGACGGTGCCGGCGGTCCCGTTCAGTGTGGCGCACACGGCGCCGGCTACATCGGCCAGCCCCATCAGTGCCCCGCCGTGCATCGCGGCGCCGATGGTGGACTGCTCGGGCGTGTAGGCGAGTTGCGCGGTGACGGCGTCGGCCTTGAGGGATCCGAAGCGTATCCCGAGCGTCCTGGCGAACGGCGCCAAGGTGTAGACGTCTTGCGCGGTGATGGTCATCGCGGCTCCTCAGGTTGTCACCGTTAAGTTAACGGTGACATGTTATGCGGACGTCACGGTTCGCGTCCACGCCTGTGGCGCGAGGCTGCAGGGCTGCGCGGTCTTCCGGTGGCGATCCGAGGCGTGCTGACAGCGCCGAGCTGTCACCCGGATGAGACAACTCCAAGTGTCCGGAGAACCGCCCCACTTCGGCTCGGCAGCCCGCCCCGGCGTCAGGACAGGGTTGTTCAAGGCGGTGGTGAGCATCGGCTCGGGCAGCCTCCAGGGCATGCCCGGATGTCTTCCACGCGGTCCGCTGTCGGCGACGCCTGAATCGTGGTTCTGGATCACTTTCAGTGCTGGAGCCACGGGCGGGGGCACCACAGCCGCGATCATGAACGGCCGTGGCTGATGTACTCCTCGAGGACCTGTGGTTCCACCAGGTCGAAGGTGTGTGGTCGAAAGTGTCGTATCCAACGGCGAGTCGGTGGTGGTGCGGGCCCGGACGGCTGCGAAGCGGGCTGCGTGTCCCGCGTGCGGAACGGCGTCGGTGCGAGTGCACAGCCGGTATGTTCGTCGGCTTGCCGACAGCGCGGTCGGCGGCCGCCCGGTGCTGATCGAGTTACAGGTCCGGCGGTTTCGCTGCTCTCAACAGGGCTGCTTGCAGGCGACGTTCGCCGAGCAGGTCGACGGGCTGACGTTCCGCCACGGCAGACGCAGTGCCGGGCTGCAGAGAGTGCTGGAACGGGTGGCGGTGATGCCGACCGGCCGGGCCGGTTCCCGCCTGGCCCACGCGCTGGCGGCCAAGGTGAGCCGTCGGCCCGGTTACGACTGATCCGCCGCCTGCAGGACCCCGGGACGTCGACACCGCGGGTGCTCGGGGTCGACGACTTCGCGCTGCGCAAGGGGCACAACTACGGCACCATCCTGCTCGGCATCGAGACACACCACCCCGTCGGCCTGCTGCCGGACCGCACCACTGCCACTGTGGCCCGGTGGATCGCGGGGCATCCCGGTGTCGAGGTGATCTGCAGAGACCGTTGCACCGCTCACGCCGAGGCCGGACGCCTCGGCGCCCCGGATGCGGGGCACGTCGCAGATTGGTGGCCCATCTGGTCGGACCTCGCCGAGGGCGTCGAGAAGGCCGTCGTCCAGCACCGTGCTCTGCTGCGCGAGCCCCAAGACACCACCACTGCTGCGGCGGCCGCGGCGCTGGAAGGGCTGGACGTCGCCCTGGCTCCCGCAGGGCCGCGGACCACCGGCCGCCTGTCCGACCGAGTTCGCGAACAGCCCAAGGCCGTTCACGCTCTGCTCGAACAACGCATTGCGATGCGGGCCATCAGCCGCCGCCTGGGACTGGCCCGCAACACCGTGCGCCGCTCTCGGTGGCCGCGTCGAGGACGAGCAGCGGGCCGTGCGGGTACACACCGCCGGGCGCGGGCGTGTTCGCCGGGGCGGCTTTCGTCGCCCCCGGACGGCGCGAGCCCCGCGATTCGCGCTCGGCACGCGGGCCCGGCGCGGCGGCCGGTGCCCGGACGGCCGCTGGGGGAGCGGAGGGGGCATCCTCTGGCCCGGCCCGGGCGGTGGCCGTGCTGTCCGGTGCCTCGCTCGGCGGTGCCTTCGTCGGGCTCGCCGTCGGCGTCGACGGCGCTGCGGCCGTGGCTTGGGCTGCGGGTGCCGCAGCGGGCTGCGGCCCCGCGGTGTCCTCCTGCTCGGCACCGGTGCTCTCGGGGGTGTGGTAGAGGGTGGCGAGCTGTTGCAGCAGGCGTGCGTAGGCCTCTCGCTCCGGTGGCCTGGGCTCGGTCTTGCCCGACTCCCAGCCGTCGACGGTCGCCCGCCGCAACTGCAGCGCGGCGGCCACCTCGTCCAGGGCGAGCGCGTGAGCCTGGCGCAACCGCCTGCGCTCCGCCGGCGGCGGCAGCGGGGACCGGGTCGCGACCAGCGCGTCCACGGCATCGAACGACTCGGACATGAAACACCTCCGTCCCCGTCCTACCGGCCCGAGCGTACTTTCCCGTACCAATTGCGTACTTTCTGCGTACTGTGGGTGTACCGGTGGTAGCTTTCCGTGAAAGCCCTCGGGGGTAACGGCGGGGGAGGGCGCCGCGGTGCCGGAGTCGCTGGACGCTGGCGTCGGGAGGTGCTGGCGGCGTCGGCCGGGGCGCTGCCGGTCCAGGTCGGCGGGCACTGACGGCTCCGCTCGCGGCTGCCCGGGGCGGTGCCGGGTACCGGACCCCGGCTCACCGCCGTCGTCGCTCTCAGCCGGTGATGCCCTTCTCGAGGATGGTGCTGGGGTCCACCGGATCGTCCGGCTGCTCAGGCTGCGCCGGGGGGTCGGCCGAGGGGCCCTCCGGCTCCTCGTAGGGGTTGGGCGGGGCCTTTTCGGGCGTGTCCACCGGATTGTCGGGCTGCGCCGGGGGCGGGGGGTCCCCGGTGATGCCCTTGTCGAGGATGGTGCTGGGGTCCACAGAATCGTCCGGCTGCTCGGGCTGCACCGGGGGCGGGGGGTCCGCCGGGAAGGGGCCCATCGGGGGGTCTACCGGATCCACCGGCGAGGCGGTGGGTGCCTCGGTCCTCGGGGCTGCCATCGCCGTGGTGGCGGGGAGGACGACGCCTCCCGTGACCGCCGCGGCCGTCGCCGCGATCGTCGCGACCCTCAGGCGGACCGCGTTCTTCCGGAACGTGCGAGCCATGGATGTCTCCCGCTGGTAGTGAAGGGCGCTCATCTGGCGTCCTTGGCCTCGGTTCCAGTAGGCCGGAGCCACCCCTGCGGGGTCATGCGCCGGGTTTTCGGGGCTTGACACCGCAAGGGCCGGCTGCCACTGCCTCGCGTTAGCGGGCCCGCGGAGGACGACGCGAACGGCACGAGGCCTCCGGGCCCTCCCGGCTCCCGGAGCCTCGCTTGATCCGGGCCGGCCGTACGCCAGGCAGCGCAAGCGTCGGTGTCACGCCTAGTCGATGCCGAGCTCTCGGAGTGCGTCGAACTGCTCCGTGTTGACCTTGTCGCGCCTTGTCTTGGTGTTGCTGTACCTTCCCCGGACCCTTCGTCGCGCTCGTGGCGGCTGGTTGCTGGGGACAGCATCTCGAGCGGCGTCACGCCCAGCTGTGAGAGCCGTTCCTGCTGCTCGGTGGAGAGCTGTGCCCAGGTGGCTGGCTTGCGCTCTGCTGGGTGCCCGAACGGCCGCCGGGAGCGGAGAGAGACTCCTGTGGCCCGGCCGTGGTCGCAGCATCCGGTGCCCCGCTTCTCGGCGGCTCGCAGGGCTCACCATTGGCATCGGCGGCTCCGGCGGCGTCTTCGCCCCACCCTGTTCATCGGCGCCATGCTCGGCTCCGCCTTCGGCCAGACCGCCCGCCACCTCCTGCCCCACCTCGCCGGCCCGGCCGGCACCTACGGCCTGATCGGCATGGGCTCGGTCTTCGCCGGCGCCGCCCGCGCCCCCATCACCGCCGTCATCATCCTGTTCGAACTCACCGGCGAATACACGATCATCCTGCCCCTGATGGCAGCCATCGTGCTGGCCACCGGCGCCAGCCGCCTGCTCACCGGCGAAACCATCTACACCGCCAACTCCGCCGCCGCGGCGTCGACACCGACACCCCCGCCCCCGGCTCCCCGGCCGCGGCGCTGACGGTCCGCGACGCCCTGTACCGATGTTCCGAGCGCCGCCAATTGCATCGGATGCGAAAGTTCGAGTAAACCGAAGCTGGTTCAGCGTGAGCTCGCGGGTGATTGGTGTGCTTCAGGTCGGTGAGTCCGTGGGTAGCGAGGGACCTTGAGGCTGTTGCGTCACCCGACGAGCCTCAGTCGTGACCTCTGCGTCGACTTTCGCAAGCGTTCTGTCGCGGTCCTCGAGGGATTGGTGCTCTTCTTCGAGGTCCTGATACGCATAGTCGAGCAGTGCGAGCCGTTCAGCGACGGGCAGCTCGTATCCGATGTACTGGTTGATCTGGCGGGCCAGTTCCCGTGGTGTCAGCTCGCCGGCCAGTATCCGTGCTGCAAGTGCTCGTGCTGCGACTTCCTGGGCGGCAACGCTTCCCACCGGACAGAAGGGGAGGCCCAGTTCTTCGAACACAGTAGGAAGGATGACGGGCACGACGTCGTCGGCCTCGCCGGGTGTGCACAACGCCAGCAACGCCAGCGTCTGAAGTGTGGGGCTGTCGAGCCCGGCGTCGAGTGCGTTGCCTGCGGCGCCGACGACCTCGATTGCGCGTACTGCACCGATGCTCCACAGAGCCGTAGTGTCCTGCAGGTTGCGGGCTGCTGTTTCGATGGACGGCACCCACACATGATCCCTGCACGATGCGGCCCGGTCGAGGAGGCTTAACGCTCCTGCTCGGCCGCCTCCCCGAGGAGCGCGCGTGCTAGGTCCGCGTAGCGGATCGCGGTCTTCTCGTCGAGCCCGAACACCTCGGCGAGGTGGAGCGGGTCGGGGCCTTTGGCCATGGCCTCTTCGAGCTGCCGGTCAACGCGGAGTCTCTCCAAGGGCGCCCCCTGCCCGCCGCGCAACGTGAGCACCCGGTGCTGGACGAGGACGTCGCCCGGCTCTCCCCGCTCAAGCACGCCAACCTGAACATGCTGTGCCGCTACAGCTTCCGTCCCTCCGGCCCGGCTGGCGGCGGGCTGCGGCCCCTGCGGGACCCCGCGGAGGCGATGGATGGGGACGATGAGGCGAGCCGGACTGAGCGTCAGAACCAGGGGGAACGGATAGTCGATGTAGCTGGCTGTCCGCCGCCGTAGATCGTGGCCGGGTCGGCCTCGGTCAGCGGCGGGTTCTCCCGGTAGCGGCGGACCAAGTCCGGGTTGGCCAGGCAAGGTAGCCTATGGACACGATCGGCAGCGGGACTCCACGATGAGGCCCATGCTGAGCACCCTTTTCGCCTTTCTCGGCGCCTGCACCCTGATCGCGGCCTCGCCCGGCCCGAGCACGATGCTGATCATCCGCCAGTCCTTGCGTAGCCGGCGTGCCGGTTTCCTCACTGTGCTGGGCAATGAGACTGGCGTCTTCATTTGGGGTGTCACTGCGGCACTCGGACTCACCGCAGTGCTCGCGGCCTCCCAGTTGGCGTACGACATCATGCGGATCGCCGGTGCCGTGACTCTGGTCGGCTTCGGTATCAAGACGCTGCTGGACGCCCGTGGCGAGCAGGGAGAAGGGGAGAGCCAGGATGCACAGGCAGTGCAGTCGGGCTGGGCTTCGTACCGCTCGGGCCTACTGCTGAACCTCGCCAACCCCAAGGCCGCAGTGTTCGCGATGTCCTTCCTGCCGCAGTTCGTGCCCGCAGGCACCCCTTATCTGTCCACCGTGATCGGCCTGGCGGCCATCTGGGCCGTCTTCGAGGTCGGCTACTACGGACTATATGTATGGTTCGTCGGCCGAATGAAGAAGATCATCTCCCGAGCCCAGGTACGCCAGCGCCTCGAGCGAGTCTCCGGCACTGTGCTGGTCCTTCTTGGTGTTCGGATGGCCATGGAGAGCTGACGACGGCTGACGCCGTGGGTCAAGTCTGACCAGACCGCCGAGGCGTAACGGGCTCAACCGTTCTTCCTGCCACTACCTACTGGCGGAGGCTCCAAGCAGGGAGCCGACCGGGTGGCCGGTTCAGGGCATCCGGCAGGTCGGGGGCTGCCCCATGGAGGCGGGCGTGCGGCCGAGGAGGCTGCGGGCGGTGCGGGCGAGATGTGCTTGATCGGCGAAGCCGGCTGACGCGGCGGCCGCCGCCACCGTGGTGCCGGGCAGGGCGGCAACGGCGGTCCGCAGGCGCGCCCACATCCTGAGCTGTACGAGCGGCACTCCCACTGACGTACGGACCAGGGCGCGCAGACGTGCCGGAGACAACCCGACGTTGGCGGCGATGGAGCCGATCTCCGCGGGCGGGGTGTCGCGGGTGCTCACCTCGATCGCATGGGCCACGCGGGGATCGAGACGGTGTGCGGCGCCGGTCAGAGCGCTCAGTTCGACTGCGGCTGCGGCGAGGTCGGCGTCCGGACCAGGTGCCGCGTTTGGGTCCAGGGCGGCGAGGACACGGCGCACGGCGGCCCGGTCGAGGTAGGTCAGACCCAGGTCGGGAGGCAGCTTCCAGGGGTCGAGGAAAAGGGCGGTGTAGGAGGACGAGGCCCCGGCCGTGTGGACGAGCCGAGGGGGCACGATCACGCCGGCCGAGGTGACCGGACGCTTTCCTGGCAGCCGGGTCGCGACGAGCCCGTCGGGCGACAGGACGACCTTCCACACCGGGTGGCGGTGCGCGGTGACGCTGAACGCGCCGGTCTCGGCGAACATCGCCCCGTTCGGATCCGAGGCGAACACCAGGCGGCGATCGTTTCGTTCAAGCGCCCAGGCGCGGGCAGGGGCGATGCTCACGCCATGAACCGTATCGCGGCCGTTTCGCTGGGGATCTTCCTGTCGGGGGTGGGGGTGGCGCACTTCGTGGTGCCCGGTTACTTCCGCACCCTGGTTCCACGGTGGCTTGCCCGGCCCGGGCTCTTGGCCGCCACCGCCGGCGCGGCGGAGATCGCGGTGGGCGCGCTGGTGCTGACCCCGCGGTGGCGTGCGGCGGGCGGGTGGGCCGCCGCCGCGCTGATCACCATCTATCTGGTCTCCCACCTCGACGCCCTGCGGTCTGCCCGTGCCGACCGGGCCCGGTTCCTGGAGCGGCCGGTCGGAGCGGCGGCCCGGATGGTGGTCAACGTCTTCTACATCTGCTGGTCGATCGCGGTCGCCAAGGCGGCCGCTTGATGCGGTACCCGACGGGGACGAAGGACGCCGACCACCGCTCCTCGGCCGCCACGCCCACGCCCCGACCACGGGCCTTCGGTGTCGATGTCACGAACCGCCGCGCCGCCCCGTCTCTCCGATGTGCCCCTGCTCGACGCACGCAGATCCGAACCTGTGAAGGAGCAACAACTGTGGTCCAGCCCTGGTGGCCGCTGGCCGGCCTCGCCGTCATCCATCTCGCGGACGCCGCGATGTGCCTCAAGCCGGTCGGCTTCATCCGCGACTGCCTGCGGGACGTCGGATTCCCCCGCCGGTTCTGGCCGCTCCTGCCGCTGCTGAAGACCGTGACGGCCGCAGGACTGGTCGCGGGCATCTGGTCCGCCCCGCTGGCGGTGCTGACCAGCGCCGCCGTCGTCTGCTACTTCCTCACCGCCGTGGGCATGCACATTCGCGCCCGCGATCTCGGACGCAACCTCTTCCTCAACGCCACCGGCATGCTCGTGCTCTGCACGGCCACCTTCGTATTCGCCCTGCAGAACGCCTGAGAACGTGTTGTGAAGCCTGGTCAGATCGGCTTCGCGACGCCAAGGCCCGAAGAAGGAGACTTTTCGTGTTCGCCACCTACCTCGTGGTCATGATCCTCACCTCGGCCGTCAACGGCTTGGCCGCCATGGCCAACTTCATCGGCCACGAGTACCCCAAGCGCCAGGCGGACAAATTGCGCGTGCCTCGGTCCTGGATGCGCCCGCTGGGCGCACTGCTGGCGGTGGGGGCGCTGGGACTGCTGGCCGGGTTCGCTGTGCCGGTGCTGGGCACGCTCGCCGCAGCTTGTCTCGTGCTGTACTTCCTGGGTGCGTTCTGTGCCCACCTGCGGGTTCGTGACCACCAGTTGGGCCCCTGGGCCGTATTTTTCTGTCTGCCGGTGGCCGCCCTGGCCGTGAGCTTGGTGTACAGCGGCACGTGATGGCCTCTGGGGAGGAACGGCCGGTAGCGGGAGCGGTCGGCCGGTGGTGAGCTGCCCGGGGATGCGACCGAAGGCGCGGATTTCCTGTAGGTCGGGGATGTGGTTGCAGAGGGTACCGGGGCTGGCGCCGAGGATCTTGGCGATCGAGGTGATCGAGGTCTCGGGGTTGGGGAGCATGTCGCGGGCGGCACGGATGATCTCGGGGAGGCGACGGTGGGTCGGCCGCCGACGCGGCCGCGGGCGCGTGCGGCGTCCAGGCCTTCGCGGGTGCCGGAGACGATCAGCTCGCGGATGAACTCGGCGAGGCCGGCGAAGACGTGGAAGACGAGCCGACTGCCGGGGGTGGTGGTGTCCAGGCGCTCGGCAGCGAGCAGAAGCGGATCTCGCGGCGCCGCAGTTCGCCGACCATGTTCACCAGGTCCTTGAGTGAGCGGCCGTAGCGGTCGAGCGCAGGCACCACGAGGGTGTCGCCGGCGGCGAGGAAGGAGTGACGGGCCTTCAGCTCGGGTCGGAGGTCGTCCTTGCCGGACGTCTTGTCGGCGAAGATCCGCCGGCAGCCAGCACCGGTGAGAGGGTCGATCTGGCGGTCGAGCTTCTGCCCGCCGGTTGAGACCCGGGCGTAGCCGATGAGGATCTCGGTCGGGTGGGCGGGTAACACGCATCCTGCGCGAAGCTGTAAAACGCCTCAAAGTCGAGGGGGCCTGCGGCGAGTTTCACCACCGGCCAGCGCCTGGCCGACCAGATCGAAGAACTCGCCGGCGCCTGCTGATCCACGGGCGGCACAGGCGGGGGCCGCTTCGGTCTTGCCAGGGAACCGATCGAAGAGGCACCTGGGCCGAAGGATTCCTGTACGACGCTGCGGGAGCGGTCGAGGGTCTCGTACGTGGGCACGCTGTCCTCCGGGCAGCACGACGAAGCCCCGGCAGTTCGGTCGGCCCTGTAGATCTGGTCGCCTTATCGGCTGGTCGCAGGACGAGATCGACAACCGGTGTCGCCCTTCGGATCGAGCTGGGACAGTTCGGCGCCAGGCGCCGGGCGATGCAGGCCCCGCGCCCCGGCGGCCAGCCTCACGCCGCTTGGTCCGGCGCCGGCAATGATCACATCGATCATCAAATGCCTGATTTTCCCCAGGGCGTACTTCGGGCAGCGGGCCTCCCCACCGCTTGAGGTGTGAGTTCAGCGGTGCAGCGCGGTCTCCCGCTCCAGGCGCGACAGCTTCTCCGGATTGCGCACGAAATACAGCCCGGTGATAAGGCCGCCCTCGGTCCGCACCGCCAGGACGCCCTCGACCTGCCCGCCGATCCGCATGATCAGTGCCGGGTGGCCGTTGATCTGTGCCGACTCCACCGACGCGGTGCCCGCGATCCTGCCCAGCCCCGCCGTCAACAAGGCAGCGACCGGATCGGCCCCCGCGATCGGCGCCAGCGCGGCCTGGACGACTCCGCCG
This sequence comes from Streptomyces sp. NPDC048191, assembly GCF_040652655.1. Lineage (NCBI taxonomy): Bacteria > Bacillati > Actinomycetota > Actinomycetes > Kitasatosporales > Streptomycetaceae > Streptomyces > Streptomyces sp. NPDC048191. The sequence goes on from NZ_JBEZMO010000034.1 coordinate 65,700, forward strand.
CCGTCGCTCAGGAACACGACATCCGGGGCGAGCTGATCGAGCAGGCTCTGCAGGTCACCTGTTTCGACCGCTCGTTGGAAGGCCAGCAGTGCCGCGCGGTTCTGGGCCTGGGACACGGCAGCACGTGGTCGCCGAGCCGCGACATGGTGCCGGGCCCGGTGCGCGATCTGCCGGACAGTGACCGTGTTCTTGTCCACGGCCTCGGCGATCTCGTCGTAGTCCAGAGCGAACACCTCCCGCAGCACGAACACCGCGCGCTCGGTCGGCGTCAGCGTCTCCATCACCAGCAGCATCGCCATCGACACGCCCTCGGCCAACTCCACATCCTCGGCCACGTCCGGCGCGGTCAACAGCGGCTCGGGCAGCCAGGGACCGACGTAGGACTCCTTGCGCCGGCGAAGCGAACGCAGCCGCATCAGCGCCTGGCGGGTGGTGACGCGGACAAGATACGCGCGCGGGTCTTGCACGGCGTCCTGGTCGACCTTCACCCACCGCATCCAGGTCTCCTGCAGGACGTCCTCGGCGTCGGAGGCTGAGCCGAGCATCTCGTAGGCGACGGTGAACAACAGGTTCCGGTGGGCGATGAAGGACTCGGTGGCCTGATCGGCAGGCCCGCCTTTCAACTGCGGCTCGTCGCCGTCCATGGTTCGGTCACTGCGCTCGCTCATCACCGGCTCCATCCGTTCCGGATCTTCCTATTGCCGCACACGAGATGCCGGCCCCGCAGGTCGCGTGACACCCGCCGACAGTGACATGGGTCACGCGGCTGCGCTGTCACGTCGCTTGGGCCGCCGGCATCTCCTGGTCGATTGCGCCACGACAACATGCAAGGAGTACACATCATGACCGCTCGCTTGAGCCTGTTCGGCAAGCCGGACGCGACCGCAGCCAAAGCTGCTACCCAGTTCGGCGCGGCGAGCAAGACGATCCTTCAGGAGTCGGCCCTGCCCGCAGCGACCCAGAAGCTGGTACTGCTGCGGGCCAGCCAGATCAACGGCGACGGCTACGCCACCGACGTGTGGACCAAAAACGCCGCGGCCGCCGGGGAAAGCGCCACCCGACTCAACCTGGTCGCCGCCTGGCGCGACTGCACGGTCTTCACCGACGCCGAGCGCGCCGCCTTGGAGCTCGCGGAGCAGGGCACTGACATCGCCTACGCCGCCGGCGGCGTCAGCGACGACGCCTGGGCGGACGCCGTCAAACACTACGACGAGGACCAACTGTCCGATCTGGTGATGCTCGTCGCCCTGATCAACGCGACGAACCGCATGAGCGTCATGGTCCGGAAGCCCGGCGGCGGCTACGAGCCTGGCCGCCTCGGCTAGTCGGCGGCCGACCCCCGCAATACGCGATCCGATATCCGTCGCGCGAAGGACCGGCGCGATACCCAGGCCCATGAGTAAGGACCCACATCATGGAACCCCCAACCTGCTGGCCAACCCCCTTGGCGCCAAGATCGCCAAGCGCATCTGCAACGTCGCCCTGGCGATCGTCGACTCGCCGCTGCCCAGGCCACCCAGAACCTGGTGATGCTGCGCGCCAGCCAGACGGCTGCGGCTTCTGCGTCGCCTACCACACCAAGGACGCCACCGTCGCCGGCGAGACCGTCGTCCGACTCAACCTGGTCGCGCCTGGCACGAGTCCACGGTGTCCACCGGCGCCGAACGCGCGGCACTGGCACTCACCGAGGGAGGCACCCGCATTGCCGACACCCGCCAGCCCCTGTCGGACGACACCTGCACACGCCTGCGCGAACACTACGACGACGACCAGATCGCCACGCTGGTCTCCCTGATCGCCGTGATCAACGCCAACAACCGGCTCAACGTGATCGTGCGCAACCCCGGGGGCTCCTACCAGCCCGGCCAGTTCGCCGACATGGCCAATTGACTTCCCTCACGCCCACCACCAGCCCGGCCCGGGAGCACCCACCCCGGGCCGGCATCAACGACCGCATCCAAGGAGAGCCATGAACCTCGCATCTGGATCGCCGCTGGCCTGCTCGCCCTGGTCGCACTCACCGGGGGCCTCACGAAATCCCTCATCCCGACGGCGAAGCTCGCCACCATCCACGGCGCCGAATGGACCGCCGGATTCGGTGCCAGCGCCAGCAGAGCCCTGGGAGCCCTCGAACTCCTTGCCACGGCCGACCTGGTCCTGCCCAAGGCGCTCGGCATCGCACCGGTCATGGTCTCAGTGACCGCCCGCCTGCTGGATCGCCCTGATGATCGGCGCGATGGTCACCCACGGCCGCCTCGGCCAGTACAAGTTCGTCGCGCTCAACGTCGTCCAGCTCGCTTTCGCGGTCTTCATCGCCGTGGGCCACCAGCCCACCACCCGGCCTCGTTCTCGACACCGCTACCGGAGGGAAACATGATCACCGTTCTCGTGACCGGCGCCACTGGCACCCAGGGAGGCGCCACAGCCCGCGGTCTGCTCGCCGCCGGACAGCGTGTCCGCGCCCTCGTCCGCGACCCCCGCGCCCCCGCCGCGCAGGCGCTCGCCACCGCCGGCGCCGAACTGGTCCGCGGCGACATGGGCAACCGCAACTCGCTCGACGCGGCCGCCCGCGGGGTCGACGGCGTCTTCAGCGTCCAGCCCACCCTCGGCTACCCCGGCACACCGCCTGGTTTCACCATCGACGACGAACTCCGCTACGGCCGCAACGTGGCCGATGCCGCCGCCGCGGCCGGCGTCCGCAGCTTTGTGTACGCCTCCGTCGGCGCGGCCGACGCCTCGCACGGCATCGCGCGCTGGCAGACCAAGCACACCCTGGAGCAGTACGCCCTTGACCTGGGCCTGCCCCTGACCGCGCTGCGACCGGTCCGATTCATGGAGAACCAGGTCCACCCACAGATGGGCCTGCGCGATAGCGTCCTGACCGACGTCGTCCTGCCGAGCGTGCCGCTCCAGATCGTCGCGGCCACCGACATCGGCGCGTTCGCCACGCTGGCCTTCACCCGTCCAGCCGCTTACACCGGCCGGACCATCGAACTGGCCGGCGACGAGCTGACCATGCTGCAGATCGTCCGCGCCATGGAGCGGGCGCTGCGGCAGCCCATCACCTACCGGCCCATCCCGCGCGAGGCGCTGGCCGGTCGCGGCTCCGACGCCGTGGCCGGCTACGACTTCGTCAATCACGGCGGCTGGCACGCCGACATCGACGCGCTGCGCAAGGAACACCCGGGCCTGATGGACTTCGCCACCTGGCTCGACCGGGAAGGTGCTGCCGCCTTCACGACGGCCCGCCCCTGACGGCCGCCGGCCACACAGGCCGGCGCCGCCCCGGCCCTGCGCGTCGGATCATGTCACCGCGCCCGATCGGACGGTGGCGTTCACCCGGGTACGGGGGCTGGGCAAGGCGGAAGCCGTGCTCAGGTCAAGCCGCTTGTCCATGCCGAGGCGGACGGTGCCGTACGGGTGACGTTGGACCAGAACAGCCCGACCAGTCAGAGGCGAACGCCGATGACTCATGCCGCATCGTTGGTGGTCGTCAGCCGCACAGCCACTGCTCCCAGGCTCTGCGGCCGGTCAAGGGTCTGTCAAACAAGCGGTGTAACTGGCTAGTTGGGGTTACTGGCGGGCTGCCGACAGGCGGCCGTCGAAGGTGATGTCGAAAGCATTCAGTGCGGTCTTCCAGCGCATGGTCCAGCGGGCCTGGCCCTTGCCGGTGGGGTCGAGCGACGTGATGGGCATGTAGACGCACTTTAAGGCGGCCTGCTCGTTCGGGAAGGCGATCCGGGTGTCTTCCATTGTGTGGAAGGTCGTCGGGGTTGGCGGTCCGATCAGGACGGTCGTTCGCACCCTGGTCGGCAGTCCACCTGAGAAGCGTCACCGGGGTGGTCGACGAGGACGACCACTCGGCCGTGGCTCGCCAGGTCCTCGGCGAGGGTTGTGCCGAGCGTGCGGGAGTCACCGCCGCCGGGTGAGTACACCAGCACCGGCCGTCGCCCGGGCAGCGGCGGCGCCCCTACGTACCCGTGGGTGAGGACCGCCCTCCAGTCCACCGTTCCCGGCTCCGGAAGTCCCGGATGAACGTGGGGCGCGAGGCCGGCGAACTCCCGGGCCTCGGCCGGGGTGAGCTACGGGGCCGGGGAGAAGCCGCGTACCGATCGGGCCGGGTACAGGACGGTCAGCATCAACTCCCGCACGCCGCCCACCCACGGGTCGGTCCGGGCCGGGTCCGTCAGATGGACCGTCTCCATGCCTACGGTGTACGGGCCGGCGGGCGCGGGCAGCCGGAGGATCGGGCCGCCACCGGAGGCAGACGCAGCCGTGGGCAGCAGGGCGTCGGCACTCCTTACGCTCGGGCCGCTACGTGGCAGGAGTGCGTCCGGCGCATCCCGCCGCGCCGGCCTACGAGGGTTGATGCGTACCTGGGCTATCTGCGGCGACGCTGGGAGGAGGGCGAGCACACTGCGATGGTGCTGCACCAGGAAATCGTCGCCAAGGGCTACGGCGGCCACTACCAGCGGGTCAAGTTGGTTATCGCGCCGCTGCGACGCGGTCTGCCGATCGGCGCGAGCGACCACTCTCACCCCGCCAGGTCGCTCGCTGGATCACCGTCGAGTCCGCCCGGCGCAGTCTGCACGCAGCCGAAGCACTCCGGCAGCCGTTCGCGCACTGCCCGGAACTCGCCCGTACCACGACCTGGTACGGCAGTTCGCGGTCATGCTCGCCACCCGTGACGCCGACCCGCTGCCGCACTGGCTCGAACAACTCGCAGACTCCAGGACCAGTACGCCGTCGTGCAGGGCCTCACCACCCCGTTCAACTCCGGTGTCAATGAAGGCCGGATCACGGATCTGAAGCTTCAGAAGTGGATCATGGCTGGCCGTGCCGGGGTTCCGCTACTTGCCAGCGCGTCGTCCTCATAGCCCGATTCCGACGCCGCTACCCGTGACCGAGCGTCACTGGCGCACGGTGGCACACCCACGCTTCACGGATATCATGCCAGGGCCACGTTCGCTTGTACGTGGACACCTACTACAGCGCAGTCCGCGGTGGCTGGTATGCCGCGGTTGGCCCCGCCAGCCTCGCTGTGATCCTCTGGGCATACGCCAACCATCGTCCGCACCGCGCCCGCCGCGAGTAGGCCGGCCTTGCCCGCCGGGCCCGCGCACGCCGCGCCGAGCCGGCTGGCCCGCCGTCGCTGCCGTGCTGCTCTTTCTGGCTGTAGTCCGACGGCGCCGTTCACGGCCTCGACTGCAGCCACCCGTCGATCGCACGCTACGGACCGCCCCTCACCGGCGCCGAGCGGGCCGTCTTCGCTGAGATCGCCGCCCACTACAACGGCCGGAGCGCAGCATGACCGCATCCTTCAGCACTCCGCGCGGCGAGCATGTGCCCCGCGCTGCCGACCGGCGCGGTGATGGCCTGGATCGGGCTAGCGGAGCGCGCAGGCGCACTTCGCGGACGACGACGCAGCGGCTCGACGCGGAAAGCGCGGGTCTGGCCTTCGCGGCGCGACACGCGTTCGCAGCCGACAAACGCCCAAAGCGCGTGGGGTCGATACTGGTGCGCATGCGCGTCGAATTCGACCCTGAGGCGATGAGCAGGACGGCCTTCTACAGGTTCCTGACGTCGGTCGTCGTTCCACGGCCGATCGCGTGGGTCTCGACGATCACTGCCGATGGGAGCACGGAAAACCTCGCACCCCACTCCTTTTTCAGCATCGCCAGCACCGACCCGCCGATTGTTCAGTTCACCTCCATCGGCCGTAAGGATTCCTTGCGCAACGTCGAGGACACCGGGGAGTTCGTCGTCAACTTCTCGTCTGAACCGCTGCTGGAGCTGATCAACGCGACCGCCATCGACTTCCCTCGGTCGGTCAGCGAATTCGATACTGCCGGTATCGAGCGGGAGGCCAGCACATGTGTGCGGCCGCCCAGAGTGGCCTCCTCCCATGTGGTTCTGGAGTGCCGTTCACACACCACCCTCCGCATGGGCAACTCCACCCTGGTCTTCGGACGGGTGGTCCGTGCCGCGGCACACGAGGAATACCTCGTCGATGACCGTCCCCACAGCGAACTGCTGCGCCCGCTCACCAAGCTCGGCGGCGATGAATGGGGCACTCTGGGCGAGGTCCTCCATTTGAGCCGCATCCCCTACGAGGAGCCTGGCGCCGACTAAGCTTCGTCAGCGGTGCTGCTCAGAGTGGGGATGGCCCGAGTGGTGGGCGTGTGGTTGTCAGAGGCTCTTGATCAGGCTGCCGTCGATGGTGAAGTCGGCGCCCTTATGTTGCCTGCGCGGTCGCTGGCGAGCATCAGGACGAGGTCGGCGATCTTCTCAGGGCGGGTGCAGCAGTCGGTGTCGAATCCGCCGGCGTCTGATCTGGTTGACGGCCGTATCGTGGTCCACGCCCATGGCCGCAGCGACCTGTTCCGCCAGCCCGCCGCTGCCCACCTTCCAGGTGCCGTCGGCCGACCACAACCGATGACGTCCATAGACGGTCCTTGAGCTGGCTGACGAGGCGACGGGTCGCGTGGGTCTTGCCGGTGCCTTCGAGGAAGTAGTCGCCGCCGAGGTCGCTGTATTCGATGTCGCGGGTGAACATGTGCCAGATCGAGATGAGATGGAGTGTTGCAGAGCGACCGGTGCCCGTCGGCGGCCGCGGCCGACCAGGCGTCGGTAGCGGGAGGCAAGGTAGGTGTCCTTGGTGCGGCAGGCGGAGATCGCGGCCTGGCCTCAGCACGCCCTTGAGTCACGGATCGCCGGCCGGGTGCAGCCCGCCGGGCTCTTGCCCGCGGACTCGTAGTTGCCCGGACACACTCCCGCCCACGAGGCGAGGTGACCGGCCGAGGGGAAGCGGCTTATGTCCGCACCGATCTCGGCGAGGATCACCTCGGCTGTGTGCGTGCTCATCCCGGGAATGGTGGCCAGCAACTCGACCTGCCGCTGGCGAGCAGGCGGCACACCACTGCGGCCTGCTTCCTGCCAGGTGAGCGCGTAGTGTGACATCGCGGGGCGACGTGATGATGGCGTCTCGTTCGGTGCCAGGAGGAAGGACCATGGCGCACCATCCGTGGCAGCGGCGAATGGTGTAGGTTTCCTTGCCGGTCAGGCCGAGGGATTCGCGGCTGTCTCCCGGGGCGAATTGCACGGGCAGGACGCCCAGGTCGATGAGGTTGGAGCGGTGAATACGTTCGTAGGATTCGGTGAGTACAGCCTTGACGCCCAGCAGGGCGGTGCCCTTGGCGGCCCAGTCGCGCGAGGAGCCTGAGCCGTACTCCTTGTCGGCGATCACCAGCAGCGGAACGCGCTCGTCGGCGTAGAGCATGGCGGCGTCGAAGACCGTGGTCTGCTCTCCGTCGGGCGGGTGGCGGGTGACGCCGCCCTCGGTGCCGGGGGCGAGCAGATTGTGCAGCCGGTGCAGCCGGTGCCCTCATGGACGCTGCACTCCCCGTGAGGCACGGTCCCGTGCACGGGCCTCGGCGTAGCGTGGCGATGCGCCGAAGACGGACGGCTTGCACCGACCACCGACGTGCCAGGAGGTGAAGGCGTGCCGGATGAGCGATGGCAGCCGGAAGAGGCAGCCGGACACGTGACCGTGGCGTTGAAGACGACGGGCCACTGCCGGGCGGAGAGTCGTTCGAAAAGTCGGCGAAGCGGCAGCGTTCCTCAGCTCGAGCGATGGGGCCAGTGCGCGAGGCTGCCGGGCGAGGGAGCTGATTGCGTGGCTTCCGCTGTCGAGGGGTAGATCTCGTAGCTCTCGCGCATGCCGCTCAGGTCGAAGATCCTCAGCATCCGGCTGGAGACGGATGCGATGCGCAGTGAGCCTTCGTGTTCACGGATGCGTTTGGTGATCGCGACGATCACGGCCAGCCCCATCGAGTCCATGAAGGTGACAAAGCCCAGGTCCAGGACGCAGTGGCGGTGTCCCTCATCGACGAGCTTAATCACCGCTTCGCGGATCATGGGGGCTGTGTGGGCGTCCACCTCACCGTCGACCTCGACAACGGTCCAGTCGTTGACCACGTCGTAGCTGACCATCATGCTCTCGTGCCGGATGATGTTCGTTCGCATTGCCATCCCTCTTCACATCCACGGACGGCGCAAGATGCCTGGCACGGTGCGGAGGAGACGGCCGGCCCCTACCCGATCGCGGCCTGGGAAGTGCGACTTCCCGTGGGACGGGTGACCGCCACCCCGCTGGCGCCTCACTTCCGATCACCGGCTTTTGGTCAGCCACTCGGCGAGAACAGCGGCCTGGCTGTGGTCCACGTCCTTGGTGGCGGTCAGCAGCATGAGTCCGTCGTGCGACGCAAGGTCACGCAGATGTTCAGCCGCCTCGCGGTGCCCGGCGTCGCGCAGCTCCGCCAGATAGCGGCGTCGGAATTCGGTGAAGCGGCTGGGCTCGTGGCCGTACCACTTGCGCAGTTCGCTGGAGGGCGCGACGTCACGCAGCCACTCGTCCAGATGCGCGTCCTCCTTGCGCATGCCGCGGGGCCAGACCCGGTCGACCAGCACGCGCTTGCCGTCCTGCGGCGCGGTCTCCTCGTAAACTCTGCGATAGGTGATCTGCTTGGCCATGATGGCGCCCTTCCAGATCGGTCGGCCACCCCGGCGTTGAGTGGGGTGGCCGGCTCCGCGCCCTGCTGCGAGACGGATGATCCCGACTCGCCCATTTTATCGGGGTCGGCCCGTGCGAACCCGTCAGGATCCTGCCGGCTCAGTCCCCCCGGCGCCCGGGTGCGGAGCGACGGCGTCCCGTACGGCGTAGACGACGACCTGTGGTGGCTCGGTCACCTTTTCAGGGTGCGGTGCGGGGCGGGCCGTACAGAGCGCGACCGAAGGTCACAATATCCACTTCCATCAGTACCACCTGGCCGACATGGGGCGTGTCCGCTACTGCAAGCTGTGTGAGCTGGAGAATCGCGAGGTCGACCAGTCCGAGATCGGCACGGGATACGAGCTGACCACGGACAGGGTCATCCCGATCACGGATGAGGAACTGAGCAACCTCCCGCTGCCGACGGCGAAGGCGATCGAGATCGACGCCTTTGTGCCACTGGAGGACATCGACCCGATCCGTATGGGCGCCGGGTACTACCTTGCCACCGGCGGACAGGTCGCCGCGGAGCCGTACAAGCTCCGACGTGCTGCGCCGCTCCAGAAGGGTGGCCATCGCGAAGTAGGCGTGGAGCGGCATTGAAGGCTCCCCTCCCTGAAGGGAGGGGACTGGTCACCCTCCAGGGCTGAGTGGGGTTTTACGGCTCAGGCCGCCACGGGAGCCGGCGGCTCGGGTGGTCTTACGCCCTCGGTACCGTCCGGGTTCCAACCTGCCCGGACCAGCATCACGCGGGCGGAGTCGCTGGGGACACCGCTTCGCACGCGGTGCAGGCATAGGTTCTCATCGCCAGAGGTAGTGCGTGCTTGGTTCTCGCTCCGCACTGAGCACAGTCCATCGTGGTGTGCGCGGGGTGCACGAGACGGACGTCCCGTGCGTGCATGCGGCCCATCTCGATCAGGGCGCGCTTGGTGGCGGCGATGGCGGCATCGGCCGCCTTGTGGGCCATGGTGGTCTTCGCGAGGAACTTCGGCCTAAACTCCTCCACCGCCACCCCGTCATGGCCGCGCATCACGGACTTGGCCCACTTACGGGCGGTGTCCTGACGCTGCCGGCCCCTTTCTCGTTCAGCTTCGCGGCCTGTGCCTGCGCCTTCCGGTAGCCGGCGGATGCGGGCTGTCCCTTCGGGCGCCTGAGGGCCAGCCGCTGCGTGGCCCGCTTGCCGGGCTCGGCATGCGGGAGATCGTGGCGTCGTCGGTGGTGGTGGCGGTCTGCTTCACACCCCCGTCCACCCCGAGCACGCGCCCCGTCGGGGCGAGCGGTTTTCGCTCTGCGCGGGGACGACGAAGGACGCGTACCAATGTCCGAGCGTGTCCTGGTACACGCGTACGCTGGAGGGGTCGGCCGGAAGGCCCCGCGACCACACCACGCTCAGCACGATCTGGCCCGCAAGGTGCAGGCGGCTGTCCCTGAGGCTAAAACCGCGCTTCGTGTAGTTCAGACTGGGCCGCGCCTGCCGTTTCTTCTTCCAGCGGGGCATCCCGGCCGGACAGGCCATCGGCAACCGGTCCTTGATGTCCTTCAGCGCCTTGGCGCGGGGACGTGGCGAAGTCGCGGATCACCTGCTGCCGCGGCACGCTTGCGCCCTCAGCCAGCCACGGCGTCACCCGCCGTGCCTCGGTCAGCATCCTGTCCAACTGCCCCGGACCTACGATGCCGCCCTCATGGCCGTTACCCGTCCGCCGGAGGCGTCCGACGACACTAAAACTCGCTCCCGCACGTGAGGGGTGGCCCAGCGGTGCCCGGCACGCTACTGGGCCACGACGGCGGTGTGCCTAGCGGAGCGCCAGACGGGCCAATTTTAGAGGTTGTCTCATGTGGCAAGTTTCGCGAGCTTCTTGCGGCAGCTCAGGACAGTGGCCATGGCCAGGCTTCGGCTTTTCCGTCGTTGCGTCCACGTACGGGATCTTGAGGCCGCGAGTAGTCCATGGCAGGCTCATGCCGCATGATCGATGAATTCGCCAAGGACAGCCTGCACGGGAGACTGCGGCGGGACCGCAAGGCGCTGCTCTAAAAGCTCGACGGCTTGTCAGAATACGACGCCCGCCGACCACTGACAGCGACCGGGACCAACCTCCTCGGCCTGGTCAAACACATGGCCAGCGTCGAGGCCAGGTACTTCGGCGAGGTCTTCGACCGCCCTTCCCCGGAACCGCTGCCTCGGTGGCAGGACCATGACGGCAGCGATCTGTGGGCGACCGCGGACGAGACCCGCGATCAGATTGTCGAGTCCTACCGGCGCACGTGGGAACACTCAGACGCGACGATCAATGAGCTTCCCCTCGACGCCCCCGGCCACGTGCCGTGGTGGCCGGAGTCTTATCCCAACACGAACCTGTTCGCCATGTTGGTCCACGTCCTCGGCGAGACCAACCGGCATGCCGGGCACGCCGACATCCTGCGCGAAGGCGTCGATGGCCGAACCGGGATGCGGCCCGAATACGAGATGCAGATCGATGAGGAAGCCCGCGACGCCTACTGCGCGAAGATCGAGCAGGCCGCCAGATCGGCCGCATCGGTCAAGGCATAGGGCGCGATCGGTCAAAGCGCGCCGCCGACACCGACGCGAGTAAATCGCACCCGGGCAGCGCAACCGCCTGTGACGCATCGGTGTCCGTGCAGCAACTTCGCCTTACCGTTCCTTCGCGTTGGCTCGGCGTGCTGTGCTGAAGCGTCGCTGATAGGCGGCGGGGCTGAGCGACAATTCCCGCACGAAAACTCTGCGCATGCTCTCGTAATTCGGAAATCCGGCAAGGGATGCCGTCTGCGTTGCGGTATGCCCTTGGTCGAGTAGAGCTTTGGCCATGTCGAACCGGATCATCTCCACGTACCGGGCCGGCGTAGTGGACAGCTCGTCCTTGAAGAGCCGCGTGAGATGCCGAGGGCTCACATTGAGGTGCTTGGCGAGTTCGCCGAGTGAGTGGTTTCCCCCAGGATTCGCCGTGATCAAGTCGGTGATTTTGCGAACGGCCGGAGACCGAGGCGGCGGTCCTTGCAGTGGCGCGGAGAACTGTGACTGGCCGCCCGAGCGCTGCAAATAGACCACCAGGGCGCGGGCGACGTCGCGGGTCAGATCAGGACCGTGATCCTCTTCGACGAGTGCCAGTGCCAGGTCGATGCCGGCGGTCACGCCCGCCGAGGTGTAGGTGGTGCCGTCACGGACGTAGATCGCGTCGGGTTCGACGCGGCTGGCCCGGCAGCGGGCGGCGAGCTCGTGCGCGACCTTCCAGTGCGTGGTCGCGCGCTTGCCGTCCAGGAGGCCGGCGGCGCCGAGGATGAATGCTCCGGTGCAGATGGACGCGACCCGGCCGGCCCGGCCCGCCAGCGTTCGCGTGGCCTCGATCAGATCACGGGGAACTGGCGTGCGCGGGTAGCGGTCTGCGCCGGCCACCAGGAAGGTGTCGGGAGAAGGCTCCGTGGCGGCGGCGTCGACCGCGATCCGGATCCCGATGGACGAGGTGACATCGGCACCGGTCGGCGACACCAGCACGATCTTGTAGTCGGCACCGAGCCGGTTCGCTTCCCCGAATACCTCCGCGGGGCCGACGACGTCCAGGAGTTTGACTCCGTCGTAGACGAGGATCGCAACCCGATGCGTGGCGGAGCCCACAACCCCGCTGCCCGCTTGTCCGGATTCGGGTGACTCATGGCCGGACCGAGGGAGCGCCGGACGCCGGGCGGTTGGCAGTGTGGAAGACGGACGCACCGTCCATTCGTAACACACCGATATCGCAAGGAGCAGGGGTTATGAGCGAGATCATCGCGGGGGTAGAGATTCCTGAAACGGTGGCGGTCGCCGAGGCCACCCGCCTCATGCAGGAGATGACCAGCCCCCTCATCTACCACCACTCCCGGCGCGTTTTCGTCTTCGGCGCCATGCATGCTCACCGGCTCGGCCTGGAGCCCGACCCGGAGCTTCTCTACCTGTCCGCCATGTTTCACGACACCGGCCTCTTGACGCCGTTTTCCGACGCGGAGCAGCGCTTCGAGGTCGATGGAGCCGACCACGCACGCAAGTTCATGCTCGACCGCGGTTTCCCGGCCACGGCCGCCGAGGTGGTGTGGACGGCGATCGCGCTGCACACGACCCCGGGGATTCCCGGGCGCATGGACCCGGAGATCGCCATCACGAATCTGGGGGTTCTGACCGACGTGCTCGGCCTGGGCCTGGATGAACTGGATCGCAGCCAGGTGGACGAGATCACCGCCGTCCATCCGCGGGGTGACTTCAAGAACGAGTTTTTGCAGGCCTTCGTCGAAGGACTCAAGCACCGCCCGGAGACCACGTACGGAACCGTGAATTCGGATGTGCTGGAGCATTTCATTCCCGGCTTCCAGCGCACAACCATGGTCGAGCGCGTCATGGGCGCTCCCTGGCCGAGCTGATCAAGACGCCATAAAAGGCAGCGTGATGAAACGTATGAGTGGCCCTCGCGACGGGCGTCGTCTCGGGCGAGGTGCGGCCTTCGCCGTGCTGGCCTGCGCCAATGTGGTGATGATGGCCACGGCAAGCGCACCGTCACCGCTCTACCCGCTGTACCGGGAGCGTTGGGGCCTGTCGGTCACGATGCTGACAGTGATCTTCGCCGTGTATGTCGTGGGTCTGCTCGGCGCCCTGCTGATGCTCGGATCGCTGAGCGACCAGCTGGGTCGCCGCCCGGTGCTGGTCGCCGCCCTTCTGGTGGCGGCGACCAGCACGGCGATCTTCTGGACGGCCGACGGCGTCGTCTCCCTCCTGATCGCCGGGTGGTGCAGGGCATCGCCACGGGGACGGCCACGGGCGCTCTTGCCGCCGGACTGGTCGAGCTCTCACCCAAGAGATGTCCGCATCTGGGGCCCACGACGACGGCGGTGGGCACGAGTATCGGCATGGCCACCGGTGCCGGAGGGGTGGGGCTGCTGGTTCAGTCGACCTCACGCCCCGATGCCTATGTCTTTCCTGTCCTGACGCTGACCTTCGTCGTTCCGGCCGCGGTCGTCCTCACGATCCCTGAGACACTCGTCCCGCGAGCGGTGGGACTGACGTCGTTGCGACCCAGAGTCCGGGTTCCTCGGGAAGCCCGGCCGGAGTTCTTCGCCTCCGTTCCCGCCCTCGTCGCGGGATGGTCCGTCACGGGTCTGTTCCTCGCGCTCACTCCGTCCCTGGTGAGCAATGTCCTGCATGTGCGGTCCGGCGCTGCGGGCGGGCTCAGCATCGCGGCGCTGTTTGTGGCCAACAGCGTGGGCGGGTTGTGGTCCGTTCGGCATGCGGCTCGGCTCGCCACCTTGCTGGGGCGGTTCTCCTGACTTTGGGTGCGTCCGGGCTGGCGGTGGCCATCGCAGTCGCTTCGCCGGCCGTATACGTGGGCGGATCGGTCGTCGCGGGGCTGGGCGTCGGCCTGACGTTCAACGGCAACCTCCGCGCCATCAGCGCGGTCACCACCGTGAAGTCGCGGTCGGAGGTCTTCTCGGCCGTCTACGTGATCAGCTATGCGGCGTTGAGTCTTCCGGCCCTCGCGGCCGGGCTCGCGGCGCCCTCATGGGGGCTGGAGACCACGGGCTGTCTGTACGCCGGCTTCGTCGTGGCGCTGTCCTTGGGTGCGGCCCTGTGCGCCGGACGATCACGTGCTCACAGGCCCACCGGCGATCCGGTACGCACGGGCTGGGAAAGTGGACCTCGCAGCGAACGGTCCCGCTGCTGAGCGCGCCGCACGCCCTATGCCGACACCATCCTCAAAGCAGCTTGATCAGGACCTGTGGCTGTCGTGTCGGAGCGGGTCGGCTCGCCTCTGCGGAACTGTCTTCGAAGATCCTGAGATCGAAATAGCTACGCTGCATCCGCAAGCTCGGGAAGGTTGCGATCTGTATGGGTGACGGGCACGGGCCCGGAGGGTCTGAGCAGGACGACCCGCTCGGAGCCGAATGGGAGAGGCACCGGCCCGCGGTCTTCGGTGTGGCCTACCGGCTGCTGGGGACTGTGGCTGATGCCGAGGATGTCACCCAGGACGTGTGGCTGCGGGCGGCCGGAGCGGATCTGCAGGACATCGATGATCTGCGGGCCTGGCTGGTGACGGTGGCCGCGCGACGGTCGTACGACATTCTCAAGAGCGCCCGCTTCCGCCGGGAGACCTATGTCGGGCCGTGGCTGCCGGAGCCGCTGCTGACAGGGCCGGACGCGTCGCAGCCCGTGCTCGTCGACGAGTCCGTCAGTTCGGCGATGCTCCTGATCATGGAAGAGCTGAGCCCGCCTGAGCGGGTGGCCTTCGTCCTGCACGATGTCTTCGGTCTTGACTTCGGCCGGATCGCCGAAGTACTGGACGTCTCCGTGCCGGCTGCCCGGCAGCTCGCCTCGCGGGCACGACGGCGGGTGGCCAAGGCGAAGCAGTCCACGCCGCAAGCGTCGAAGGCGGAGCGCGAACGCATCCTCACCGTCTTCCGCGCCGCCTACGAGGCCGGGGACCTGGTCGGCCTGGTCAGGCTCCTCCACCCAGACGCCGTCTACGTCACCGACGGCGGCGGCAAGGTCTTGGCGGCACGCAAGCTCATCCACGGCGGCGAGCGCGTCGCCGAGGTCATGGTGCGGACGGGACGCCAGTGGCACCCGGACCGCATCGACTTCGCCGAGGTCGGCGGCGAGCTCGCCCTCGTGTTCCACCGGGAAGGCCGGGTCTACTCCGTCGACACGGTCCAGATCACAGACGGCCTGATCACCGCGTATCGCAGGGTCCTCAATCCCGACAAACTCGTGCGCGTCTGAGCTGTCACACACGTAGGGGCCACCTCGTCTCCCTGTCGAGAACGCACAACGGGTGACCAAGGAAGACGCCGGAGCAGGTGAGATCGATCATGCGGCACGGCATACATCCACCTGCAGCCGCTATGAGCCCTGCGCGCGAGCGCTGTGCGCTCGGGTCGCCCCTCCGCAGTAAGGACCTGTATGCAAGCCATCACTGTGCGAGACCGTGACGCCGGCCTTGCCGGGATGTCCCTGACGGACATGCCCTACCCCCATGCGGCCGAGAACGACGTCATCGTGCGGGTGCACGCCGCCGGCTTCACCCCCGGCGAGCTGGACTGGCCCGCCACGTGGACCGATCGCGCCGGCCGCGACCGCACGCCGAGCGTGCCCGGGCACGAGCTGTCCGGTGTCGTCGTAGAACTGGGGTACGGCACCACCGGCCTGAGCATCGGACAGCGGGTGTTCGGCCTGGCCGACTGGACCCGTAACGGCACGCTCGCCGAGTACACCGCGGTGGAAGCCCGCAACCTCGCCCCGCTGCCGGCGGACATCGACCACACCGTGGCCGCCGCGCTGCCGATCTCCGGGCTGACCGCCTGGCAGGGCCTGTTCGACCACGGCCACCTCACCACAGGCCAGACCGTCCTGATCCACGGTGCCGCGGGCGGCGTCGGCTCGATCGCGGTACAGCTCGCCCGCGAGGCCGGCGCCCGCGTCATCGGCACCGGCCGGGCCTCCGGCCGGGACAAGGCACTCGCACTCGGCGTCGACACCTTCATCGACCTGCAGAACGACAAGCTGGAGGACGCCGGCGACGTCGACGTCGTGTTCGATGTGATCGGCGGCGACATCCTCGACCGCTCGGCCGCCCTGATCCGCCCCGGTGGCACGCTCGTCACCATCGTCATGCCGCCCAAGGTCCAGCCCAAGGACGGGCGGGCAATCTTCTTCGTCGTCGAACCTGACCGCGCTCGGCTCGCCGACCTCGCCACGCGGCTGAGGGACGGTCGGCTCAAGCCATTCGTCGGCGTTGTGCGGCCACTCGCCGAAGCACCCTCCGCCTTCGCCCCCGGCAAGCGCACCTCAGGCAAGACGATCATCGGCGTCACGGAAGACTGAATCAGGAGATCCATCGTGATCGGAACACGAATCGCCGCCGGCATCCTGGCTGTCGCCACGCTGACCGCAGCCACGGCCTGCTCGACCTCCCACCAGCCCACCCACGCCAAGGGCACGACCGCAGCCGTGGTGTCGCCTGCGGCCATGGCATCGACACACCCCACCGAAACCCTCAAGCCACTGCTCCAGCAGACCCTTCCGAACGTGAAGGGCAAGACGTTCACCTCAGCGATCGTCGACTTCCCGCCCAACGCACGCGCGATGCCGCACCGGCACGGCCAGGCGTTCGTCTACGCCTACGTCCTCGAAGGCACCGTGCGCAGCCAGCTCGAGGGCAAGCCCGTGCACACCTACCACCAGGGCGACAACTGGGTCGAGCCGCCGGGTGCCCACCACCTCCTCACCGAGAACACCAGCCCGACCGAACGGGCCAGGCTCCTGGTCGTCTTCGTCTCCAACACCGGAGAAAGGCTCAAGGTCGACGACCCGGCGTCATAGCCCGGGGCACGCAGCGGGCGGCACCGCCCCGCCCACCACTCGGCCCCTGCCAAACACACCCGACCGGCCACCCCCACACACGCCAAGTGCGCGGCGCAGGCCACCCGAACGAATCGAAGGAATCATGACCGAGCCCCAGCGCGTCAACATCGGCAAGCAGCACCCGGCCGCCTACAAGACTCTCATCGCCCTGTCGTCACAGGTGGAAGAGGCCACCGCCGCAGCGGGCCTCGACCCGCTCCTGGTCGAGCTGCTGAGGATCCGCACCTCCCAGATCAACGGCTGCTCGTTCTGCCTGCGCATGCACACCCGTGACGCCCTCAAGAAGGGCGAAAACCCCGACCGGATCGCCGTGCTGCCCGCGTGGGCAGAGACCGGCTACTTCTCCGAGACCGACCGCGCCGCCCTCCGCCTGACCGAGGCGATCACACGCGTGCCGGACGGACACGTCAGCGACGAGGACTTCAACGCCGCCGCGGCCGTACTCACCGCAGACCAGGTCTCGGCAATCGCCTGGCTGGCAACCGTGATGAACGCTTTCAACCGCGTGGCGATCACCAGCCGGTACCCCGTCGGCAGCTGACCTCGACGGTGCCACCGGCGCGATCCGGGCCGCCGCAGCCTCTACCGTCGCGAAGATGATGGTGGAATCACTCGGGGCAGCTTGTGCGAGCTGCCCCGGCTCGCACAAGCGCGGAAGGCCGCCGCCGGCGTACCTGCGCGGGGAACACCCAGGGGAGCCAGGTCGAGCCGCTTGTCCATGTCGAGGCGGAAGGTGCCGTACGGGTTGACGTCGAACCAGAACAGGTCGGTCAGGCCGCGCCGGTCCATCGGATCCCTGAGCGGTGGAAGGCGAACGTGGTTCCCAGTGGGGTGATCCTGGTCGGGAGAGCATGGAGACGGGGCCTCCTGAACTGCTCGTGGGTGTCGAGTCCGTAGAGTACAAGGAGGCCCCTGTGCTGCAGTCTTCGGTGTCGGTGGCTGGGCGGTCCGACTCGGCTGCTCCATCGGATGATTGCCTCGCGCACGTGTACGGCAACGCGGCTGACTGGCCTCAGCGGCAGCGTCCTTATCCGTCGGACTCGACGGATACCGAGTGGGCGGCGATTCGACCGCTGCTGCCGGCGCTGGGCTGGCTGCGCGGTCCGGGAGGCCGCCCGCAGGGGTACTGCTACCGTGCGATGCTCGATGCCGTCCGTGGCACTTCGCTACGACTCCACCGAGTTCTGGCTTGTGACTATCGACGGACTGCTCGTTGGTCTGGTCGTGGGAAAGCGTCAGTCGCGGGCGTGGGTCGTGTCGGATGAACTGTGGTCGCTGGTCGAGCCGTTGTTACCAGAGCCGGGGCCGGAACTGGCGGCGGGCCGGCCACGGGTGCCGGACCGGCAAGCGCTGTGCGGGATCCTGTTCGTGCTGCACACCGGGATCCAGTGGGAGTACCTACCGCAGGAGCTGGGCTTCGGCTCGGGCATGACCTGCTGGCGGCGCCTGGCCGCCTGGAACGAGGCCGGTGTGTGGGACGAACTGCACCTGGTGCTGCTGAAGAAGCTGCGCTCGGCGAAGAAGCTGGACTGGTCGCGGGCGGTGATCGATTCCTCCCACGTGCGGGCGGCCCGGCGGGCCCAAAAGCGGTCCCAGCCCGGTCGTCCGCGCACGGCCGGGCAGCAAGCACCACATCCTCACCGACGGGCAGGGCATCCCGCTCGCCGTGTCGCTGACCGGCGGCAACCGCAACGACGTGACCCAGCTGCTGCCCCTGTTGGACAGGGTCCAAGCCGTAGGTGGCCTCGTCGGCCGGCCCAGACGACGGCCCGACATGCTGTTCGCCGACCGCGGCTATGACCACGACACGTACTGGCGACTGCTCTGGCAACGGGGCATCTGTCCCATCGTCGCCGAGCGCGGCCGACAACACGGCACCGGTCTGGGTACCTTCCGCTGGGTCGTCGAGCGAACCATCTCCTGGCTGCGCGGCTTCCATCGCCTGCGGATCCGCCGGGAACGACGAGACGACATCCACGAAGCTTTCCTCGGCCTCGCCACCTGCCTCATCTCACCGCCACGTCCAACGCCTTTGTTAGGACCTCTGAGGCCGTCATTGTCGCAGCAAGCGCCCATTTCAGGCTTCCAGTGATACAGACCCGCAGCAGCGGCCGGGTGACCCGCCGAGTCCGAGTGACGGGCATCGTCGGCTCGGTACGGGACCGGTGCGCGACCAGCCCCGGCTGTGAGCCGAGCACATCCACGTGGGCAGATAGCTCGGCCCGGAACGACACGTTCATCTACCGGAACGCTCGCGTCGGCCGTGCCGAGGTTCCCGCATGGTCTCTCTTGTCATTTGTGCCAGAACAGGTGGTGGGTGACGCCGCTCGGGCTGGGCACGACCTCCATGTGGAACCGGTCCAGCAGCTGTTCGGGGGAGTCCCACAGGCGTAGCCCGGATCCGAGCTTCACCGGTGAGACGGCCACATGCATGGTGTCGACGAGGTCGGCGTCGAGGAACTCCCGGATGGTGGTCACGCCGCCGCCGAGCCGGACGTCCTTGCCCTGCGCGGCCTCCCGCGCCTGCGCGAGAACGGTGGCGGGGTCGCCGTCCACGAAATGGAACGTGGTGTCGGAGAGCGTGAACGAGGGACGCTTGTGGTGGGTCAGGACGAACACCGGCGTGTGGAAGGGCGGCTCGTCACCCCACCAGCCGCGCCACTCGTGGTCGCGCCACGGGCCGCGCTGGGGTCCGAACTTGTTGCGGCCCATGATCTCGGCACCGATGTTGTGGCTGAAGTCCCGGACGAAGTAGTCGTCGAGGCCCCGGCTTCCCCCGGGCGCGGTGCGGATGGGCCAGCTGGCCGTGGCGCCGGCCCATGCGAACAGCCTTCCCGGATCGATGTTATGGCCGAAGGGCCGCTCCAGACTCTGGTCCTCGCCGGCGGCGACGCCGTCGCTCGAGATGGTGAAGTTCTGCACGCGCAGCAGCTGATCCATGTGTTCCCTCATCAGATCCTGTCGCCTCCTCGTATGGCGAGGCGTCCTACATCAGAATGTCGAACGGGACGTGGCCGGATCGACAGCGGCGCCTGAGTTCTTCCACAGCGCGCCCTCGCGCGACGTCCGCCTACGTCATTCGGCGGCATCCCGGTGCCCACTGATGCGGTGCCGAGTCGCCAAGAGTCTCGATGGCTGCGATCATCGTCTTGCGGCGCCACGACAGCGAAGTGATGAAGGCCGTGGCGGACGCAGCTAAGCGCGCTACCAGCGCAGCATCTCAGTGCCAAATCCCGTAACGGTGCCGGCATGGCACTCAGACCGTGATCGCCACCGCTCGATGCCGTCGGCGGCCTTCGCCTTCGGCCCCGCCTCCACGATCGAGACGGGGCGGTCGTGTGTCTCCGTGTGGTTTGGCCCGCTCCGTCGATTGACCGGCGCGCCAGTGGGCACGGCCTCGCCTATCCCGGTCGTTGGCTCAGGCTGTCCGGAGGACACGGTCGGTGTGGCGCCCGGCCGGGTTGATCTTCCTATCTACGTTGCGCGATGGGCGGGCCGAACCGGGCCTGACGAGTGCACGAGGAGCACGATGTCTCTGCGTACAGACCTACCGGCGCGGAACCGACGCGCTCTGGCCGCAGCCACGGTCGCCGCAATGACTGCAGCGGCAGGCCTGATCGGCGCAGTCACAGCCCAGGCGGCTCAGGTGATCCGAGTTCAGTGCCCGGCCCAGAACCTCCAGAACGTTATCGACAACGCACCCCCGGGCTCGACGCTGCTGGTCAGCGGGACCTGCACCGGCAACTTCACCATCACCAAGAATCTGAACCTGGCTGGACTCCACGCCACACTCGACGGGAACCACGCAGGCACCGTCGTCACTGTTAACCAGGGAGTCCAGACACAGCTTTCTAATCTGACCATCACTCACGGCAACAACATCAATGGTGGTGGCATCACCAACAACGGCTCGCTGACGCTGGCACACTGCACGGTCACAAACAACAGCGCCACAAACGTGGGAGGAGTCAACGGCGGCGGCGGCATCTACAACGCCGACGCCAGGCTGACGGTGAGCGATTCCACCGTAAGCGGTAACACGGCGAGCAACCCCGTCGGCGGCAGCATCGGTGGCGGCATCCTCACCTCTGGCACGATGACGCTGACTCGCTCGACGGTGACCGGCAATGTTGCAGACGTCGGCGGCGGCATCTACCACGGGGGAGGTACTTCAACAATGACTCTCTCCGTGGTGAGCCGGAATACCGCGCACATCGAGGCTGGCGGCTTCGACACGGCCGATGGAACGGTAACGCTGACTACTTCTACGGTTAGCGGCAATACGTCTGCGCAGTCCGGTGGCATCCAAGCCGACGGCGGCACGACCAGGCTGAACGGCTCGCGCGTAAGCTTCAACACCGCTACCGGACTCGGCGGCGGCATTCTCGTCAACTTCACCTCCACACTGGTCGTGAGTGGGTCCGCTGTGGATCACAACCACGCAGGCACTGATGGCGGCGGAATTTACAAGAGCCCTGACACTGTCGTTCAGCTGACCCGATCACAGGTGTTCGCCAACACTCCGAACAACTGCGCACCGCCTGGGTCCGTTCCCGGTTGCACCGGCTGACCAACCAACGAGTGGCGCGCGCCACCGGCCCCGGTGAAGGTGAGCCCGGGGCCGGGCTCCCGCGTCAGTGCTTCCAGCCTTTCGGTCCGCCGCCGCGCCACTCCACCGAGTCCGCGGTCGCCATGTCCTCCGGCTCGACGCCCTCCACGCCGGCCTCTTCCAGGAACTCGGCCACGTCGAGCAGCGAGTACGCCATCCCCACAAACCGAGCACCGACGCGGACTCGGCGGCCCCCGTCCTCGGCGGGTGGGTAGATGACGACCTGCACTGTCATGACCCCAGCGTCGGCGATGGGCGCGCCGGTCGCGAGTCGGGGGCCGTCCGCGTGCGCTCTCGCTGGTCAGCGCGTACATGTGGGCTGTGGTCCTCACACCGCCGATCGTGCCGAAGCTCGCCGAGGCCTGGTCTGCTTCCGCCCGACGGGGCACTGTCGGGCGGCCTCGCGATCGAGCAGACGTCGGATGGATACTGGCCCTGCTCTTCGCACGGCCCGGCCACGCCTACCTGCAGTCCCGCAACGGCGCCGATCTCACCCCAGCCTTCCCCGACCTGGCCGCCGCCGCGCTCGCCCTCGACCGCCCTCTGGTCCTCGACGGCGAGCTCGTCGTCGTCCATGACGGCCGACTCCACTTCGGGGCGCTGCAGGCGCGATCCCGGCGCCGCGGCCGAGCAGCAGCGAAAGCGGCCGCCGACCGGCCAGCCCGTCTGGTTGTGTTCGACATCCTGAAGGCTGACGCCGAGCTGATGGGCTGCCGTACCGCGAACGTCGCGCGATCCTCGAGGGCCGGCCTCTTCGCGGACGGCGTCCTCGTCGCGGACGGCGTCCTCGTCGCTCCGTTCACTCTCTGCCCGGCCACGACCGACCGGGCTGTCGGCGAAGACTGGCTCGACGCCACCCGGGGCACCGCCGGGATCGAGGGCGTCGTCGTGAAAGGCCTCGCCCAGCCGTACCGGCCCGGCAACCGCGGCTGGATCAAGGTGCGCACCCGAGAGACAGCGGAGGACTGATGGGCGGGATCACCGGCACGGTGCGGGCATCGGGGACGCTGCTGATCGGCCGCTACGACAACACGGGCCACCTTCGGCTCGTCGCGCGGACCACACCGCTGCCGACCGCCGCGCGCCGGGACGTCGACGCCCTACTCGCCCCGGGCGGCCCGATCACCCTAGGCGCGGAGTCCGGTTCTCCGCCGGGTGGGGCCGTGGGGATTTCGACTTCACCCCGGTTCAGCCTGAGCTAGGGCCTGTGTGAGGTCGTGATCAATCTTGCCGATCCGGGTCCCGTGCGGGGCGGGATCTGGTAGGACGCTGGGTGTGACGCGTGGGAAACTCACTGACGAGCAGTGGGAGTTCATCGAGCCGTACCTGCCGATAGGCGAGTACGGTCCGTACCCCGCGCGGCTGCGGGAGCAGTTCGAGGGGGTGATCTGGCGGTTCCGGTCCAGCGCCCAGTGGCGAGAGACGCCCTCCGAGTTCGGACCGTGGGCGACCGTCTACGGGCGCTTCGCGTCTGACGGGACGCCGGGGTCTTCTCCGCTCTTCTGGAAGGCATGATCGCCGAGGCCGCCCGCCGGGGACAGACGGACTTATCCATGGTCAGCGTGGACTGCACCACTGCCCGTGCCCACCACGACGCGGCCGGGATGCACATCGGCAAGGACGTCATGGAGGCCCTTGAGGAAGCCGCCGCCGAGCAGGAGCGGGCACGGCAAAAAGGGGCGGCCCGCCAGAACGGAACGGACAGGACGGCAGGGACGGCCCCGAGCAGGAAGAGCGACGGCGTATCCGGCGACGGCGCAGGCTTCGCTTGAACCACGCCCTGCTCGGCAGATCTCGTGGTGGTCTGACGAGCAAGATTCATCTCGCCGCTGACCTCAAGTGCCGTCCGCTGTCGCTCGTACTGACCGCAGG
>NZ_JBEZMO010000035.1:0-77338 GCF_040652655.1 Streptomyces sp. NPDC048191
AGTGTCGCCTCCGGGCGGATCGCCTACACCCTGGGGCTACGCGGTCCGGCGGTCACCGTGGACACCGCGTGCTCCTCGTATCCCCAGCGACTCCTCCCCTTCGCTGGGAGGCCTGTCCGCCGTCCGGCGCGGCGCCGCGACGAAGATGACGGGTGGCTCCGCCTCACCGCTCGGCTGCAGCGGGCCGGCACCGCCGCGCCGCGCCGCTGGTCGACGACCGGCCGACCCTGTCCCCATCGGGAACCACTCACTTGTCGAACCGAGAGAGGAAGGGACCATGAAGGAGTTCCTGGTCCAGCTCACCACGACCGTGCCCGAGGGCACCGATCCCGCCGAGGTCGATCGACGTCGCGCTGCCGAGGCTGTCCGTGCGAAGGAGCTCGCCTCCGCGGGCCACCTGGTCCGGCTGTGGCGCCCGGTGGGTGAGCTCCGCAGCATTGGTGTGTGGCGCGCCGACGACGAGGCGGACCTGCGCGAGAGGGTCCTCGGGACACTGCCCCTGTGGCCCTGGATGACCGCGGTGGTCACCGCCCTGCAGCCGCACCCCAACGACCCGGGCATGCAGCGAGGAACGCCGACGACCGGGCGCCGCCAGGGCGCCCTTCATGAGAGGAGAACCCCGATGACCGGCACAGCAACGCGGGAAGCGATTCTGCGAGGCGTCATGGACCGATGGAAGGCTGCGGTCGACGCACACGAGCCGCAGGAAGTCGCCTCGTACTTCACCGAGGACGCCGTCTTCCAGGGGCTTCATCCCTATGCCGTCGGCCCTCAGGGGGTCGCCGAGTACTACGATTCCCAGCCCCTCGGGCTGGCGGCGGACTATCGGGTACTGGAAACACGGCAGTTGGCCGAGGACGTCCTGCTCGGCTACCTGGGCGTCGACTTCTCCTTCACCGACCGGCCGACCCTCGAGGTCACCCTCAGCGTGGTCCTCAGGCGTGTCGCCGATCAGTGGCTCATCGCCCACTATCAGGTGTCGAAGCTGGATTGACGAGCACCGGACGCGGTGCACGACCCGTCCGCTGCCCGTACTGCCTGCTGTCGCCAGTGGGGCCGACACCGAGTGCGACCGGCCGACGACACCCGAGGGCATTCGCAGGCGTCTGCTCCACTCCACGTGACCTTCACTGCCGCAAGGTCGATACTGCCGACAGCAGGGTTACGACCGCAGCGCCACCGATCACCGAGGACCGCCTGACGCCCCATCGGAAGAGTCAGCACCGAGTCGGCGTCAGGACCGCCGGAACCCGCTTCCGCCGCCGTGGACCGCCAAGATCAAGAATCGACCGTACCCATACTGACCAGCAAAGATACTTGCCAGAGGCCCATCCGCTAGCCTCACCAGGAGGTTCCCATGAGGATGTTGATCAACGTGCCGGAGACCGTCGTGGCGGACGCGCTGCGGGGCATGGCGGCCGCGTATCCCGACCTGACCGTGGACGTGGAGAACCGGGTGATCGTCCGCCGGGACGCTCCGGTGGCCGGGCAGGTCGCGCTGGTCTCCGGCGGCGGGTCGGGGCACGAGCCGCTGCACGGCGGGTTCGTCGGCCCGGGCATGCTCTCCGCCGCGTGCCCGGGAGAGGTGTTCACCTCGCCGGTGCCGGACCAGATGGCGCGTGCCGCGGCGGCCGTGGACAGCGGGGCCGGGGTGCTGTTCGTCGTGAAGAACTACACCGGCGACGTGCTCAACTTCGACATGGCGACCGAACTGGCCGAGGACGAGGGCATCCAGGTCGCCAAGGTGCTCGTCAACGACGACGTGGCCGTCACCGACAGCCTCTACACCGCCGGTCGGCGCGGCACCGGCGCGACCCTGTTCGTGGAGAAGATCGCGGGCGCGGCGGCGGCCGAGGGGCAGCCGCTGGAGCGGGTGGAGTCCATCGGCCGCCAGGTGAACGAGAACTCCCGCAGCTTCGGTGTGGCCCTCAGCGCCTGTACGACCCCGGCCAAGGGCAGCCCCACCTTCGATCTACCGGACGGCGAGCTGGAGTTGGGCATCGGCATCCACGGCGAGCCGGGCCGGGAGCGGCGGCCGATGATGACGTCCGGGGAGATCGCCGACTTCGCGGTGAACGCGATCCTGGAGGACCTGCCGCCGCGCAGCCCCGTGCTGGTGCTGGTCAACGGCATGGGCGCCACCCCGTTGCTGGAGCTGTTCGGCTTCAACGCCGAGGTGCAGCGGGTGCTGCAGGAGCGTGGAGTGGCCGTGGCCCGCACGCTCGTCGGCAACTACGTCACCTCGCTGGACATGGCGGGTGCCTCGGTGACGCTCTGCCAGGTCGACGAGGAGTTGCTGCGGCTGTGGGACGCGCCGGTGAAGACCCCCGCGCTGCGCTGGGGGATGTGATACGGCGGACGAGGCGACCACCACCCGTAGCAGGCCGGTCATCACCCCTACCACGCAAGGAGATCCAGTGCTCGACGCCGACTTCTTCCGCCGCTGGATGGCGGCGGCCGCCGCGTCCGTCGACCGCGAGGCGGAGCGGCTCACCGCCCTCGACTCGGCCATCGGGGACGCCGACCACGGCAGCAATCTGCAGCGCGGCTTCACGGCCGTGACGACCGCCCTGGAGAAGGAGGCACCGGACACCCCGGGCGCGATCCTGGTCCTCGCCGGGCGGCAGCTCATCTCCACGGTGGGCGGCGCGTCGGGGCCGCTGTACGGCACTCTGCTGCGCCGCACCGGCAAGGCGCTGGCCGACGCCGCCGAGGTCGGCGAGGGCCAGCTGGCCGAGGCGCTGCGCGCGGGCGTGGACGGGGTGATGGCGCTGGGCGGGGCGGCCCCCGGAGACAAGACCATGATCGACGCCCTGGTGCCGGCCGTGGACGCGCTGGGCGACGGTTTCGCCGCTGCGCGGGCCGCCGCCGAGGAGGGTGCGGTGGCCACCACCCCGCTGCAGGCCCGCAAGGGCCGGGCGAGTTATCTCGGCGAGCGCAGCATCGGCCACCAGGATCCCGGTGCGACCTCCTCGGCGCTGCTGATCGCCGCACTGGAAGAAGCGGCAGCGGCGGCGGAGGACTGACGGTGAGCGACGAGAAGCTGGTCGGGATCGTGCTGGTGTCGCACAGCGCGGCGGTGGCCGCATCGGTCGCCGAGCTGGCCAAGGGCCTGGCGGGCGGGGCCCCGGCCGTGCCGGTGGCCCCGGCGGGCGGCACCGAGGGCGGCGGGCTCGGCACCAGCGCCGAGTTGATCGCCGCCGCCGCGGCCTCCGTGGACCGCGGCGCCGGGGTCGCGGTGCTCACCGACCTCGGCAGTGCGGTACTGACGGTGAAGGCACTGATCGCCGAGGGCGACGAACTGCCGGACGGTACGCGGCTGGTGGACGCGCCGTTCGTCGAGGGGACGGTGGCCGCGGTGGTCACCGCCGCCGCGGGTGCCGACCTGGACGCGGTGGAGGCCGCGGCGGCGGAGGCGTACGGCTACCGCAAGGTGTGACAGGGCCGCGGGGCGCGGCTGGTCACCTGGTCGCGGCGAACAGCCTGGCCAGCCGCTGTCCCGCGGCGACCGCGGCCCCGTGGTTCTCGATGGGGTCCACACTGGAGTTCTTGAAGACGATGTAGGTGACACCGGAGGGTGCCCCGCCGCGACGCGGGTCGGTCCGGATGCCGAGGCCCCGGGCGGTCGCCCAGGAGGCCTCGCCGATGACGTCGCGCGCGCCGGTGTCGCCGACCACGGCGTACTGCACGCGGCCCCGGTAGACGACGGCGGCCACGGAGCCGCCCCGTACGCCGTACTTGCGGGGGTTCCAGACGTGGCTCGCGGCCGGGACCACGATGTAGGGCAGGGCCGCGGCGTTCAGGTGGCGGCCGTTGGACTGCTGGAAGGCGGTCATGGCGGCGAACTGCGGGTCGGTGCGGCGGTTGCAGCGCCTGGTGGACTGCCCGTCGCAGTCGATGTCCATGTCGGCGTTCCAGTAGACCACGCTGCGCGTGCCGCACACGGGCACCGTCGCGCGTCGGCCGGCGTCGGTGCGGTACCGGCCGCGGGAGATCTGGTGGCACTCGCCCAGCCCGGCCAGCAGGTCGGTGGCGGCCACGGCGCCCTCGCCGCGGGCCACGGGCCGTTCCCGGGGCAGGTCGGCGGCTGCCGGAACGGGCAGCGCGGCCGGGGCGAGCAGGGCGGCGCCGGCCGCGGCCAGCGTCAGCGACGGGACATGCACGATGAGGGACCCTCTCGTCGGGGACGGGGCGGACATCGAGCACACTGTGGTGCGGGTCCGCGCCCCCGGGCCGTCGGGGCCGCTCCGAAGGGGCCGGATGGAGCACGCTTCTGACACCCCGTGAGGGACAACGCGCGCGCAAGCGCGTGAACAGCGACAACAGGGGCCGGGGACCGGGCCGAAGCCGGTCCGGATCCCCCGGCCGCCCGTGCCGGCGCGGGTTCGGCGACGACAGCGTGTCCGCGCCACAGGCATGAACTTCCCTGCCCTCTTGGGTAGTTCAGCCATAGAGAGCCTCAGCATACGTAACTTCCCCGGATGGCCACCACCGCAGGTCGCCTCCGGTCACCCGCCTGGACCCGTCGGTCACCCGGGCGGCCCCCTTGCCGCGGCCGCGCCCGCCGCGCCATATTGGTCCGGACCTTTGCGTGATGCCGATGCCGCCGTCCCCGGGGAGGCAGAGCCGTGCGACGCGTTCCCTGGCCGCTCGTCCTGGTCTGCGGAGCCCTGCTGCTGGTCACGTCCTGCGGCTGGGACCGGCCCGACGAGGGGGACGAGGGCCGGGCGCCCGGAGCTCCGACCGGGATCACCGCGCAGGCCGGCAGCGCCACCAGCGTGCACGTGATGTGGAACGCGGTGCCGGACGAGCCGGGCATCCGTACCTACGAGGTCTATCGCGGCACCACGAAGGTCGAGGAGGTTCCGGGTTCGCTGCACATGGTGGACGTCACCAGGCTCAGGCCGTCCACCGTGTATGTCTTCTCCGTGCGGGCCCGGGACACCGAGGGCCGGCTGGGCCCGCCGAGCCGTGCGGTGCGGGCACGGACACCGGCCGTGGTGGCGGCGGACCGCTCGGCGCCGACCCGGCCGTCGCGTCCCGCCGGACGGGCCGTCGGCGGCCGGGAGGTCCAGCTGTCCTGGGACGCGTCACGGGACGACCGCGGTGTGGTCTCGTACGACGTGTACCAGGGCGGCGCGAAGATCCACAGCGTCGGCGGGGGCCAGACCGCGACCGTGGTCACCGGACTGCGCCCGGGCACCGGCTACGTCTTCACGGTGCGGGCCCGCGACGCCGCCGACAACCTCTCCCCCGCGAGCGCCCCGGTCCGCCTCACCACGCCGGGCACCGACGACGGCCGGAGCACCGCGCCCACCGGCTTCACGGCGTCGGCCCACCGGGCCGGCGGGGCGTACTACCTCGACCTGTCCTGGGACCCGCCGCGTGTGGACGGGGTGGTCACCGAGTACCGGATCCGGCTCGACGGCAACGCGGCCACCTCGCTGGTCTGGGGCGGCACTCCCCCGCGCGGGCGGGCGAGATACAGCTTCTACGTCGGCCGGACCGCGGGCGAGGAGCACCGGGTGCGGCTGCGGGCGCGGCTGCCGGACGGCACCTGGGGCGGCTGGTCGGCGGAACGGACGGTGACCACGGGCGCCTCCTGATGCCGGTGCCGGACGGCCGGCCGAGGGACGCGCCCGCCCACACGGTTCCCGGCGCACGCGTGGGCCGCGCCCTCCGCCGGCCGAAGGAAACCGTCACCTGACCGGGCGCCTTCCGGGTGCGGCCGTCCCCGCGGCCACGTTGGCTTCTGCCCAGGCAGCACGGACGTTTCCCGACCCCCGGCGGCGCATGGGACGTACCGCCGACCGTGCCGCCGAAAGGTCAGCCCATGCACACCTCGCGACTCCTCGTCCGCTCCGGTCTGACCCTGGCGGCCGCCGCGGCTCTTCCCGCCGTCCTGGCCGGGCCGTCCGCCGCGGCCTCGGGCATCTCCGTGAGCACCACCGGGTCCACCGTCTCGGTGGTCACCAGCGCGTGCTCCGAGATCAACGGCAGCTGGGGCGACGCGGCCCTGCTCACCAGCAGGCAGGCGAACTTCTCCCAGGGCCGGCAGGTGGCCCTGTCGGGCACGTCGGTCAGTCAGTCCGCGGCCTGGACGGGAGTGAGCCCGGGGACGTACACCGCGGTCGTGGTCTGCTCCAGCGGCAGCACGGCGGGCACCCAGTCGGTGGTCGTCTCCTCCGGTTCCGGGCCGACGATCTCGTCGACCGCCTCGCCGGCGACCTCCCGGGCGACGGCCTCGCCGGCGCCCTCCCGGGGCGTGCTGGGCGGCCTCGGCGGAGCGGCCCGGGACTACGGCCCGCTGACGCTGGGCGTCGGCGCGGCCCTGGTGGGCACCGGCGCCATCGCCACGGGCTGGTACCTGCGCCGCCGCGCGAAGCCGTACCGGCTCTGAGCGGCCGTACCGGCTCCGCGGGTGGCTCAGTCGGCGTCGGGCAGTTCGGCGAACTCCGCCAGGGCGTGGCCGAGCCACTGGGTCCAGAAGGACTCCAGGTCGATGCCGGCCCGGAGCACCAGGTGGCGCAGCCGGTCCTCGGGGGCGTTCCGGTCCGGCGGGAAGTCGCGCTCCTCGATCTCCCGGTACTCGGCCAACTGCCGCCGGTGCAGCTCCAGATGGCGGCGCAGGTCCGCCTCCAGGCCCGCCCTGCCGACCACCGCCGCGGCCCGCAGCCGCAGCAGGAGCACGTCCCGCTGGGGCTTGGGATCCTGTGCGGCGGCGGTCCAGCGGGCCAGTTCGGCGCGGCCCGCGGGCAGGACCTCGTAGCTCTTCTTCTGGCCGCGGGCGGGCTGCTCGGACGGCAGCGTGCGGATGAGCCCCTCGGTCTCCAGCCTGCCCAGCTCGCGATAGATCTGCTGGTGCGTCGCGGACCAGAAGTAGCCGATCGACTTGTCGAAGCGGCGGGTCAGCTCCAGTCCCGACGACGGCTTTTCCAGCAGGGCGGTGAGGATCGCGTGCGGGAGTGACATGGGGTCATCCTAGGGACGTGCCGCGGGCGCCCTACAGCGCCGCCGCCAGCTCCGTGCCCTGCTTGATGGCCCGCTTGGCGTCCAGCTCGGCCGCGACGTCCGCGCCGCCGATGAGATGGACGCTGCGCCCGGCGGCGGTCAGCTCCTCGTACAGGTCGCGGCGCGGCTCCTGGCCGGTGCACAGGACCACCGTGTCGACCTCCAGGACCGTGCTCTCCTCGCCGACGGTGATGTGCAGGCCCGCGTCGTCGATCCGGTCGTAGCGCACACCCGGGACCATGGTCACGCCGCGGTGCTTGAGCTCGGTGCGGTGGATCCAGCCGGTGGTCTTGCCGAGGCCGGCGCCGACCTTGGTGGGCTTGCGCTGGAGCAGGTGGACCTGGCGCGGCGGGGCGGGCCGCTCGGGCGCGGCGAGGCCGCCCGGCGCCTGGTAGTCCATGTCGACGCCCCAGCCGCGGAAGTACGTCTCCGGATCCTCGCTCGCCTTGTCGCCGCCGTCGGTGAGGTACTCGGCGACGTCGAAGCCGATGCCTCCGGCACCGAGGACGGCGACCCGGTCGCCGACGGGGGCGGCGCCCTGCAGGACGTCGAGGTAGCCGACGACGCGGGGGTGGTCGACGCCGGGGATGTCCGGGGTGCGGGGGGTCACGCCGGTGGCGACGACGACCTCGTCGTAGCCGGCCACGGTCTCGGCGGTGACCCAGGTGTCGAGGCGTACGTCGACGCCGTGCGCGTCGAGCTGGTGGCGGAAGTAGCGCAGGGTCTCGTCGAACTCCTGCTTGCCGGGGACCTTGCGGGCGACGTTGAGCTGGCCGCCGACCTCGCTCGCGGCGTCGAAGAGCGTGACCTCGTGGCCGCGTTCGGCGGCGCTCACCGCGCAGGCGAGGCCCGCCGGACCGGCGCCGACGACGGCGACACGCTTCTTCAGCCGGGTCGGGGAGAGCACCAGCTCGGTCTCGTGGCAGGCGCGCGGGTTGACCAGGCAGGAGGTGATCTTCCCGCTGAAGGTGTGGTCGAGACAGGCCTGGTTGCAGCCGATGCAGGTGTTGATGGCC
This sequence comes from Streptomyces sp. NPDC048191, assembly GCF_040652655.1. Classification (NCBI taxonomy): domain Bacteria; kingdom Bacillati; phylum Actinomycetota; class Actinomycetes; order Kitasatosporales; family Streptomycetaceae; genus Streptomyces; species Streptomyces sp. NPDC048191. Next base: position 8,028 of record NZ_JBEZMO010000035.1, read on the forward strand.
TCCGGCGTGCCGGCGGCGGCCTTGGCGACGAAGTCGGCGTCCGCGAGCATCGGGCGGGCCATGGAGACCATGTCCGCGAAGCCGCCGGCCAGCAACTCCTCGGCGAGTTCGGGGGTGTTGATGCGGTTGGTGGTCACCAGGGGCACGGACACCTCGCCCATGAGCTTCTTGGTGACCCAGGTGTAGGCGCCGCGCGGCACGGAGGTGGCGATGGTGGGGATGCGGGCCTCGTGCCAACCGATGCCGGTGTTGATGATCGTCGCCCCGGCGGCCTCGATCTCCTTGGCGAGGGTGACGACCTCCTCCAGCGAGGAGCCGCCCGGGACCAGGTCCAGCATGGAGAGCCGGTAGATGACGATGAAGTCCTCGCCGACGGCCTCGCGCACCCGCTTGACGATCTCGACCGGGAAACGCATCCGGTTCTCGTACGAGCCGCCCCAGCGGTCGGTGCGCCGGTTGGTCTGCCGGGCGACGAACTCGTTGATGAGGTAGCCCTCGGAGCCCATGATCTCCACGCCGTCGTAGCCGGCCTGCCGGGCGAGGCGGGCGGCGCGGGCGTAGTCGTCGATGGTCCGCTCGACGTCGTCCTCGGTCATCTCGCGCGGCACGAAGGGGCTGATCGGCGCCTGCAAGGGGCTCGGCGCGACGAGGTCCTGGTGGTAGGCGTACCGCCCGAAGTGCAGGATCTGCATCGCGATCCGGCCGCCCTCGCGGTGCACGGCGTCCGTGACCACCCGGTGCTGCCCGGCCTCCGCCTCGGTGGTGAGCTTGGCGCCGCCCTCGTACGGCCGGCCCTCCTCGTTGGGCGCGATGCCGCCGGTGACGATGAGGCCCACTCCGCCGCGGGCGCGGGCCGCGTAGAACGCCGCCATGCGCTCGAAGCCGCGCTCGGCCTCCTCCAGGCCGACGTGCATGGAGCCCATGAGCACGCGGTTGGGCAGGGTGGTGAAGCCCAGGTCGAGCGGGGTCATCAGGTGCGGGTAACGGCTCATCGGGCCCTCCGTGCGCGGTGTCGTCGCCTCTTGTTGTAGAGGAACCCGCCCCCTTTATGCAACTAGTTGCACAACCGAGCATGGACCCCGCCCGGCTCGACGCGCCCGGCCAGGCCGTCCAGGACGCCCCGGTAGAGACGCCCCGCGTCCCGCCCGACGACCGCTTCCAGCTGCCGGCCGGCCACGACGGCGTCACGAGCACGCCGCGCCACGACGACCACCTGGACCTGCACACGGACGCCTTCGTGGCGATCACGACGCGCTCGGGGCGCTCCCCGGAGGCGAAGCGCCCGCTGTACCGGCGGTCGCCTAACTCGCGCGCGAACGCACCGGCACCGAGCCGCGCAACGTCCTCGCCTCCGTCACCGGGAACAGGCCCCTCGACCGGCCCTTCGGCGCAGGCGAGACGCAGTACGCCCCGGCCGGTACGGAGCCGGCCGGGGCGCTGCCGTGGTGCGGAGAGGGTCAGCGGCTCTGCAGCCGCAGATGGAGGTCCCTCTCCTGGTCGCCGGAGGCCGTGCAGGTCTCCTCGACGGTGAACATCGAGTCCAGGGTGTGCCGGAACCGGTCCACGGCCCAGTAGCCGCCCTGGACGTCCGCCTGGACGGAGGCGTCGAGGTGGACCGGCGGGCAGCCCGGCCCACGCGCGTCCGCCACGTCGTACGTGCCCAGCCACACCATCGGCCGGACCTCGTGGAGCTGCTGCGGAATCTCGTCCGGGCCCCGGTCGGACGCGAAGCAGGAGCTCAGCGCGTCGAAGACGAGACGGGCGTCCTCCTTGGAACCGCTGATCTCCACCGTGACGGTTTCCGGATGCGACCGCTCCGTGCGTTCCATTGATCGCTCCTTTCGTGGCCGTGCTGCGGTGGAGGGGGGTACCCCGCCGAACCGCGTCCATCCCCCAGCAAAGCACCGCCCGCCGGTCGGCACACCTCAGCCGCGGGAGAACTTGTACGTCTTGCTGTCGGTCAGGATGCAGAAGCCGGGCGACATCACGATCACCCGCAGGGTGCCGGTGCGGCGGTCGTAGTCGATGCCCTCCACCTCGAAGGTGCCCGAGCAGCCGCTGCGCAGCGGCAGCTGGCGCAGGGCGGTGACATGCCCGGTGACGTCTCCGGAGCCACTCGGCGGGGCCGACAGGTCGATCTGGAGCAGCGGTTTGGTCATGCCGAAGAGGCTGCCGTCCGGGTCGTCGGAGGAGCACAGCAGGGTGGTGGGGCCGGAGAAGTCGCAGCCCTGGACGTCACGGACGGCGTGGTCCAGGTTCACCGTGGAGGCCTGCGGGAGGTTCGCCGAGGGCGAGGTGCCCGGGTTGACGCCGGGGGTCGGGAAGACCAGCAGGCGGTTCATCGTGCCCCACTCGCCCGAGAGCATCCACTGCCCGTCGGGCGAGATCGCGTCCCAGGAGTTGTTCAGGGCCTCACCGGGACTCAGCGTGTGGACGTACTCCGACCAGGTGCCGTCGGGCGCCTGCACGCGGTACATCTTCGAGTTGCCGGAGTCCTGCTGGTAGGGCTCGATGTAGTAGCCGTTGTACGAGGCGTCGGGGTCGCCGACGTGGTTCCAGCCGCGGCTGGAGACGCTGAGGGGGATGGTGCCGATACCGGTGTACCGGTTGGGGCTGTTCGCGGGGACCTCGACGGAGGTCAGTCCCTGGCTCTCGTCCAGCGGGCGGGCACGGTCGGAGCCGGTCTCCGTCCAGGTGTCGGCCGCGGAGGCGGGCAGGGGTGCGGCGAGGGACACGACGGAGGCTGTGGCGAGGGTGACGAGTCCGGCGAGAACTGCGTGACAACGTTGCCGGGCGGACGCGGGCATGGCCGACTCCTCGGGCGGGGGGTGGGGACACTCGATCGGCCGACAGTCTGGCGTGGCACGTTGGTCATGTACAGACCAACACAGCAACATGAGCGTGAACTCTCCCGGTACGCCGAACGGGCGTGCACGATGTCCGGGACAGGTCCGGCCCCGGCGTGACGGCTTCGGCGGACGTGCACCGCTGTGGTGAGAGATGGTGGAGGTGACCGGCGAAGGCGTCGGAGAGTCGGGTGTGAACGCGGTGGATCAAGGGGAGTCGGCACGGGGGACGACGTGCCGTGCGGACGGGCGAAGGCGGTGCGTGGCATGAGTCCAGCCGAGGCTCCGGTGACGGCGGGCGGCGAGCCCGTGCGCGGGCCGGTGCGGCCCGGCGGTCTGCTCGACGTGCTCGGGGTGGCGTCGGTGGTGCTGGACACCACCGGCCGGATCGTGCTGTGGAGCCCGCAGGCGGAGGAGTTGTTCGGGTACAGCGCCCAGGAGGCCCTCGGCGAGTACGCCGCCCGGCTCATGGTCCACGAGCGGCATCTCGAGCTGGTCGGCACGCTCTTCGCCGATGTGATGCGCACCGGGCAGAGCTGGGCGGGCGGCTTCCCGATCCGGCACAAGGACGGCAGCACCCGTGTGGTGGAGTTCCGCAACATGCGGCTGCTGGACGACCACGGTGACGTGTACGCTCTCGGACTCGCCGCCGACCAGTCGACCGTACGGCGGCTGGAGCAGGACGTGGCGCTGTCCGAGCGGATGGTGAAGCAGTCGCCGATCGGCTACGCCGTGCTGGACACCCGGCTGCGGTTCGTCTCGGTCAACCCGGCCCTGGAGAGGATCAACGGGGTGCCGGCCGCCGAGCACCTGGGACGGACGCTGCGCGAAGTCCTCCCCCGGCTGGACTCCGAGGCCATGCTGGACGACGCCCGGCGGGTGCTGGACACCGGTGTCCCCGTGATCGACAACACGATCGTCGGCCGTACCCCCGCCGACCCGGACACGGACCACACCTGGGCGCACTCGCTGTACCGGCTCGAGGACGCCATGGGCAACGTGCTCGGTGTGGCGGTCACGGTGGTCGACATCACCGAGCAGTACCGGGCCTCCCTGGAGGCGGAGGCCGCCCGGCGCCGGCTCGCCGTCATCGCCGACGCCTCCGCCCGGATCGGTACGACGCTCGAACTGGACCGCACCGCCTGCGAACTGGCCGAGGTCGCCGTACCGGAACTCGCCGACGTGGCCGCCGTGGACCTGCTGGACGCGGTGGTGGAGGGCCGGCCCAGCACTCTGGGCCCGTCGGAGTCCGCGTTGATCCGGGCCCTGGCAGTGCGTCCCGACGACGGCTCGGACGCCGTGCGCGCCGCCGATCTGCCGGGCCGGATCGCCCGCTACGAGCCCGACCGGCTGGTCACCGAGTGCGTGCGCTCGGCCGAAGCGGTCCTGGTGCCGCACGTGAAGGACGAGGACCTGCCGCGCATCGCCCGCTCCCCCGAGGCGGCCGAACTGCTGGCCCGGGCGGGACTGCACTCGTATCTCGCGGTGCCGCTGATCGCGCGCGGCGAGGTGCTCGGCGCCCTGGATCTCAAACGCACCCGCAATCCGGCGCCCTTCGACGAGGACGACGTGCTGCTCGCCCGGGAGCTGGCCGCCCGCGCGGCCGTGCAGATCGACAACGCGCGCTGGTACCAGAACGCCCGCAACACCGCCCTCACCCTGCAGCGCAGCCTGCTGCCGGGTCACCCCCCGGACATGACCGGCCTGGAGGTGGCCTCCCGCTATCAGCCAGCCGGGGCCACCAGCGAGGTGGGCGGCGACTGGTTCGACGTCATCCCGCTGGGGGGCGGCAAGACCGCGCTCGTGGTGGGCGATGTGATGGGCAGCGGGATCAGCGCCGCCGCGACCATGGGCCGGCTGCGCACGGCGACCACCACGCTGGCCGCCCTCGATCTCGACCCGGCGATGCTGCTGGAGCACCTGGACAAGACGACGTCGGCCCTGGACCACTCCATCGCCACCTGTGTGTACGCCGTGCACGATCCGCATCTGCGGCAGTGCCGGATCGCCAACGCCGGTCACCTGCCGCCGGCCCATCTCCGCCGGGGCCGGTCGCCGGTCCTGCTCGACCTGCCCACCGGCGTGCCGCTGGGCGTCGGCGGAGTCGGGTTCTCCACCGTCACCGTCGACTTCGAGCCCGGCGACGAGCTGGTCTTCTACACCGACGGCTTGGTGGAGACCCGCAGCCACTCCCTGGACGAACGCCTGGACTTCCTGCTGTCCCTGCTCGACGACCCCGCCCGCCCGCTGGAGGAGACCTGCGACCTCCTCCTGTGGACCCTGCACCACCCCGACAACCACGACGACGTCGCCCTGCTCATCGCCCGCGCGCAGGAACTGTCGTAGGCGGGACCGGCGTCAGGGACGCACGCCGACGACCACGTGTGCGGAGAGTTCCTCCGACTCCGCCAGACGGGTCGTCAGACCAGCGTCCACGAAGGCCCGTACGGCGGCCGGTGCCTGACGTTCGCTGGTCTCGGTCAGCAGACAGCCGCCCGGTGCCAGCCACTCGGGCGCCCCGGCGGCCGCCCGGCGCAGCACGTCCAGGCCGTCCGCTCCACCGTCCAGCGCGACGCGCGGTTCGTGGTCACGGGCCTCCGCCGGCAGCAGGGGCAGTTCGCCGGTGGGGACGTAGGGCACGTTGGCGGTGAGGATGCCGACGCGGCCGCGCAGGGCGGCGGGCAACGCGCCGTAGAGGTCGCCCTCGTGGGCCCGGCCACCGTATGCGGCGAGGTTGCGGCGGGCACACCGGACGGCGGCCGGGTCGATGTCGGCGGCGTGCACCTCGGCGCCGTCCAACGCGGCGGCGAGGGCGGCGCCCAGAGCGCCGGAACCACAGCACAGGTCCACGACCACCGTCGCGTGCGGGGCCTGGGCCAGCGCCTGGTCGACCAGGAACTCGGTACGGCGGCGGGGGACGAACACCCCCGGTTCCACGACGACCCGCAGGCCGTGGAACCGGGCCCAGCCGAGGACCTGTTCCAGCGGGAACCCGGCGACGCGGCGGTCCACCATCGAGGACAGTTCCGCCTCGGTGCGGGCGGTGGCGAGGATCAACTCCGCCTCGTCCTCGGCGAAGACGCACCCGGCGGCGCGCAGCGCGGAGACGACGGCGGAAGGAACGGAAGGAGAGGGCATGGAGGCCGAAAGCCTTTCGGAGCGCGGGACTCGAGGGCGCTCCCGCGGTCACCACTCCCGGTGCACCGCGCCGTCCTGAGGAGAGAGCACCCCGGCTGACACAGCGGTGATGGGTCCCACCTCCTCGGCATTCGGGGCCGCGACGTCCGCGACCGGAGGGCCACCTTACCCCACGGGGCGTGCGCCGTTGCGGGCGGGAAAACACCTGGCACAGCGGCGGTCGGGCGGCTACGCTCGCCGCGATGACGACTCACGCCTCCCAGAGATTGGGGGTCCCGTCCGCGCAAGGTGAGCGCTGATGCTCACTTCCACCGCGCACGGGGATTCCCGGCTTTCCTTGTGGCTGCGCGTACGGACGTACGCCGTGCCACCGTCCATGATCGAGCTCGCCACCGTCCGCCGCGCGGCCGGGGACTGGGCCGGGGCCTGCGCCGCCGCCCGGGTCGACGTCGATCTCGATCTGCGTTCCGTCGCCCGCGCCCACGGCCGGGACACCGCGACCCGGCTCCGTGCCGACCTCCGCCATCTCGCCCCCGACCTGCTGCGCTGGCACATGCCGAGGATCGCGCCCGACGGGCTGCTGCGCCCGGGCCTGACCCTCACGCTGGCGCGGTACGAACGGGCAGGCCCGGCCGGCCCGTTGCACCTCGTGGCCCGTACCCCGCCCGCCTGGGCCGACGCCGGCCAGCGGATCGGCCTCGCGCTGTGGGATCCGGCCGACGCGCCCAACGGCCGGCATCCGCATCCCCCCCCACCGCCGCTACCGGCTCGACCTGCACCGGCATCTGTGGGACGCGCGCAGGGCCGGTGAGCTGCGCGAGAGGTCGGGGGCCGGCGGGCCCGCGCCGCCCGACAGCGACCCGACGGGGCTCGCACCGGCCGGGCTCGGCTGTGCCGTCGGCCGGTGGGCGGCCGAGGCGGGCATCCTTCTGGACGCCGAGGGCCGTCCCGGCGCAACGTTCGCCGTGCGGCTCGGCAGCCGCCACCGGCTGGTTCTCGCGGAGACTTCGGACGGGGGCGCGGCCCCGGACCCGGCCCTTCACCGGCGCGGAACCGGCCCGGCCGACGGGCTCCCGGGCCCGCGCGGCGACCGTGGCCGGGCGTACCGGCTCGCGGCCGGCGATCCTGCGCCACGGCTGCGGACCGTCGGCGAGCTTCCGCCGGGCGGCCCGTCCGCCGTGCCGGTGCTGCCCGATGCGGCGACCTGGGTGTCGCCCGACCTGGAGTTGCTGCGGGCCGGGCTGCTCGACGCGGACCGGCTCCATCCTCTGGTCGCCGCCGCACTGGCGCCCGGCCACAGGGCATCCGGCGCACCGGGCGCCACGGATCCGGTGGAACAGGCGCGCCGGGTGGAATGCCGGGGCGCCACGCACCGGATCGGTCTGGTCGACGGTGTCCTGGCGCCCCTGGACCACGAGCCGGACGAGATCCGGCGCGAGGAGCTGCTGGCCGCGCTCGGCGGGCCGCCGCTGCCCTGTCTGCGGGTCATCGACGAGGCGCACCGGCGGCCGGACTGCCTCGCCGGTGTGCGGGAACGGCTGGACCACGGCGACACCGACGGCGCCCTGGCCGTGGTCGAGGGGCTGCTGGGGCCCGCCGCGGTGCTGCGCGAGGGCCCGCTGCGGGACGAGCTGACGGCGGCCGCCGAGCGGCGCGTCGCCTACGGCCTCTACCGGGCCGGTCTGTCCGGACCCTGCGGAACCTCCGCCGCCCCGGCCCGTCCCGGCAGCCGAAGCCGCCGCCCCACCCGGCGGCAAGTCCGCGCCGTCACCTTCTTCTGAACTTCTCCTTCTGGACTTCTCCTTCTGAACTTCCGGTTCTTTCTTCTTACTTCACACCCAAGGTGATTGCCTCATGACCTCGTACGCCTCCGCGATCCTGCCCGCACAACGGCCGGACGCCCCCCAACTCACGGTCGCGGAAGACCTGTTGACCCTGCTCCGCGACACCACCACCGAACCGCGCACCGACACCCAGCTGGAGGCGTTGACCCTGGCCGTGGCCGCCGACCTCCCGGTGCTGCTCTGGGGCGAACCCGGCATCGGCAAGACGGCCGCGCTGGCCCAGCTCGCCACCGCCCTTGACCTGCCGCTGACCACGGTGATCGCGAGCGTCCACGAGCCGTCCGACTTCTCCGGCCTGCCCGTCGTGGGCGACGATCCCGCGGTCCAGGGTGTCCCGATGGCGCCGCCGGACTGGGCGGTGCGGCTCGTACGGGCCGGGCGGGGACTGCTGTTCCTGGACGAGCTGTCCACCGCTCCCCCGGCGGTGCAGGCGGCCCTGCTGCGGCTGGTGCTGGAGCGGCGCATCGGCGCGCTGCGGCTGCCGCCGGCGGTACGGATCGTGGCCGCCGCCAATCCGCGCTCCTCGGCAGCCGACGGCTGGGAGCTGAGCCCGCCCCTGGCCAACCGGTTCGTGCATCTGCAGTGGGCCCACGACCACGACGTCGTCGTGCGCGGTCTCGGCGGGACCTGGCCACGGGCGACCCTGCCCGCGCTCGACCCCGAGCGGCTGCCCGGTGCCGTGGCCTTCGCCCGGCGCGCGGTGTGCGAGTTCCTCGTCGCACGGCCGGGGCTCGTGCACCGACTGCCGAGCGGGGAGAGCCGCCGGGGCGGCGCCTGGCCATCACCGCGGAGCTGGGAGGCGACGCTCCGTCTGATCGCCTTCGCGACCGCCGCCGGATCGTCCCGGGACGTGCTGTCGCTGCTGGTCCGGGGCACCGTGGGCGACGGCCCCGGTCTCGAACTGCTGGCGAGCCTCGACCGGATGGACCTGCCCGACCCCGAGACCCTGCTCGCCGACCCGGCGGGTGCCGAGCTGCCCGAGCGCGGAGATCTGCGGCAGGCCGTGTTGGACGGTGTGGTGGACGCGGTCCGCAAGCGGCCGGAGCGGGCCCGCTGGAACGCCGCGTGGGCGTTGCTGGTGCGGGCGATGGAGACCGGGGCGCCGGACGTGGTGGTCGTCCCGGCGTCCACGCTGGCCTCCCTGCGCCGGGAGGGCTGGGACGTACCGGCGGCGATCGAGCGGCTCGCCGGGGTGGTGTCGCTGTCCCGGCGGGCCGAGGACGCCGCCCGTGCGGCGGGTGCCCGCCGATGACCGGGGACGCGCCCGGCACGCTGGACCTCGGCAAGCTCTTCGCCGCGCGGCTGCACGCGGCCCGCGTCCGGCCGTACCTGGCGACGGCGCTGTTCGCGCTGCGGCCCGTGGAGTCGCGGGAGGTGCCGACGATGGGGGTCGACCGGCACTGGCGGTGCTACGTCTCTCCGGCGTTCGTGGACCGCACACCGCTGGCGGAACTGGCGGCGGTGTGGGTGCACGAGGTGTCGCATCTGCTCCGCGACCACCACGGGCGCGGTGAGCGGTACGCCCGCGAGCGGCAGTTGTCCGGGCCCGCCGAACGGCTGCGGATGAACATCGCCGCGGACTGCGAGATCAACGACGACGTGTACGGGGACGGGCTGGTGCGGCCCGAAGACGCCGTGACACCGGAGCGGTTGGGGTTGCGGCCGGGCGAGCTGATGGAGGACTACCTGCGGCAGTTCCGCCTCGGGCCGCGGCTGGAACGCCTGGCCTGGCTGGACTGCGGCAGCGGCGCCGACGGGCTGGACCGGGGGTGGGAGCTGGGGCCGGACGGCGCCCACGGGCTGAGCGAGCAGGAGCGGGACGCGGTCCGGTTCCGGGTGGCGCAGGGCATCAGGGGTGCTCCGGGCAGCGCTCCGCGGGGCTGGCGACGGTGGGCGGAGGAGGCGTTCCATCCCCCGCAGCCGTGGCGCCAGTTGCTGGGTTCGGCCCTCCGCTCGGCGGTCTCCGCGCCGGGCGCGGGCGAGGACTACCGCTACGGACGGCCGGCGCGGCGTTCGGCCGGGCTGCCGGGGGTCGTCCTGCCGAGTCTTCGGCGCAGACCGCCCAGGGTGTGCGTGGTCGTCGACACCTCGGGGTCGGTCAGTGACGCGGAACTGGGCAGCGCCCTGCTGGAGGTGGCCGCGATCTGCCGGGCCCTGGGCGGCCGGCGGGACCTGGTCTCCGTGCTGTCCTGCGATGCCGCGGCGCGGACGGTGCAGCCGTTGTGCCGGACGGAGGGCATCGACCTGATGGGCGGCGGCGGGACCGATCTGCGCACCGGTTTCACCCGCGCGCTGCGGACGCGGCCCGACGTGGTGGTGGTCCTGACCGACGGTCAGACCCCGTGGCCCGAGGCGCGGCCGGAGTGCCGGACGGTGGTGGGACTGTTCGCGCGGCCCGGCGGAGCGTACGACGAGAACGACCCCGGCTACTTCCCGGACGCGCCACCGGCATGGGCCCGGGTGGTGACGATCGGGTCGGCGGCGAGGTGAGACGGCGGAACGGCGTCGGCGGCTGCGTCGGCCGGCCATGGCGCGCGCCCGGCGACGTGCGCACCGTGCGCACGCCATGGCCGGCCGTACCGGTGACCGGGGCAGCGTGCCGGCCGTCGGGCCCTGCGGCCGCGCACCGGCACTGCCTGCCCCGGGCTTCCTCCCGGCCTTCTCGCGCGCGGCCGCGTCCGCCGTCCCGGGACCGGCACCGGTCAGACGCCGACCGTCTCCTCGACCTCTTCCTCGACCTCGGCCTCAACACGGGCCCGTTCCGCTTCCTCGGCCTCCGCACGGGCCCGTTCCGCGGCCGGCTGCTCGGCCGGTGCCGGGGCGGGTACGGCGGCCACCCCGGTCGCGGTCCCGGTGTGGCCGGCCGCGTGCCGGGCCCGCCGCGGCCGCTCGTACAGGGCCGCGATCCCGGTCACCACCAGGCCCGCCAACAGCCAGACCACCAGCGTCGCCACATTGCGCGAGAGACCGTCGTCGCCGAAGTACAGGAGGCTGCGGACTCCCTCGACGAAGCCGGCGCCGTTCCAGAAGGCGTGCAGGGTGCCGAAGAAGCCGTTCTGCAGCTCGGGGCGGAACAACCCGCCGGAGCTGGTGAAGTTGAGCATGACGAACAGCACCATCATGGTGAGCGTGGTCCACCGCTTGAGGAAGGTGTGCAGGCCGACGCCGATGAAGAGGATGCCGGCCGAGTACAGCCAGGCCATGCCCCACACGCCCGCGAGGCCGTGGTGGGCCAGGTGGAACACCGGTCCGGCGAGCAGCGCTCCGATGCCGCTGACCACGGCGGAGACTCCGAGCGCGAGCAGCGCCCGTATCCGCATCGAGAGGGCGGCGCCCGCGGCACCGAGGGCGGCGACCGACGCGTAGGAGCCGATGCTGAGGGCGATCAGCAGGAAGAAGAGGCCCTGCCCCGTGGGGTCGTCGGCGACCGGCTCCGCCACGTCGGTGATCTTCAGCGGCACGCCCTCCTCGGCGGCGACCGGCGTGAAGACCTTCTCGACCGCCGTGGCGCCCATGTCGGAGGCGGCGCTCGCCACCAGCAGCTCGGGGGCCTTGGCGCTCGGCACGTAGGCACCGGTCACCGCGCGGGACTTGAGCAGGTCGACGGCGTCCGTGCGGGTGGCGACCGTGCGGACGTCGAGCTTGTCCCCGGCGGTGTCCTTGACCGTCTGGGCGAAGACCTTCGCCTGCGGGGCGCTGCCGACTACGGCGACGGGCAGGTGGTGCGGCTCCGGGGTGACGAAGGCACCCATGTACGCGAGCCCCATGCCCAAGCACATCAGCAGCGGGGTGATCAGGTGCGTGAGCACATGGCGTAGCGCCGGTGACCTCATCGCGGGCGACCTCCAAAGGTTGGCTTATACAACTACTGCTTCAAGTTGTACTATACAACTAGAACGCCGGAGGAGGTATTCCCGTGAGCGCAGCGGAGTCGGCCGTGGAAACGATCCAGCGCGAGATGACCATCTTCGCCCGCCGGGCCCGCGCCTCGGCGGGCCGCATGCACCCCGAGCTGTCCCTGGTGTCGTACACCCTGCTCGGCCACCTGGAGGAGCAGGGCGGCTGCCGGGCGACGGACCTGGCGGCGCACTACGCGCTGGACAAGTCCACGGTCAGCCGCCAGGTGGCCGCGCTGGAGCGGGCCGGGCTGATCGAGCGCCGCCTGGACCCGGAGGACCACCGGGTCCAGGTGCTCGACCTGACGGAGGCGGGCCGGGAGATCCTCGCCCAGGTCACCCACAGCCGCCGGGCCGCCTTCCGCGAGCGGCTCGCGAACTGGCCGGAGGAGGACCTGGTGCGTTTCGCGGCCTACCTGGAGCGGTACAACGCGGATCCCGGCGAGACCGGGTCCGGCTGACCGGCGGGCCCGGGGCCCGCCGGTGGTCAGGCGACCGGCACGGCCGCGCGGTCGTCCGCCGACAACTGCGGGGCACGGGCCGCGAGGAACGCCGTGCGGCGGCGCAGCCGGAAGCCCAGGGACTCGTAGAGCCGGATCGCGCCCGTGTTCTGGGCGCCGGTGTGCAGGAACGGCGTCTCGCCGCGCTCGCGGATGCCGTGCGCGACCGCGAGGATCAACCGGGTGGCGAGGCCCTCGCCGCGGAAGGCGGGGTCGGTGCAGACCGCGCTGATCTCGGTCCAGCCCGGCGGGTGCAGCCGCTCCCCCGCCATGGCGATCAGGGCGCCGTCGCGCCGGATGCCGAGGTAGGTGCCGAGTTCGATGGTCCGCGGCAGGAAGGGGCCCGGTTGGGTACGGGCCACGAGATCGAGCATCTCGGGCACGTCCGCCGGGCCGAGGCGGACGGCCTCCGCGTCCGGCGCGGCGGCGAGTCCGTCGTCCACGAGCTGCACTCCGTCGACCCGGAAGGTGATCTCCCAGTCCTCCGGCACCTCGCCGCGGTGGCCGAGCAGCGGGACCTCCGTGCCGGGCCCGGCCAGCGCGGCCAGGTCAGCCCAGTCCCGCTCCTCCGGTTCGTCGGGCAGCGCCAGCCACGGGGAGACGTCTACGGGGTAGCGCAGCACCCGGCCGCGCCGCTCCGCGAAATGGGCGTGCGGGCCGGTCAGCGCGGCGCGGGCGGGGTGGTCGAGGACGTGCGGGGCGTCCGCGGGATTCCGGTCGCCGACGCCCGTACCGGCTATGAGGCTCACGCGGCCACCTCGATCACGATCTTGCCGAGGGTGTGGCCCGCCTCGACGGCGCGCAGCGCCTGGCCGGCCTCCGCCAGCGGGAAGGCGCGGGTGACGTGCGGCTTCAGGGCGCCGCGTACGACGAGGTCGGCGACCGCCTGCAGAACGGCTCCGGTGCGGGCGCGCTGGACCGCGGCGCCGCCGAGGGCGGCGGCGGCCGCCGGCGGCGAGCCGGCGGTGACCAGCTTGCTCCGGTCCTTCAGCGGTTCGGCGGCCTCGGCGAGCACCGGGCCGCCCACCAGGTCGTACACCCCGTCGATCCCGTCCGGCGCGGCGGCCCGCACCCGCTGGGCCAGTTCGGGTCCGGAGGCCACGTGCACGGCGCCCAGCGACTCCACGAAGTCCTTCTTGCCCTCGCTCGCCACGCCCACGACCCGCAGCCCGAAGGCGCGGGCGATCTGCACGGCCGCGCTGCCGACACCGCCCCCGGCGCCCGTCACCAGCAGCGTCGACCCGCCGGGCAGGCCGAGCTGGCGGACGCCGTCGTAGGCGGTGGCAGCGGCTACCGGAAGGGTGGCGGCGTCACGGAAGGAGACCGCGGCGGGCTTGTGGGCGGTCACGTCGGCGGTCAGCAGGACGTACTCGGCGTATCCGCCGCCGGCGGTGCCGCCGAACACCTCGTCACCGACGGCGAAGCCGGTGACCCCCGGCCCGGCCTCCTCGACGACACCGGCCGCTTCGCTGCCGAAGACCACGGGGAAGGCGGGCTCGCCCTCACCGGGACGCCGGAAACCCTGGCGCAGCTTCCAGTCGACGGGGTTGACCCCCGCCGCGCGGACCGCGACCAGGAGCTCGCCGGGGCCCGGCCTCGGGCGGTCCAGGTCGATCAGCGCCTCGGCCTCCGGTCCGCCGTGCCGCGTGTACACATACGCCTTGGGCATGCACTTCCCCACTTCTCTCGCGCTGTCACCGGTGTACCGGTGCCGGCATGGAGCGCAAAGGAGAAGCGCCGCGGAGCTATTCCCCTGGCCCGAAAGAGTTCATCCGGCCGCAATCATCCGGCGGTGACCAGGGACGGAAGCACCCGCGACGACCACGTACGGTTGAAGCATGAACGTTACGCGAGGCTTCACGGGCCGCCCGCGCGTCCACAACCCGGGGTTGCCGCCCGGGCAGTACGACGCGGGCGAGGACTGGCCCGTCCTGTCCGCCGAGGTCACCCCCGACCTCGTACCGGCCGACTGGTCCTTCCGCATCGACGGTCTGGTGGCACGGCCGTACACCTGGGACTGGGACGCCGCGCACGCCCTGCCGGTGTCGGCGTACGACGGCGACATCCACTGCGTGACCGGCTGGTCGAAGTTCGGCGTGCGTTTCGGTGGTGTCTCCCTGGACGCGTTCTTCGACGTGGTGCGGCCCCGCGGGTCCGCCACCCATGCGGTCGCACGCTCGCACACGGGCTACACCACCAACCTGCCGCTCGCCGACCTCACCGGCGGGAAGGCCTGGATCGCCTGGGAGTACGGCGGCGAGCCACTGCCGTCCGAGCACGGCGGCCCGGCGCGGCTCCTCGTGCCGCACCTGTACTTCTGGAAGAGCGCCAAGTGGATCGCGGGTCTCACGCTCCTCGACCACGACGAGCCGGGCTTCTGGGAGGGCAACGGCTATCACGAGCGCGGCAACCCCTGGGAGGAGCAGCGGTACTCCGGTGACTGAGACGGTGACGACGACCGGCACGGCGGCGACGGAGCCGGTCGCCCGGGCCTCCGGCTCGGGTGCGGCCGCGCCACGGTTCGCGGTGCCCGGGCGCATCGCGGTGAACGGCGAGGTGGCCGCCCTGTGGCAGACCGCCACGCTGACGGAGATCCGGCGCGAGACGCCGCACGCGGCCACCTTCCGGCTGGCGGTGCCGCGCTGGGCGGGGCATCTGCCGGGCCAGCACCTGATGCTCCGGCTGACCGCTCCGGACGGTTATGTGGCCCAGCGCCACTACTCGATCGCCTCGGCGCCGGACGACTCCGGGCACATCGAGCTGACCCTGGACCATGTGCCGGACGGCGAGGTCTCCGGCTGGTTCCACACCGTCGCCCGCCCCGGGGACACGCTGGAGGTGCGCGGGCCGCTGAGCGGTTTCTTCGCGTGGCCGGGCGACCGGCCCGCGCTGCTGATCGGCGCGGGCTCCGGGATCGTCCCGCTGATGTCGATGGTGCGGCACCACCGCAGGCGCGGCCTCACCGTGCCGCTGCGCATGCTGGTGTCCGCGCGCAGCCCCGAGGAGCTGATCTACGCGTCGGAGCTGGGCACGGAGACGACGCCCGTGTTCACCCGCAGCGCCCCACAGGGGGTTCCCGTGGGACGTATGGCCGCCGCACATGTGGCGCCCCTCCTGGCCGAGCAGCCTTCCACTGGATGGGAGGCCTACATCTGCGGATCCAACGCCTTCGCCGAACACGCCTCCCGGCTCCTGGTCTCGGCGGGCCAGCCGACGGACCGGATCCGCATCGAACGCTTCGGCTGATCCGCCCCGTCGCACACCGGCCGGTCGCGCTGTTCGCAGCAGGCCGGCCGGCGGGCCGGATCCGCTTCGCACGTCGGGTGGTCCCGTGGGCGTGGGGCGCGTGGCGGGTTTCCGTGCTCCAGGTGGACTTGAACTGGCGGCTCTTGGAGTGAGCGAGGTGCGCCGTACGGGGTACGAGACGGGTGTGGACGCTCGTGTGCGTGCGCGGCGGGGGGTGACGGGCCTTGTGGACGGGCCCGTCGGCTCTGCGGCTCCGACGGTGCGAGGAGGTGGACATGCGTACCGGGGTGCGGGGCTGGCGCTGGCGGCGCAATCCGCTGCGGCGCCGTGCAGATGTCGTGGAAGCCTGGACGCTGCTGGTCGTCGCCGTCCTGCTGTTCCTCGTCACGCCGCTGGTCGGCGTCGCCGCGGGGCTGCACGCGCATGACGAGGCCCGGAGCCTCGCGGCCGCTCAGCGGGCCGAGCGCCACCAGGTGCGCGCGAAGGTGATCGCCGACCGGCCCGAGCAGTTGACCGCCATGGAGGGCGACCGGGAGCACCCGTACCGCGCCGAGGTCCGCTGGGCCGAGCCCGGCAGGGGAACGCGCACGGCGTGGGCCCGGGTGCCGGCGGGGACCCGCACCGGTGACACGGTCGCCGTGTGGTTCGACGCCCGGGGCCACAGTGTGGCGCCGCCACCGGACGACGCGGCGGTCCTGCAGCACGCGGTGACCGTGGGGCTGTGCGCGGCGGGCGGTGCGGCGGCGGTGGTGTTCCTCGTGCACGCAGTCGAGCGCCGGATCGCGCTGCGCCACCGGCTGGCCGAGTGGGAGCGCGAGTGGGCGCGGACGGGACCGAGGTGGACCCAGCCACTGACCTGACGGCGACCCGATCACTGCGCCGAAAGCGCCCGTCGCGGGGCAGCCGGGGGCAAGCGCTTACTCGCCGGTGACCAGCAAGGAACGCGCCCGGAAGGATGGCGCGAAGCGGTCGTGGGCCTGGCCCGTCCTCCGATCACCCACGTACGGTGAGCTGACGCTGTTTCCTTCACAAAGGCGGTTGTTGATGGCCCTGTTCGACCTTCCTCTCGACGAACTCCGCGCACACCGCAGCGAGTCCACCGAGCCCGAGGACTTCGACGCCTTCTGGGACAAGACCCTCGAGGAGGCACGCGAGCACGAGCTGGACGCCCGCTTCGAGCCCGTGGACACCGGGCTGTCCACGGTCCAGGTGTACGACGTGACGTTCGCGGGCTTCGGCGGCCACCCGGTCAAGGGCTGGCTGCGACTCCCGGCCGGCGCCACCGAACCCCTGGCGCTGGTCGTGGAGTTCATCGGCTACGGCGGCGGGCGCGGACTGCCGCACGAGAACCTGCTGTGGGCGTCGACCGGCCGGGCGCACTTCGTGATGGACACCCGGGGCCAGGGCAGCGCCTGGGGCGGCGGGGGCGGCACACCGGACCCGGTGGGCGCGGCGCCCGCGTACCCCGGCTTCATGACCCGCGGCATCGACGCACCCGAGAACTACTACTACCGCCGGGTGTTCACGGACGCCGTACGCGCCGTCGAGGCGGCCCGCTCGCACCCGCTGACCGACGCGGAGCGGACCGCGGCGGTCGGCGCCAGCCAGGGCGGCGGCATCAGCCTGGCCGTCGGCGGCCTGGTCCCCGACCTGGCCGCCGTGGTCCCGGACGTGCCGTTCCTGTGCGACTTTCCGCGCGCCACGACCCTGACGGACCGTCACCCCTACCGCGAGGTGGGCCTGTTCCTCAAGACCCACCGCGGGCGCTCGGCGGAGGTGCAGCGCACGTTGTCCTACTTCGACGGGGTGCACTTCGCGGCCCGGGGCCGGGCACCGGCGCTGTTCTCGGCTGCGCTGGAGGACCAGACCTGCCCGCCGTCGACCGTGTTCGCCGCGTTCAACGCGTGGGCGCACGAGGACAAGGCGATCGAGGTCTACGACTTCAACGACCACGAGGGCGGCGGCCCCTTCCACGAGGCGGAGAAGCTGCGCTGGCTACGTTCACGCGCCTGATCCCGCGGGCGGGCGCGCGGGCACTTCCCTCCAGTCCGACCAGTCGGTACGTTCGGTGCACCCGGGCCGCAGCGCCGCGGCCGCGGGTGTCCGGCGACGACGGAGGTGCCATGCCCGCGCACGAGATCCAGGTCCACGGCCACTGCGACACGCGTTTCACCGCGGTGCGGGAGGCGTTCGAGGAGAACTTCCGGGAGCGGGGCGAGCTGGGCGCCGCCGTAGCGGTGACCGTCGACGGCACCACGGTGGTGGATCTGTGGGGCGGCTGGGCGGACGCCGCCGCCACCCGACCGTGGGAGCGGGACACGCTGGTCAACGTCTGGTCCACGACGAAGGGCCCGGTGGCCCTGTGCGCGCACCTGCTCGCCGACCGGGGGCTGCTCGACTTCGACGCGCCCGTCGCCACGTACTGGCCGGAGTTCGCGGCGGCCGGCAAGGAGAAGGTGCTCGTACGGCACCTGCTGTCGCACCGCGCCGGGCTGTCCGGACTGCGGGAGCCGCACTCCCTGGCCGAGCTGTACGACTGGGAGCTGACGGCCGCCCGCCTGGCGGCGACCGAGCCGTGGTGGGAGCCGGGCACGCGGTCCGGGTACCACGCGCTGACGTACGGCTTCCTGGTGGGCGAGGTCGTGCGGCGGATCTCCGGGTTGCGGCCGGGCGCCTTCCTGGAGCGGGAGGTGATCGGGCCGCTCGGGGCCGACTTCACGATCGGGCTGTCGGCGAAGGAGGCCGGCCGGGCGGCCGAGCTGGTACAGCCGCGTGCCGCGTCCGGCAGCGAACAGGCGGCGATCTTCAGCCAGTTGGCGCCCGCCGCGGTGGCGGCGCTGACGAACCCGGTGGTGGGTGCGGCGGCGGCGAACACACCCGAGTGGCGGGCGGCGGAGATCCCCGCGGCGAACGGACACGGCACGGCCCGCGCCGTCGCGGCGCTGTACGGCGTCTTCTCCGGACGGGGCGCACACGGCGGGCGGCGGTTCCTGTCGCCGGAGGCGGCGGAGCGGGTGCGCGAGAGCCAGGGCAGCTGCCGTGATCTGGTGCTGGGCGCGGGCTTCGAGGGGGAGACCGAGGCGGGGCTCGGCCTGTGGCTGAGCGGCCCGCAGGGCTCGTACGGGCCCAACCCACGGGCCTTCGGCCATGACGGGTTCGGCGGTTCGTGCGGGCTCGCCGACCCGGAGGCCGGCGTGTCGCTGGGGTACGTCATGAACCGGATGGGACCGCGCATCGCCGACGACCCGCGGAAGATGGCACTCATCGGCGCCCTGTACGACGCCCTGTGACGACCGGGGCGCGCGGGTGTGTTTCGGCCGAACCGGCAGGCGGCTCTTCCCTCGTGGTTTAGACCAATGCTAATTGTGGTCGCGCACTGAGTCCGCACGGCTACGTCTTGTCACAACAGGAGGCGCGGCATGGCCCGCACCACCCCGCACGAACCCGCACCGAGCGACGACCTGCCCCTGTACGGGCGGATCGCGGCGCTGCTGCTCGACGAACTGCGCGACGGCACCATTCCGCCGGGTGAACGGCTCCCGGGCGAACGGCACTTGGCCACGCACTTCCAGGTCAGCCGGGAGACGGTCCGGCAGGCGCTGGAGGTGCTGCGGCGCAACGGTCTGGTCGCCACCGACCGGCGGGGCAGCCATGCCACGCTGCCCGCCCGTCCGGTCGAGGCCCCCGGGACGCCGGCCTTCCCGCTGGGCGCCCGCTCGACGGACCCGGCCGCGGTCGACCGGGCCACGGTGACCTGGGAAACGCCCCCGCCGGAGCACGCGCGGGCACTGGACCTGGCCCCGCACCGGCCAACGCTGGTCCACCGCTACCGGTCGGCCACACCGGACGGCCGGTCGCTGCGGACGGCCGTGACATCGTTCTCTGCGGTGGCGCTGGCGGAGGTCGCGGAGCTGGCCCGGTACCGGGGACGGGCCGACGGCGCCACCCCCGCGCAGCTGCGGCGGGCCTACGACTGGATGCGCAAGGCCGGCCTGTCGCTGCACCACCGCGACTCCATCACCCAGGTCGACGGCGCCTCCTCGGTGCGGGTGACCCGGCAGGTGCACGACCAGTACGCCCGGCCGCTGGAGATCACCGACCTGCTGGTCGACGCCGAACGGGACACCCTGGTCTACGAGTTCACGCTGCCCGCCGCGGGCTGAGCGCGCCGGGCCACCACAAGCCGGGCCCGTGGGCTGCCGTCGTCACGCCGTCCGAGCTCGGGCAGGGCCCGCAGCTCGACGGTGAACCCGGCACGCTCCAACTCCCCGAGCACCCGGCCGAGCCGGAAGGCCCGGTAGTACATGACGAACGGCGGCCGCCAGAGCGCGTTGCGCACCCGCATCACCGCGTCGAAGCCGAGCAGCATCCAGAAGCCGGCCCGCGTCGGACGGGGCGGGGCGAGCACCGGGAACGCGAACCGGCCGCCCGGGCGCAGGACGGAGTGCACCTGGGCGAACAGCCCCGGCAGTTCACGCGGGAGAAAGTGACCGAACGCCCCGAAGGACACCACGAGGTCGAAGGCGGCCCGCAACGGCAGGGCACGGGCGTCACCGCGCACCCAGGCGACCTCGGGCCCGCCGGCGGGCCGCACCCGGCGCCGGGCGACGTCCAGCATGCCGGCGCTGAAGTCGACCCCGGTCACGCTCCGCCGGCACAGCCCGGTCAGCACCTCCACGCCCGCGCCGGTGCCGCAGCACAGGTCCAGTCCGTCCTCGAACGGGCCGAGCGGGGCGAGCGCCTTCGCCACGGACCCCAGGACCTCGTCGGGCGTCCGGAACGGCGTGCGGTCGAACTTCGGGGCGAGCAGGTCGTAGCCGCGCTCCACGGACGACAGCGCCTGGACCGCGAGTTCGCGCAGGCTGGGACCCTGGGGACCGAACATCTCCTCAGCCTAGGGCCACCCGCTCCGCCAGGACCGCGAGGACCCGGTCGCACCAGCGCAGGATCTCCTCTTCGAAGCCGATCCCGGCCATGAGGGTGAGGTACGGGCCGACGCGGTCCGCGGTGCGCAGATACTCGTCCTCGCTCCTGCCGTCGAGGAGGCGGGCCTGCACCCGGCGGTAGCGGTCCAGCTTGCCGCGTGCCCATCCCCTGCGCTCCTCGACCAGCGCGCGGGTGACCTCCGCGTCGCCGCCGTCCATCGCCTGGATCTTGATGAGGAGCTCGTCGCGTACGGCGGTGGGCCGCTTCGGCGGCTCGGTGGCGAAGGCGCCGAGCTCCGCCCGGCCGGCCTCGGTGAGCGTGAACATCCTTTTGTTCGGTCGCCGCTCCTGCTGCACCGTCCGGGCCTGGACCAGTCCGTCCTGCGCGAGGCGCTCCAGCTCGCGGTAGAGCTGCTGCGGGGTGGCGGGCCAGAAGTTCGCGAGGGAGACGTCGAACGACTTCGACAGCTCGTAGCCCGAGGCCTCGCCCTCCAGCAGGGCGGCCAGGACGGCGTACTTGAGCGACATGTGGACAGGTTAGCAGTCGTTGATTAATCTCATCCGCACCTATTCAATTAATTGACTATGCGAGGTGAGTCCGATGCAGGCGTTCCGTGCGGCGGTCGAGGCCGGCGACATCGATGCGGTGGAGGCGCTGCTGGCCGAGGACGTCGTCTTCACCAGCCCGGTCGTCTTCAAGCCGTACCCGGGCAAGGCGATCACCGCGGCGATCCTGCGTGCGGTCTCCCAGGTCTTCGAGGACTTCCGGTACGTCCGCGAGATCGGCGCCCCCGCCGGTCCCGACTCCGCGCTGGTCTTCTCGGCCCGGGTGGGCGACCGGGAGCTGACCGGCTGCGACTTCCTGCACGTGAACGAGGACGGTCTGATCGACGAGCTCATGGTCATGGTCCGCCCCCTGTCCGGCGCGCACGCCCTCGCCGAGGCCATGGGCGCCCGGTTCGACGACATCGTGAAGGAGGCGGAGGCACGGTCGGCGTGAGCGCGCCCCCAACCGACGCGCGCTGGGCCGGGCGTGCGGGTCAGTCCTTGAGCTGCCCCAGTGTGGCCTTGCCGTCCTTCTTCAGCCAGGCGCCCACGTCACCGAGCGCGGGCGGGTTCTTGTCCTGGTCGTACGAGGTGAAGTAGGCGCTGTAGCTCATCGTGTACGTCACCCAGCCGTCGCGGACGGCGAGGGTGGCGTAGCGGGAACCGCTGCTGGAGGAGCCGGTGGTGGTGTCCTGGCTGACGAGGTAGGCCTCGTCGCCGATGCCGCTGACCGGGGAGACGTCGTAACCCGTGTGGCTGTCGCCGTAGTTCTTCCACGTGGCGGTGAACTCGGGCCCCGGGTCGGTCTTCTTGTGCAGGTCCAGTTGCATGGAGAGGTACGCGTCGGCGTACGAGGAGCCCGTCTTCTTCAGGCCCAGGCTGCAGTAACTCTCGTCCAGGGCCACGTTCTTGAGCGAGGTCTTGGTGGGTGAGGAGTCGTCCTCGGGATACTCGTCCTTGAAGGACGAGTAGTCGGCGCTGGAGCACATGTTGGAGGGCGCCGCGTAGCCGCGCAGGTCCGCGCTGTCGCTCTTCCCTCCGACGAGGAGGACACCGCCCGCCCAGGCGGCGGAGGCGACGACCGCGCCGACCGCGGCCCACAGCACCGCCTTACCGGCCCCGCCGCCACCGGACGGGGGCACGGGCACCGCGGGCCCGAACTGAGGGGCCTGGGCGTAGGGGTTCACCGGCTGCGGCCGGCCGAACTGGTCCGGTTGCCCCGGCTGGGGCTGGGCGGCGGGGCCGCCGACCAGCGTGGGCTGGGCGTAGAAGTTGCCCGGCGGCGGGGACTGCGGGTTCGGGTAGGGGTAGGCCGTCGGCTGCGACGGGACGGCCGGCGCTTGCGTCGGCTGCTGGGGCGGCGGAGCAGGCTGGTCGGCCGGCTGCGGGGGCTGCGGTGGCGTGGACATGTCCTGAACATAGTCCACGGTTGACGGTCAAGTCCCTTGTCGTCCGGGATCGTTATGGTCTGGGGATGTCTGGTGCGGTTCCCCGGCATGACGCAGCCCGGGGAATCTCGTGGGGCGGGTCGACGGCGAGGAGCCGGGGCGCACGGCCCCGGCCCGCCACGCCGAGGGTCGCACTGTCGTCGCCGTCGCCCATGAGGTTGGCTCCGTTGACGAGGCAGGCGCCCGTGCCACTGATGAAGGCGACCGTCCCGGACGGTGTTCGTGGGGCTGGTACGCGGCTCAGGCTCCGCGGGACGCGGCGGGTGCGAGCCGGACCGGCAGGGTGCGCACGCTGTTGCCGACGAAACCGGCGTGCGGGGCCGGATCGGCTTCCGGAGCGGCGAGTTCGAGGCCGGGGAAACGGGTGAAGAGCCGCTCCAGCGCGATGCCGGCCTCCAGGCGGGCGAGCGGCGCGCCGAGACAGTAGTGCGCGCCGTGGCCGAGCGAGAGATGGCGTACGGCGCCGGGCCGGGCGGGACGGGTGACGTCGAAGCGATCGGCGTCCGGGCCGTGTGCGGCCGGGTCGCGGCCGGCGGCGGAGTAACCGGCGAGCACGGGGGTGCCGGCGGGGATGGACGTGCCGTCGACGACCAGGTCGCGCACCGGGTACCGGAAGGGGAAGTAGCTGACCGGGGCGTCCCAGCGCAGGGTCTCCTCCACCACGTCGGCCCAGCTCGCCCCGCCCGCGTGCACCAGATCGAGCTGGTCGCGGTGGGCGCACAGGGCACGGACGGCGTTGGTGATGAGGTTGAGCGTGGTCTCGTGCCCGGCGACGACCATCAGCAGGAGCGTACCGATCAACTCCTGGTCGCCGAGCCGGTCGCCACCCTCGTCCCGGGCGGCGATGAGCGCGCTGGTGAGGTCGTCCGCGGGCGCCGCCGCCTTCGCCGCGGCGATCTCGCCGAGGATCGCGAGGAGTTCACGGTTGGCGGCGATGGCCTCGGCCGGCTCGATGTCGGTGGCCACCACCCGGTTGCTGAGCTGGTGCAGCCGGTCACGGAACCGGGCGTCCACGCCGAGGAGTTCGCAGATCACCCCCATCGGCAGGGGCAGGGCGAAGTGCCGCCGCAGATCGGCGACACCGGCTCCGGCGTCCGCGGCCCGGGCCAGGTCGTCCAGCAGGGACGCGGTCAACTGCTCGACGCGGGGCCGAAGTTGTTCGACTCGTCGAGGGGTGAAGGCGCGACCGACCAGGGACCGCAGCCGCCGGTGGTCCTCACCGTCGGCGGTGGTCATGCCCTGCACGGTGGCGAAGGTGAGCAGGGGCCAGCCCACGGGGATCCGCCCCTCCCGCAGGTCCGTGAAGTGGCGTGCGTCCTTGGCCACTTCGGGATGCTGCAGGAACTCCTTCAACGCCTCGTGCCCGAGCACGGCCATCCCCCCGATCCCGCCGGGCAGTTCCACCGGGGCCACGGCACCGTCCGCCAGCAGCCGCGCGTTGACGGGGTGCGGGCAGCCGCCCGAGGGGTCCAGACGGTGCGGGGGCCGGGCGGGAGTGGTCTCCACAGGTTCTTCTCCTGGTGCTCGGGCGAAGGGTGGGCGTGGCTCAGGGAGGGAATGGACGCGGACGGCATCATGTTGACCGAAGCGAGCGCACGGGTATAGTGCGATCAGCGCATGTGCGTGTCCCGTCGTACGGACACCGTGTCGCCGTCCTCTCCATCCGCCCCTTGGCCGAGGTTTCCGACCGGCCCGGGCATCTTCTCCGCACCACCTCGTGACCAGAGCGTTCTCCCGCACCCGAGGTGGCGTTCCCGCCGCACGGAGGCAGTCGCCGACGCCTCCCGCTCGCGGCCTCTCCCCCCTTCCCCCTCTCTTCTTCCGTCCGTGAAAGGACCTCCCACCATGACCACCACACTCGAACACCCTCCCGTGGTCCAGCAGGCCCCGGCCGCCCGGCTCGTCACCGGTGTCCTCGACATCGACGCGCACGGGAAGGGGCACCTGCGCGCCACGAGCCTCCTGCCCTCACCCGCCGATCCGCAGGTCCCGGCCGCCCTGATCCGGCGCCTCGGACTGCGCAAGGGCGACCTCGTCGAAGGGGTCCGGGGTGCACAGCGTGCCCTGACCGAGGTCACGCGCGTCGACGGACGCGACCCGGCGGACCTTCGCGGCCGGCGTCACTTCCGCGACCTCACCCCGCTCCACCCGCACGAGCGCATCCGCCTCGAACACCCCGCGTCCGGACTGGCCGGACGCGTCACGGACCTCTTCGCGCCGGTCGGCAAGGGCCAGCGCGGACTCGTCGTGGCCCCGCCGAAGAGCGGCAAGACGGTGCTGCTGCAGCAGCTGGCCGCCGCCGTGGCCGGCAACCACCCCGAGTGCCGGCTGATGGTCCTGCTGCTGGACGAGCGCCCGGAGGAGGTCACCGAGATGCGCCGCTCGGTACGCGGTGAGGTGTACGCCTCCACCTTCGACCGGGCGGCCAAGGAGCACATCGCCCTCGCCGAGCTGGTCGTCGAGCGGGCCAGGCGCCTGGTGGAGGCCGGCGAGGACGTCGTGATCCTGCTGGACTCGCTGACCCGGCTGTGCCGGGCGCACAACAACGCCTCCGCCGCCGGGGGCCGTACCCTGAGCGGCGGTGTCGACGCGGGTGCCCTGCTCGGCCCCAAGCGGTTCTTCGGTGCCGCCCGGCAGGCCGAGGAGGGCGGCTCGCTGACCATCCTCGCCACCGTCCTGGTGGACACCGGCTCCCGCGCCGACGGCTACTACTTCGAGGAGCTGAAGAGCACGGGCAACATGGAGCTGCGCCTGGACCGGGAGTCCGCCGCCCGGCGCCTCTTCCCCGCCGTGGACCTCGACGCATCCGGCACCCGCCGCGAGGAACTGCTGCTCACCCCGGAGGAGTTGACGGCCGTACACGGCCTGCGCCGCGTCCTGCGCTCCCGGGAGGGCGGTCCGTCCGGGCTGGAGACCCTGCTGGAGCGGCTGCGCTCCACCCCGGACAACGCCGCGTTCCTGCGGCAGATCCGGCCCACCCTGCCGGCCGGCTGACCCCACCGCCGCCCGGGGGCCGGGGTCCGGCCTCCGGGTTGCTCGCGTAGGCCGAACGGCCCTTGCCGCGCGAGCCAGGCCCGAAGCGTTCGTACGTTGATCATATGATTACCGGACTTTCTCATCGGGTGGCCGTATCGGCCTGCTCCCTGTGCGCGGCGGGCGTGCTGGCGCTGGCTCCGGTCGCCGCCGCCTCCGGGCCGCGGCCCGGCGAACCCGCCCCGCCCGGACCCCGGGCCACGCTGCCCGGGCCGTCCCTGCTGTACCACTCCGGCATCCAGGTCCGGCCGCACCGGGACGCGCCCGAGCTGCCAGACGTCTCGGCGCTGTCCTGGGTGGTGTCCGACGCCGGCAGCGGGGAGGTGCTGGCCGCGAGCGACGCGCACCGCAAGCTGCCGCCCGCGAGCACCCTGAAGACCCTGTTCGCCCTGACCCTGCTGCCGTCCCTGCCCGCCGGGATGGAGCACACCGTGCGCTACCAGGAGCTGGCCGGCATCGGCGCCGGCAGCAGCCTGGTCGGCGTCCAGGAGGGGCACTCCTACCAGGTGGCCGACCTGTGGCGGGGCGTCTTCCTCAGCTCCGGCAACGACGCCGTGCACGTGCTCGCCTCCATGGGCGGCGGCTGGAAGGCCACGGCCAAGCGGATGCAGGCCAAGGCGCGCTCGCTCGGCGCCCTGGACACCCATGTCGTCTCCCCCGACGGCTACGACGCCGACGGCCAGGTGTCCTCCGCCTACGACCTGGCCGTCTTCGGCCGGGACGGGCTGCGCAACCCCGACTTCGCCCACTACTGCTCCACCGCCGAGGCGTACTTCCCCGGCGACGGCGCGTCGTTCGGCATCCGGAACACCAACCGGCTGCTCACCGGAGCGAACGGGGTGGCACGGTATCCCGGCCTGATCGGCATCAAGAACGGCTACACCACCAACGCGGGCAACACCCTGGTGGCCGCGGCCCGCCATGGCAGCCGCACGCTGGTGGTGACCGTGATGCACCCTCAGACCGGCGGCGGGTTCACCGTGTACGAGGAGGCCCGGAAGCTGCTCGACTGGGGCTTCGAGGCGGCCGGACGGGTGGATCCGGTCGGCTCGCTGGACGGGCTGCGCGTCAAGCCGCGGCAGCCGTCGGTGACCGCACCGGTCGCCGCCGCCACCTCGGCGGACGACGACCGGGGCTGGTCGGGCAGGGCCGTCGTCGCCGGCCTCGCGGGGCTCGGCGCGGCAGCCGTGGTGGTGGTACTGCGGGCCGTGGTCAGCCGGATCAGGCGTGGCTGACCCGTCGGCAGGCCGAGCAGCAGGCCCAGTGTGATCCAGGTGTAGGTGTTGCTGCCCAGGAAGCCGCCAATGCCCGAGGCGTCGTCGAACCACAGCCAGACCACACTCGTGCACAGGACCGCGTACAGCGCTCCCGCGATCCGCGGGCGCCCGGCACGCAGCAGTACGGCGAAGGACGGCAGGAGCCACACCAGGTGGTGCACCCAGGTGATGGGGCTGACCAGACAGGCCGCCGCCCCGGTGAGCGCGAAGGCCGCCGTCCAGTCACCCGCCGTCACCGCCCTGCGGGACCGCCACGCCCAGACCCACAGGGTGAGCAGGACCGCCGACGCCCACAGCGCGCCGCCCGGCTCGCCGAGCCGGGCCAGCACCCCCTGGAGCGACTGGTTCGACACATAGTCGAGCCGTCCCACCCGGCCGGTGTCCCACAGCGCCTGGGTCCAGTAGAAGCGGGACGCCCGCGGGTCCGCCCACCCGGCCAGCGCGGTCGCCGCGGCGGCGACGGCCGTCGCGACACCGGCCGCCCGGCGCCGGCCGGCGAGCAGCAGCAGGCCGATGAACAGGGCGGGCGTGAGCTTCACGGCCGCGGCGAGACCGATCCCGGCGCCCGCCCAGCGCTCCCGGCCGGTCGCCAGCAGCAGGCAGTCCCCCATGACGAGGGCCAGCAGCACCAGATTGACCTGGCCGAAGCTGAAGGTGTCCCGCAGCGGCTCGAACAGCGCCAGCAGACACAGGCACAGCGACCAGCGGTACCAGCCGTGCCGCCGCCAGTCGGGCCCGGCCAGGATGCGCAGGATCACCCCCAGCGCGGCCAGGTTCACCAGCAGGGAGGCCACGATCGCCGAGGTCCGGCCCAGCAGGGCAAGCGGCAGCATCGCGACCGCCGCGAACGGCGGGTAGGTGAATCCGTACGCCGTGCCCGGCACCCGGTAGTCGTAGATGCGGCCGCCGTGGTGCGCCCAGGTGTGCACGGTGCCGTAGTAGACGCGCAGGTCGAAGAAGTCGCGCAGCAGCGGCACGGTGGCCGTGAAGACGGTGACCGCGGCGCCGAGGACGAGGACCAGCAGCAGACGGGCCCTGGTCGTACGGGGCCCGCTCACGCCATGCGTCCCGGTGCCGGGGCCTGGGCCGCCTGGTGGGCCTGCCACAGGACGACCACGCCGAGCACCCCGCCGGAGACGGCGAGCACCAGTTGCCCGGGGTCGGCGGGGCCGCCGCTGGGCAGGACGGCGAGCGCCAGGACGCCCGCCAGGGCCGCGACCCGGTGCCGTATCGAGGTGCTGGGCGCGGCGGCGGCGATGAGGAACAGGCCCCACAGGACGTACCAGGGGCGGATCGCCGGACCGAAGACGGCGACCGTCAGCAGGCTCAGTCCGAGGGCGTACACCGGTCTGAGGCGCAGGCGGAGCCATATCAGCGCCACGGCGACGGCGGTGGCCCCGAGGCCGAGCAGGTGCCAGGCCGGCAGCGCCAGCGGGGCCAGGTTGCTGCCGAGGTGTTCCAGCAGGGCGCCGGTGGCGCGGCCGAGCAGGCTGGTCAGCGCCCAGTTGTGCGGGGAGACGGGGGTGTCCAGGGCGCCGATCCAGCCATAGCCGGTGCCGGCGACGGCGGTGGCGGCGACCGTGGTCACGGCGGAGGCGGCCGCCGCGGTCAGGACGGCCGGCACCGGGCGCCGGCCGGCGCGGACCTGGAGGGCCACGACCGCCGGCAGACCGAGCGCGGCCGGCGCCTTGACCAGGGCGGCCAGGGTGACGAGGACGGCTGCGACGACCCCGCCGGCCGGCCGGTCCCCGCGCGCGGCGACCAGGCCGAGCCCCAGCAGGCCGAGCATCAGGGCGTCGTTGTGGGCGCCCGCCACCAGGTGCAGCAGGACGAGCGGGTTCAGGGCGCCGAGCCAGAGCGCGGCGGCCGGGTCGGCGCCGCTGTGCCGGGCGAGGCGGGGCAGCGCCACCGCCATCAGGGCCACCCCGAGCAGGGCGACCAGGCGCATGCCGAGCAGGCCGGCCGGCAGCCGGCCGTGGGTCAGGCCGGACAGCGCGGAGGCCAGGGCCAGGAAGGCGGGACCGTAGGGGGCGCCGGTGTGCTGCCACATCGGGGCCACCTCGTCGGCGAGCGGGCCGCCGAGCTGGGCGGGTCCGTGGGCGTAGACGTCCATGTGGGCGTCGACCATGGCGCCCTGCGCCAGGTAGCTGTAGACGTCCCGGCTGAACAACGGCGGCGCGAGCA
Source organism: Streptomyces sp. NPDC048191 (assembly GCF_040652655.1). Classification (NCBI taxonomy): domain Bacteria; kingdom Bacillati; phylum Actinomycetota; class Actinomycetes; order Kitasatosporales; family Streptomycetaceae; genus Streptomyces; species Streptomyces sp. NPDC048191. The sequence goes on from NZ_JBEZMO010000035.1 coordinate 36,911, forward strand.
GCAGCGGTGCCGTCCACACGGCGAGCACCAGCAGCAGGGAGCGCGGAGTGGGCGGCTGGGGGCCGCGCACCAGGCGGCCGAGCAGCATCCAGGCCGCTATCAGCAGGACGACACCGAAGTACACCCCGACCAGACCGAGCGCCACCTGCGCCGAGGCGGGGGCCAGGAGATCCTGCACGGGCAGGGCACCGGCCGTCTCACCGCCCAGCGCGAGAAAGGCGGTGCCGGCCAGCCCGAGCACCTGGCAGCGGCGGAGATCGACGGGAAATGCCATGGCCAACACTGGTGCAGCGTGTCAACGCAGGATGGCCGGAAGGCGACGGCAGCCCTGCCGGGCGGGGGCCGCGATGTAACCGGTGGGTGAGGGAGAGTGCGTTGCCGGCCGCGGTACGTCGTGCGTTGTCGCGCCCACACGGCGGAGCGGTATGTCGCCACCCCGCGCCCGTTCAGCGGCGCCTGCCGGGGCCCCCTTGGGACACGTCCGGTCAGAAGACCGAGAGCCCGGTCAGGGTGGTGAACCGGTCGAGGGCCGCCACTCCGGCCACGGAGTTGCCCCGCTCGTCCAGACCCGGGCTCCACACGCACAGCGTGCACCGGCCCGGCACGACCGCGATGATCCCGCCGCCGACCCCGCTCTTGCCGGGCAGGCCCACGCGGTAGGCGAAGTCCCCGGCCGCGTCGTACGTCCCGCAGGTCAGCATCACCGCGTTGACCTGTTTGGCCTGGCTGCGGGTGAGCAGCCGGCCGCCGTCGGCGCGGATGCCGTGCCGGGCGAGGAAGCCGGTGGCGAGGGCCAGGTCGGCGCAGGAGGCGGTGACGGAACACTGCCGGAAGTACTGGTCGAGGAGGACCGGCACGTCGTTGTCGATGTTGCCGTAGGACGCCATGAAATGGGCGAGGGCGGCGTTGCGGTCGCCGTGCGTGGTCTCGGAGGCCGCGACCTCCTTGTCGAAGTCGAGGGAGGCGTTGCCGCTCTCGGCCCGCAGAAAGGTCAGCAGTTCCCCGGCCGCGTCTCCGGTACGGGTCTGGAGGCGGTCGGTGACGACGAGGGCGCCCGCATTGATGAAAGGATTCCGCGGGATGCCGTTCTCGTACTCCAGCTGCACCAGGGAGTTGAACGGGTTGCCGGAGGGCTCGCGGCCCACGTGCTCCCAGAGTTCGTCGCCCTCGCGGGCCAGGTCCAGGGCCAGGGTGAAGACCTTGGTGATGGACTGCGTGGAGAACGGCTCGCGCCAGTCCCCCACCCCGTACACCGTGCCGTCCAGCTCGGCGACGGCCATGCCGAAGCGGCGCGGGTCGCAGGCGGCGAGGGCCGGGATGTAGTCGGCCGCCCGGCCCCGCCCGGGCGTGCGCTCCATCTCCTCGGCGATGCGCTCCAGGACCGGCAGGAAGGTGAGGGACGACGTCGTTGTCATGATCACTATTGTGCCTCCCGCTCGGGCCCGGAGCGTAATCCAGTGTGCGTCTTGGCAGGTCAGGCGGCAGGTGCCCCGCTGCCGGCGAGGATCTCGGGGCGCAGCAGCCCGGCGAGCCGCTCGGCCGGCAGCAGGCCCTTCTCCAGGACGAGTTCGGCGACTCCGCGGCCGGTGACGAGGGCCTCCTTGGCGATCTCGGTGGCGGCCGTGTACCCGATGTGCGGGTTGAGGGCGGTGACCAGGCCGATGGAGTTCTCCACGGTGGCGCGCAGCCGCTCGGTGTTGGCGGTGATGCCGGACACGCAGCGCTCGGCCAGGGTGAGGCAGGCGCTCTGCAGGTGGGTGACGGACTCCGACAGGGAGTGCAGGATGATCGGCTCGAAGGCGTTGAGCTGGAGCTGGCCGGCCTCGGCGGCCATGGTGATGGCGACGTCGTTGCCGATCACCTCGAAGGCGACCTGGTTGACCACCTCCGGGATCACCGGGTTGACCTTGCCCGGCATGATGGACGAACCGGCCTGTACCGGCGGCAGGTTGATCTCGCCGAGGCCCGCGCGCGGACCGGAGGACAGCAGCCGCAGGTCGTTGCAGCTCTTGGAGAGCTTGACCGCGATCCGCTTGAGTACGCCGGACATCTGGACGAAGGCGCCGCAGTCCTGGGTGGCCTCGACCAGGTTGGCGGCGGTGACCAGCGGCAGCCCGGTGATCGCGGCGAGGTGCCGGCGGGCGGCCTCGGCGTAGCCGGCCGGGGCGTTGAGACCCGTACCGATCGCCGTGGCGCCCAGGTTGATCTCATGGATCAGCTCGACGGCCTCGGCAAGGCGGCTGCGGTCCTCCTCGATCATGACGGCGAACGCGGAGAACTCCTGACCGAGCGTCATCGGCACGGCGTCCTGCAACTGTGTACGGCCCATCTTGAGCACGTCACGGAACTCGACGGCCTTGCGGGCGAACGAGTCCTGCAGTACAGCCATCGCCTTGAGCAGTCCGCGGACCGCGAAGACGGTCGCTATCTTGACGGCGGTCGGATAGACGTCGTTGGTCGACTGGCCCAGGTTGACGTCCTCGTTGGGGTGCAGATACCCGTACGCGCCCTTCGCGTGGCCGAGGAGTTCCAGCGCACGGTTGGCCACGACCTCGTTGGCGTTCATGTTGGTGGACGTGCCGGCGCCGCCCTGGATGACGTCGACGACGAACTGGTCGTGCAGCCCGCCCGCCCGGATCTCCCGGCAGGCGGCCACGATCGCGCGCGCCTTCTCCGGCGCCAGCAGGCCGAGTTCCTCGTTGGCGAGGGCGGCGGCCTCCTTGACGGCGGCGAGGGCGTCGATCAGGTGCGGGTAGGCGGAGATCGGGGTCCCGGTGATGGGGAAGTTCTCCGTGGCGCGCAGGGTGTGCACACCCCAGTAGGCGTCGGCGGGTACGTCCCGGTCGCCGAGCAGATCGTGTTCGCTGCGGGTGGCGGCGGCGGTCATGAGGAAACGGTCCTCTTTCTGAGGTACGGAGGTGGGAGCGCCCCGAAAGGGGCGCCCGGGGAACTGCGCGATCAACCACAGATGGCCGGCGGACCGGCGACTGACCCGCGGTCCCCCGCTGAATCGGTGAATTCCTACGCGCAGGCGGGAAGCTCAAAAGGGTCCAGCGCGCGCACCGCACGCACACGACCCACCGGCTCCCCACCGCCCAGCAGCGGCTCCCCCGCGAACTCGGTCAGCAGCTCAGGGTCGACGCCCGCGCGAGCGAGCGCGGCGGCCGCGACCGGAACGCGGGCGCGATTCGCCCCGTCGGCGATCTTCACCGCGATGGCCCGGCCGTCGGGCAGCGCAGCGACCTGCACACCCTCGAAGCCGTCCTTGGCCAGCAGCCCCGGCACGGCCCGCATCAGCGCCGCGACGTCGCGCCCCGAGCCGGAGGCCATCTCGGCGTGCGCGCGCATCGCGTCGGCGACCTGGGCCTCGGGCGTGCCGGGGGTCGCCGTGGTGATCCGGGACAGGGCGCGGGCCAGGCCGTGCAGGGAGATGGAGAACAGCGGTGCGCCACAGCCGTCCACGGTGACCCGGGCGGCCTGCTGGCCGGTCAGGTCCTCGACGATCTCCTGGATCGCCTGCTGGAGCGGGTGCTTCGGGTCGAGGTAGTCCGTGAGGGACCAGCCGTTGATCTTCGCGGTCCACAGCATGGCCGCGTGCTTGCCGGAGCAGTTCTGGGCGAGCCGGGAGGGCGCCCGCCCCTCGCGCACCCAGGTGTCCCGGACGACCGGGTCGAAGGGCATGTCGGGGACGTTGCGCAGGTCGTCCTCCGTGAGCCCGGCGAGTTCGAGGATCCGCCGGGTACCGGCGAGGTGCCGCTCCTCGCCGGAGTGGCTCGCGGCCGCCAGCGAGAGGAGTTCGCCGTCGAGGGGCAGTCCGGCCCGCAGCATGGCCACGGCCTGGAGGGGCTTGACGGCCGAGCGCGGGTAGAAGGCGGCCTCGATGTCGCCGAGCTGGAACTGCACCCGGCCGTCGGTGCCGAGGACGACGACGGAACCGTAGTGGATGCCCTCCACGACCCCGCCGCGGACGAGGTGGGCGACGGGGGCGTGGAGGGGCTCGCGGACGATGGGTGCGTCTGCGGGGGAACTGCTGTACATCACTGCCTGCATCGATGGGTCGGGGCGGGCCGGGTCACGGGTCACGCGTCGGCGCCGGTGGATGTGCGGGACGTGCGGCCGCGGACGGCGTACCAGCCCGCGACCAGCGCTGCGACGATCAGCGGCAGACAGAGCACGGTGGTGCGTCCGGGGCCGCCGTCGGCGTACATGAGGACCAGGACGGAGGCGAGGAACGCCAGCGTCACCACTTCGGTCCAGGGGGAGCCCGGCAGCCGGTACGACGGCCGGATCAGTTCGCCCTTCCGGGTCTTCCGCCAGAAGAACAGGTGACAGACCATGATCATGCCCCAGGTCGCGAGGATGCCGATCGCCGCGAAGTTGAGGACGATCTCGAACGCGTCGGCGGGGACGACGTAGTTGAGGCCCACGCCGAGGACACAGATACCGCTGGTGAGCAGGATTCCGCCGTACGGGACCTGGCTGCGGCTCATCTTCGCGGTGAACTTCGGCGCCGAGCCGCTCACGGCCATGGAGCGCAGGATGCGTCCGGTGGAGTACAGGCCGGAGTTGAGCGAGGACATGGCGGCGGTGAGCACGACCAGGTTCATCACGTCGCCGGCCGCGGGGATGCCGATGTGCGAAAGCACCGTCACGAAGGGGCTCTCACCGGCGCTGTACTTGTTCCAGGGCATCAGCATGGACAGCAGCACGACGGAGCCGACGTAGAACAGGCCCACGCGCCACATGATCGAGTTGATCGCCTTCGGCATGATCTTCTCGGGGTTCTCGGTCTCACCGGCGGCGACGCCGACCAGCTCGACGGAGGCATAGGCGAAGACGACGCCCTGGATGATCAGCAGCATCGGCAGCAGGCCGTTGGGGAACACGCCGCCGTTGCCGGTGATCAGGGACGGACCCGGGTGGTGGCCGGCGACCGGGTGCTGGGTGACCAGCAGGAAGATGCCGATGGCCATGAAGACGACCAGCGCGGAGACCTTGACGATCGCGAACCAGAACTCCAGTTCACCGAAGATCTTCACCGAGATCAGGTTCACGGTCAGCACGACGGCGAGGGCGACGAGCGCGATCACCCACTGCGGGATGTCGGAGAACATGCCCCAGTAGTGGGTGTAGGTGGCGACCGCCGTGATGTCGGCGATGCCGGTGGTCGCCCAGTTCAGGAAGTACATCCAGCCGGCGGTGAACGCGCCCTTCTCGCCCAGGAACTCCCGCGCGTACGACACGAAGGCGCCGGAGGACGGCCGGTACAGGACGAGTTCGCCGAGGGCGCGCACGACCAGGAAGGCGAAGACGCCGCAGACGGCGTACGCGATGAACAGGGAGGGCCCGGCGTCGGCGAGCCGGCCGCCCGCGCCGAGGAAGAGGCCGGTGCCTATGGCTCCGCCGATGGCGATCATGTTGACGTGCCGGTGCTTCAGGCCTTTGCTGTAGCCGGCGTCTCCGGCGTCGACATGGCCGGACGAGGGGCGCGTCTCGTCTTTGAGGTGCTGCTCGCTCACGCCTCGAGTCCGCCTTCCGTGGGGAGGTCGTCCGTCCGCTGGGGACGCACGATGTCGGTGAGGGTCGTCTCGACGCGGTCCAGGTGGTGGCTCATGGCCTGAACCGCGTCGTGTTCGGAACCGTCGATCAGCGCCTCGACGATGGCCCGGTGTTCGCGGTTGGACTGCTCGCGGCGGCCGCCCAGTTCGTTGAGGAAGGCCGACTGACGCGCCAGTGCGTCGCGGATCTCCTCGATGACCCGGCGGAAGACCGGGTTCTGGGCGGCCTCGGCCACGGCGAGGTGGAAGAGGGTGTCCATCGCGACCCAGGCGGTCGTGTCCGTCTCCCGCTCCATGCGGTCGAGCAGGTGGGCCAGGTGGTCCAGGTTCTCCGGGCTGCGGCGCAGGGCCGCGTATCCGGCGACGGGGATCTCGATGTGCCGGCGCACCTCCAGCAGGTCGCTGGCCGCGTAGTCGCCGAAGGTGGGGTCCTCGACGGCACTGGCGACGACGAAGGTGCCCTTGCCCGTCCGGGAGACGGTCAGGCCCATCGTCTGCAGCGCGCGCAGTGCCTCGCGGAGCACGGGCCGGGACACCTCGAGGGTGCGGCACAGCTCGGCCTCGGAAGGCAGCTTGTCGCCGATGGCGTACTGGCCGCGCTCGATGGCGCTGCGGAGGTGGCCGAGGACCGCTTCCATGGCGCTCACACGCCGGGGACCCAGACCACCTGTCTGGCTGTCTGACAGGTTCACGGGAGCGATCCTGCGGGTTGCGTGGCGGGACTGTCAAGGCATCCCGTAAGGAAACATTCACGGGGTGCGGCGCCTGAATGCAGGCATCCGCACCCCGTGGGTGATCAGGAGAGTCCGGTCAGGCGCTGAGGACGTCGGTGGCGAGCAGGCCGAGCAGGCCCACACCGATGACGATCCGGTAGATCACGAAGGCGTTGAAGGAGTGCTTGGCGACGAACTTCAGCAGCCAGGCGATGGAGGCGTAGGCGACCACGAACGACACGATGGTGCCGACGGCCAGCGGGGCCGCGCCCACGCCCGCGCCGAGGGCGTCCTTGAGCTCGTAGATGCCGGCGCCGGTCAGGGCCGGGATGCCGAGGAAGAAGGACAGCCGGGTGGCGGCGACGCGGTCGAGGTCCAGGATGAGCGCCGTGGACATGGTGGCACCGGAACGCGAGAAGCCGGGGAAGAGCAGGGCGAGGATCTGGGAGCAGCCGACCCACATCGCGTCCTTGAACGACGTGTCGTCCTCACCCCGCTTGTGGCGGCCCATCTGGTCGGCCGCCCACATCACCGCAGAGCCGACGATCAGCGAGCCGGCGACCACCCACAGCGAGGCCAGCGGGCCGTCGATCAACGGCTTGGCGGCCAGGCCCACCAGGACGATCGGGACGGTGGCGGCGATCACCCACCAGGCGAACTTGTAGTCGTGGTGGTAACGCTCCTCGCGGTTGGTCAGACCGCGGAACCAGGCGGAGACGATCCGCTTGATGTCCTTGAAGAAGTACACGAGCACGGCGGCGATGGCGCCGACCTGGATGACGGCGGAGAAACCGACGACGGACTTGTCGTCGACCGGGATGTGCATGAGTCCCTCGACGATCTTCAGGTGACCCGTGGAGGACACCGGGAGGAACTCGGTCACCCCCTCGACGATGCCGAGGACGGCGGCTTGACCGACGGAGATGGCGCTCATGGGATCCAGTTCTGGGGAGAGTTGGTCGACAGTGCTGTAGACAGTACTTGCTGCGCCCGGCCCTCTGGCAAGCGCCTAGGCCCACAGGGCGTGCGCGAGCGAGACACCGGCGAAGGCCGAGGCGAGGCCCGCCATCACGCTCGCGACGACGTTCACGGCAGCGTAGAGCCCGGAACCGGCCTCGGTCAGCCGCAGGGTCTCGTAGGAGAAGGTCGAGTACGTCGTCAGCGCGCCGCACAGCCCGGTGCCCACCAGCAGCTGCACGTGGGGCCCCGCGGCACCGGTGGAGACCGCGCCCGTGAGCAGCCCGAGGATCAGGCTGCCGGTGACGTTCACCACGAAGGTGCCCCAGGGGAAGACCGAGTCGTGCCGGGCCTGTACGGCGCGGTCGGTGAGATAGCGCATCGGTGCGCCGACCACGGCCCCCGCGATGACCAGCAGCCAGTTCACAACGACTTCTTACCCTTCGGATCCGTGTCCCCCTGGCCGCCCGCGCGGCCCACGTATCTCACGACCTCGCACTCCTCCAGGGTCACGAGCCCCTCGCCGACGAGTTCGTCCAGCTGCGGCAGGAACGCCCGTACGCGCTCCTCGGTGTCCACCACGACGACCGCCACCGGCAGGTCCTCGCTCAGGGAGAGCAGACGGGAGGTGTGGATGCGGGAGGAGGCGCCGAAGCCCTCGATGCCCCGGAAGACGCTCGCCCCGGCGAGTCCGGCCGCGTGCGCGCGGTGCACGATCTCGGAGTAGAGGGGCTTGTGGTGCCAGGTGTCGTCCTCGCCGATGTAGACGGTCAGCCTGAGGGCCCGGCCGGTGAGTGACGTCATCGCTGCCTCCTGATCAGCACCCGGCGGGCGGCCACCGAGGCGAGCCACACCGCGGCGAGGGCCGCGCACAGCGTCGCGGCGAGATAGGCGAGCCCCAGACCGGGGCGGCCGGCGTCGACCAGTCTGCGGATGTCGACGGCGTAGGTGGAGAAGGTGGTGAAGCCACCGAGCACGCCGGTGCCGAAGAAGGGGCGTACGAGGCGGTGGGCGGCCCACACGTCGGTGATGAGGACCATGAAGACCCCCATCACCGCGCAGCCGCTGACGTTGGTCCAGAAGGTCGCCCACGGGAAGCCCCCGGGCGGCGTGGGCAGGGCGAGGGTGAGCCCGTAGCGGGCGCACGCGCCGAGCGCGCCGCCGGCGGCGACCACCGCGACGACGGGTGCCTGGGAGCGCCACTCGGATCGCCGGCGGGGGGTGGGGCGGGCACGGAGGCTCTCGGCTTCCGGGGCTGTCATGCGCTTACGTCTCCTGTTCGGCCTGCCCCGACGGGTGTGTCGGCCTGCCCCGACGGATGATCACGGCCGGGCACCAGCCTACCGCCGTGTCAGCGGGCCGAGGGACGGGCGCAGACCGCGAGACCGGGCTCCCGGAGGCTGCCGAGGACGAGCTGGTCCCCGACGGGGCAGACGCTCGTGACCATGCGGAATCCGGAGCGGCGGCGGACGAGGTGGCCGACGGTCCGTCCGGTGTCGTCCAGGGCCATCACGCCGATCGTGCCGCCGGGGCGGTACGGCGCGTGTACGGCGGCCCGCGCGGCGGCGGCGCGCACGGCGGGCGGAGTGCGGTGCAGGAGGTCCAGCGGCGGGACCCGGGGGCTCGCGAGGGCGACCCAGAGCGGGCCGTCGGGGCCCTCGCGCCAGAGGTTGTCCGGCATGCCGGGAAGCGTGGCGAAGAGGTCGGCCCGACCGGCGCGCGGGCCGGTCAGGTGGTAGCGGGTGAGGCGGCAGGCGCCGGTCTCGGCCACCACCAGGAAGGAACCGTCACCGCCGACCGCCAGTCCGTTGGCGAACTGCAGCCCGTCCAGGAGGACTTCGGGCTCGCCTCCCGCGGGCGGCAGACGCAGGAGCCGTCCGGTGCCGGTGTGTTCGAGGATGTCACCGATCCACTGGTGGAGCGGGTAGCGGCGGCTGGAGACGGTGAAGTACACGGCGCCGTCCGGCAGGGCGACGACGTTGCTGCAGAAGCGCAGCCGCTCCCCCGCCGCCGAGTCCGCGAGGACACGGACCGAGCCGGCGGCGCCTTCAACGGGATCGACGCGCAGCAGGCCGCGTTCCGCGTCGCACACCAACAGGCCGCCGTCCGGCAGGGGTTCGAGTCCGAGCGGTCGGCCTCCGGTCTCGGCCAGCACCTCCACGCGGGCCGTGTGCGGGTCCCCGATGCCGTGGACGCGCAGGATACGGCCGTCCTCCACTCCGGTTATCACGCGCCCGTACGCGTCGGCCACCACGTCCTCGGGGCCGCGGGCGCCCAGGGAGAGGTGGTGTTGCGGGACGAGTGCCGTGGGTCGGTCCATGTGCGCTGCCCTTCGCCGTCGGTCGGCCCATCCTGCCATCGGGCCACGGGTTCGCCGAGCCCTCGGAGAGCGGCCGTCACGATCGACGGGCTCGACGGCTCCGGCGCCGGCCGACACGACCGGCAGGTTCCGTGATCCACGGACGACTGCACGCCCCGGGCGGCCGACACGATCGGCTGTCTCAGCGGTACCACGCACCACTCCGCGCGGCGGGCCCGGCACGATCGGCTGCCTCGGCGGTACCACGCACCACTCCACGCGGCGCGCCCGGCACGATCGGCTGTCTCAGCGGCCCCACGCACCACTCCACGCGGCGCGCCCGGCACGATCGGCTGCCTCGGCGGTGCCACGCCACGCCCCACTCCGCGCGGCGCGCCCGGCACGATCAACAACCTCAGCGGCACCACGCACGACTGGACGCCTCAGTGGCCGGCACGATCGGCGGACCCACGGACGGCTGGACGTGGCGGTGGCCTGCGCGGTCGGTGGGCCCGGTGCCCCACTCGGACGGCCCGCCATGTCGGCGGCGGGCACGATCGGTGGGCCCGGCGCGCCCCTTCGCGCGTCGGCGTCGGGCACGATCGGTAGGCCCTGCGTGCCCCTTCGGGCGTCGGCAGCGGGCCCCGTCGGCGGGCGTTCGCAGCGACGGGCGAGCCGCCTGTCGGCGACCGGCTCCCCCGTGGTCCGGCCGAAGCAGCCACGGGCGTCCGTCACCAGCCCTTCTCGAACACCCGGGCCACCTCGGCGATGCGGATCTCGTCGCGGCTGTAGTAGGTGCGGCAGCGGATGCGACGGGTACGCAGTACGCCGAGCCGGGTGAGGAAGTCCAGGTGGGCGACGGCGGTCCGGCGGGGCACTCCCAGCTTGGCGGCGACGGCCCGTGCGGTGACTCCCGTCTCGCCCAGGTCGCGGCTTCTGCCCACCGGGAAATGATCCGTGGGCTCCTTGAGCCATTCCAGGATCGTCCGCCGCATCCGGCCCGAGGGGGTTCCCATCATCCGTCCGCCTCCGTCCCCGGCCTCCTCGTACGCAGTGTTCCCACTGTGGACCGGCCAACTCCGTCCCGTCCGGCACTCGTTGGTCGTTGTCCGGTACCGAACGGCCGTGCGACCGAGGGTGGTGCACATGACCCCGGAAATTCAGCGAAGGCCCGGCCGCCCCTTACGGCCGGGCCCGGCACCGGTGGCTCAGCGGTGGCTGAACCGCGTCATCGAGGTGAGCGCCTAGTCGTCGTATCCGAACAGGGCCTGGCTCTCCCAGCCGTTGCCGAACGTGGCGTCGGCCGGGTCGTCTCCGGGGACTACAGCCGGGCGAGAGGTGAGGCGGGCGCGGAGCGGCTGGCGGCGCGGGCCCCAGACGTGGACGCGGTGTTCGTCGCCTCCGACCTGATGGCGCAGGGCGTGCTGGCGGCGCTGCACCGGGCGGCCGGGAAGGGGTCCTCGACGACATCGCTGTCGGCGGCTTCGACGACTCCCCCGCGGCGACGGCAGCCACCCCGGCGCTCACCACGATCCGGCAGCCGTGGGACCGGATCAGCAACGAGATGGTGCGGGTGCTGCTCGCCCAGATCGGCGGCGAGGACCCCGCTGCGGTGATCCTGCCGACCGAGCTGGTGCGCCGCGAGTCGACCTGACCGCCGCACGGACCGGCCCGGACGGCACGGCGGGAAGGGCGCCCTCACGGCGGGGCCGGTACTCGGATCCGGTCCTCGCGGCCGTGGCCGGGCCTCACCGGGGGAGCCGGGCCTCACGAAGGGGTAGCCGGGCCGCACGGAGGGGGAGCCGGGCCTCACGGCGAGTGCGTCGGTCCCCGGGCAGAGGCGTACCGGTCCCCGCCGGAGGCGTACCGGTCCCCGCGGCGAGGGCCGGCCCCCACGGCGGGCGCGTCCGTGCTCACGGCGGGCGCGTCTGGGCTCACGGCGGGCGCGTCTGGGCAGCGGAACGGACTGTCCTCCCCGTCTCACCGGTCCCCGTCTCCCGGACCAGGTCGTGGTGTCACCGCCGATGGCGGCACGGCCGGGCAACACGTCAGGATCGGAGAAGCCCGGGCGGGCTCTGCGGCCCTAGCGTGATGTGCACCGGCGGAAAACAACCCGCCGGGCCACGCAGCTCAGAAGGAGATACCCATGACCGCCGGTCTGCAGACGATCATCTACCCCGTCAAGGACAAGGACCGCGCCAAGGCCCTGTTCACCGTCCTGCTGGGGGTCGAGCCGTACGCGGACGAGCCCTACTACGTCGGTTTCAAGGCCGAGGGTCAGGACGTCGGCCTCGACCCGAACGGTCACGCCCAGGGCATGACCGGGCCGGTGCCGTTCTGGCACGTCACCGACCTCCGGGAGCGTCTCGCGGCCCTGCTGGCGGCGGGCGCGGAGGTGCTCCAGGACGTGCGGGACGTCGGCAACGGCCGGCTCATCGCCTCCGTGAAGGACGCCGACGGCAACCTCATCGGCCTCCTCCAGGACCCGGCGGCCTGATCAGCGGGTTGCAGCCACTTGCACACGCACTAGTTGCACCCTCAACAATTGGCCGGATCGGTGCTACCGTGCGGGTATGGCAGTCAAGACGGCCGACGCCCGGCTCGAGGAACGGTGGCGGGACATCCTCGCCGTGCACGCGCACACGATGTGCGAGATCGACCGGGCCCTGCACCCGCACGGGCTGGGCGCCAGCGACTTCGAGGTGCTGGACATCCTGGCGACCGAGTCGCCCGCGCAGGGCGAACAGTGCCGGGTGCAGAACCTGGTCGGCCGTGTCCACCTCAGCCAGAGCGCGCTGTCCCGGCTGATCGGCCGGCTGGAGAAGGACGGGCTGGTCGAGCGCTCGGTGTGCGCGGAGGACCGGCGCGGGGTGTGGGTGGCCCTCACCTCCAAGGGCCGCGCGCTGCATGCCGAGGTGCTGCCGCTGCAGCGCGCCGCGCTGGCGCGCATGCTCAGCGAGCAGGACTTCTAGAGCACCAGCTCGGCCCCGTCGGGCAGGACCTCGACGCCCTTCTCGGCGACACGCGCGCGTGCCGGTGACGCCGGGTCGAGCAGCGGGTTGGTGCTGTTGAGGTGGGTGTAGATCCGGCGTGCGCCGGGATGACGGGACAGCGCCGCGAGGGTGCCGTCCGGCCCGGTGACCGGCAGGTGGCCCGTGGCGGCCTGCCCGGCGCCGGACCGCACCGTCGCACCCGCCTCGTCGGCCGCGAAGAAGGTGCCGTCCAGCAGGACGCAGTCGGCCTCGGCGCACAGCTCCTCCAGCTCCGGGCCCCAGGCGCCCACACAGGGCGCGTACACCAGGACTCCCCCGCTGGCCAGGGACTCGACGCGGTACGCCGTCACCCACGGCGCGCCCGCCTCCGGCGCTTGCGCCGGTACGTACTTCGGGATCTTCGCGCCCACCGGATGGGCCGTGACCACCAGCCCCCCGGCCAGCACGAAGCCGCCCTCGGCCAGGCTGTCCGCCCACTCCCAGCGGGCGTAGCGGTCCAGGGCGGCGCGGGCGGGGGCCAGCACGGCGCGGACCGGCGGGGCGGCGTAGACCTTCAGGCCCGCCGCTCCGCGCAGTCCGGCGAGGCCGCTGACGTGGTCGGCCTCGGCGTCGGTGAGCAGGACGCCGCGCAGCGGGGTCTCCCGGCGGCCGGGGCCCGGCCACAGCGCCGGTGTGGCGGTGAGCTGGGTGCGCAGGTCCGGGGAGGCGTTCAGCAGCCACCAGTCGCGGCCGTTGCCGGTGACGGCGGCGCACTCCTGGGTGCGGGAGGGCAGCTTGCCGTCCCGGGCGGCCGTGCACAGTGAGCAGGCGCAGTTCCACTGCGGGAAGCCGCCCCCGGCGGCGGTGCCCAGCAGGACGACCCTCACGACGATCGGCTCCTTCTACACGTGCGGACCTGTCTCCGCTGGGATCTTCCCGCCCCGGGCCGGTGCCTATCCGGTGGCGGGGGGCAGTTCCGGCCGTCCTTCGCGGGGCCGGCGGTCCTCCGGGCGGTCGGGCGGGATCGGGCCGCCGGGGAAGTCACGTGGACCGGTCCACAGCGCGGGTACGGCGTCGCAGCGGCGGCACAGCTCGTAGGCGATCGCCTCGTAGTTGACCCGCCAGCCCTGGAAGTGCGGCCAGGCGTCCTCGGGTGGGCGCTCGGCGCGGAACCCGGCCGACTCCAGCATGGCCACGGCCGCGTCGAACTCGGCGAAGGGCAGCCGGATCGAGGCGTCCGGCGACGGGTCGGCGTCGAAGGGCATGCGCAGCGCGCGGGCGATGTCACGCAGGGCGGTGAAGCCGGCCCGCAGCACCAGCCGGGCCTCCGGCGGGGCGAGCCGCGGGTCCAGGGCCAGCTGCATCGCCGCCGCGTCCATCACGGCGATGAGCCCGACCAGCCAGCTGCGGTGCGGGCGCGGGGAACGGAAGGTCAGCAGGACGGGGTACGTGGAGTGGCTCTCGCCCATGTCCGAGGCGAGGCGTTCCCAGGCGCGGTACAGCGCCGGGAGCGCGGTCTCGGTGTCGACCAGCCACTGCCGGGCGAGGATCTCCGGTCCCCAGGCGGGCTCGCCGGCTCGTGCCTGGAGCAGGGTGACCTCGAGTTCACGTCGGTTGTAGGCGGCGTACAGGGTGGGCAGGTAGGCGATCTGCAGGGCGATCAGGACGGGCCCGGTGGCCGCTGCGATGAAGTCGAGCACCGACAGTTTCAGCCGGGCTCCGCTGGCGAAACCGAGCGTGAACAGACTGGACCCCGCTTCCCGGAACGCGGTGGCCCAGGACAGCGGGGACAGCGAGTACAGCAGGAGGCCGAAGCCCAGCAGCGCTCCGGCCAGCCAGCTGGCCAGCATGCCGATGAGCATGAGCGGGGCCAGCCAGGTCTGGGAGCGGTCGATCGCGTGGTAACCGCCACGGACGGCGGTGAGGCGCAGGAGTCCGCGCAAGGTCCACCACAGGCGGAACACCAGCACGGAGTAGAGGCCCCTGGGTACCACGAGGGTGCGGATGATGCTGCTCAGGACCAGCACCAGGACCACGGCCCCGGCCACGCCGGCGATGTATTCCATGGACCCATTTTCGCGCCCACGGGGCGGATGATCGCTGGTCCCGCCCGCTCGCTAACGGGCCAGCAGCGTGCGCACCCCCTGTGAGGTGAGCGTCAGGGCGTGCGTGGAGTTGCCGTCTATGGCCAGGGAGAGGTCCTCGTCGGGCCACTGGGAGGCCAGCGCGCCGAGCGGGATGAGGCGGTAGCGGGAGACGAACGGCAGCAGGTCGACCATCTCGCCCTCCGTGGTGAACACGGGGACCACCGGGTCGCCTCCGGGCTGTTCGAGTACGGGCAGGGCCACACTCGTGGCATCGGCTCCCTCTCCGTCGACCGCGTCGTCCGGCACCGGGACGAGCACGTCACTGTGAGCGAGGACGTCCAGCGCGGCCTGGTCCTCGGCATTCGCGGCCAGCGTGTCCAGCGCCTGCTGGGCCGGCGTCGGCAGGTCGTTGTGTGCGGGTGTCTCCATGGCAGATCCCCAGGTAGCGGCGGTCGTACGGGCCTCCCGGGCCTGGTTCGCGCCCGGGCGTGCTCGCGCCTCGCGTACCCGGTGGGCCGCGGGGCATGCGTGAGGATCGGCGGGATTACCGGTCGCAGCGGGCCCCGGTGGTGGCCGGACGGTGGAAATCGGCCCCCAGCCGGTCCCGGGTGGAGCCTGACGTGGGCGCATGCCGATGCGGCCCTGGATCCGCGGACCGCGGTCCTGGCCCCCTCTACGGGGCCGCGGGCGCGCGTGTCGTGCCTTCGGGCGAGCTCCGTCGGGCCCGCCGGGCCAGCTCCCTTGCCAACCCGGTGGGCGGTAGGCCCAGTTCGGTTCACGCGTCGGTGGCGCGGGCCCGCCGGGTGGTCAGTGGCCGCAGGTGAGCGCGAGCTGGAAGTGGTCGGGGGCGAGCAGGGTGACGACGTGTTCGACCAAGGAGCCGTCGGCCGCCCGGCTGGTCCGGCGGGTCTCGAGGAACCAGTCCCCCGGCGTGCACCGCAGCAGCTCCGCCTCCCGGGCGTCGACCGGCCGCCCGCCGACCCGCTGCTCCCCGTGGTCGGGCCGCAGCCCGGCGCGCAGCAGCAGCTCGGCGGGCGACCGCGGGCCCAGGCCCTGGGCGAACAGCTCGCGGAGCAGGGGCAGGGGTGGCAGTGAGCTGCGCTCGTACGACACCACGGTGCCGTCCGGGACCAGCTCCCGGGTCCGCTCCACCCGCACGAACACGTCGTCCTCCAGGCCGAGTTCCGCGGCCAGCGCGCCGTCGTGCGCCTCGCGTACGGCGAGGGTCCGCACGGTGGTGTCCACCTCCCGCACGGCCAGGGCGCGGGCCCAGCCGAGCCGCTCGTCCGGCGGGCGGTCGTCGAAGAGGACGTAGGAGCCCTTGCCGGTGCGGGTGGTGATCAGGCCCTGCTCGGTCAGTTCCGCGAGGGCGGCGCGGACGGTCGTACGGCTGACGCCGAACCGCTCGGCGAGGGCGTGTTCGCCCGGCAGCCGCTCGCCGGCCCGTCGGGTGCCGGCCTGGATCTCCCGGGCCAGGATCCGGCTGATCCGCTCGTGCTTGAGCGGGACTCCGGTCACGGCCCGGGCTCCGCGAGCAGATCGTCGACGTTCGTCACCCGGACCAGCGGCCGGTACAGCTCCATGATCTGCAGGGCCTTGAGGTGGGAGTCGTCGTCGGCGCCCGCGCACGCGTCCGCGACCACCAGCACCTCGGTGCCCGCGTCGGCGGCGGCCAGGGCGGTGGAGAGCACGCAGCAGTCGGTGCTGACACCGGCCAGGACCAGGCGGTCGTCCGGGCCGACGCGGGCGGCGAGTTCCGGGATCCACTTGCCGAAGGTGGGGGCGTCCACGACGTGCCCGGCCAGGCCGGCGAACTCCTCGGACAGGTGCCAGAGTCCCGCGTCCGGGGGCTGGAGCGCGAAGGGCCACTGGTCGTAGTAGGCGCGCCAGGCCCCGGCCGGTTTCGCGGGGGCCAGGAAGCGGGTGAAGGTGACGCGGTCGCCGAAGGCCGGCAGCAGGCTGCGGACACCCGCCGCCGCGTCGGCGTACCGCGGGGTGGCCCACGGGCTCGCCGGGTCGGCGAAGACCCGCTGCATGTCGATGACGGCGAGATGCCCGGCGGTCATGGGCTCAGCACCCCCTCGTCGGTCGCCGGGCTCGGCGCCTGCGCCTCCTGGGCGCGCACCCGGCCCCGGCCCGGCAGCAGGGTGCCGAGGAAGGCGAGGGCCAGCGCCACCAGGACGCCGAGGTTGGCGTAGGCCCAGGCGCCGGACCTGCCGCCGAGGCCCAGCGGGCCGAGCAGGTAGCCCTGCCAGGTGAGCCAGCTCGCCGCGCTGTTGGTGACCAGGCCCCAGCCGACGGCCGTGGCACCGAGGGTGAGGAGCAGGGGCGGCAGCGGGATGTCGCCGTAGCGGCCGTGCCGTCGGTAGAGGTCGGCGTCGTCGTAGTCGCGTCGGCGCAGGGTGAGGTCGGCGAGCACGATGCCGCACCAGGCGGCGATGGGGACGCCGAGCGTGGTGAGGAAGCCCATGAACTGGCCGAGGAAGTCATCGGCGAAGAACACGATGTAGACCGAGCCGGCGATCATCAGGACGCCGTCGAGGAACGCGGCCAGGTAGCGGGGCACCGGCAGGCCGGCGGAGAGCAGGGCGAGGCCGGAGGAGTAGATGTCGAGAACGGCGCCGCCGACCAGGCCGAGGACGGCGACCACGGCGAACGGCACGAGGAACCAGGTGGGCAGGATCGTGGTGAGCGCGCCGATCGGGTCGGCCGCGATGGCCGTGCTCAGCTTCTGGGAGGAACCGGCGAGCAGCAGGCCGAAGACCAGCAGGAGCAGCGGGGCGACCGAGGCGCCGAAGGTGGTCCAGCCGATGACGCCGCGGCTGGACGAACTCCGGGGCAGGTAGCGGGAGTAGTCGGCGGCGGCGTTGACCCAGCCGAGGCCGAAACCGGTCATCATGAACACCAGGGCGCCGATGAACTCCTGCGCGGAACCGGACGGTAGCGCGCTGACCGTGCCCCAGTGGATGTGGTCGGCGACCAGGGCGACGTAGACGAGTGTGAGGACGCCTGTGATCACGGTGATGGCGGTCTGCAACCGCATGATCAGGTCGAAGCCCATGACTCCGCCGACGACGGTCAGCACGGCCACGACGATGAGGGCGACCACCTTGGTCTCGGTACCGCCGCCCCAGCCGAGGCGGTCGAAGACGGTCGCCGTGGCCATCGTCGCGAGCGCCGTGAGGACGGTCTCCCAGCCGACGGTGAGCATCCACGAGATCACGGACGGCAGCTTGTTGCCACGTACGCCGTACGCGGCCCGGCTGAGCACCATCGTGGGCGCCGAGCCGCGCTTTCCGGCGACCGCGATGAAACCGCACAGCAGGAAGGAGGCGACGATGCCGAGCAGGCCGGCCACGAGGGCCTGCCAGAAGGAGATGCCGAAGCCGAACGCGAAGGCGCCGTAGCTCAGGCCGAGGACGGACACGTTCGCCCCGAACCAGGGCCAGAACAGGGTGCGCGGGCTGCCCTTGCGCTCCGCGTCCCCGATCACGTCGAGCCCGTGCGTCTCCACCTGCGTCGGGCGGCCGGAGGATCTGCCGTCGGTGATGCCGAGCGGGTCCCGCGGTTGCGTCATCGCCGAGCCACCTGCCCTACCTGTCCAGACCTGTCTACCGTCGCCCACGCTAGTGACGACGTCCGACACCGTCAAGGGCCGGGCACCCACCCAACTACCCGGCCGCAACCGGCGGTTCAGCGGTCGAACTCCTCCTGGATCGGTGTCCTCGGCTCCTCCCGCAGATGCTGGGAGAGTCCGGGCTTGCCGCGCTTGCGGGCCTGTTCCGCACGCTGTGCGGCGGTGCGGTCGAGGTCCGAGTCCGGATCCATCCGTACCGACCTCGCCACGTCGTCGCGGCCTGTGTACCGCTCGGCGGGAATGCCCCGCAGGGCCTCGACGACCTCGCCCGACGCGCCCGACGCGCGCGCGGCCGCGACCAGGCGTTCCTTGTCGGCCGGGTACGACACGTCCTTCAGCGCGGCCATCACCTCGGGGACACTGGTGTGTGCGGTGCTCATGGCGCCTCCTCACTCGTCACCTTCCTCGGCGCTCTCGTCTGCGCTGTCCTCGCCCTCCGCCTGGGACGGAGTCGTACGGGGCGGCTGCTCCGCCTGCGCGGTGTCCGTCTCCCGCTCGCCCTCCGCCTGCGAGGGGGTGTCCTGGCTCATGGGGCCTCCCGGGCGCGTCCGTGGCCGTTCCGAGGCAACCGAGTACCCGTCCGTCACACGACCCATGACCGGCGAGAACGCATGAATCCGCGGCCGGCCGATGGGTACCTGACCAGTCCGGCGCAGCATGCGGCGCCGGCGTACCGACCGATCACCGTCTCACCGCCTGGAGGAGCCATGGCGGGTGTCAGCCCCACCGATCTGCAGAAAGCCCTGTCCGGCGCGGACTATCCGGCCGACCGGGAGCAACTGAAGAAGGTCGCCGAGGACAACCATGCGTCCAAGGAGATCACCGACCGGATCTCCCACCTCGGGAAGAAGGAGTTCCAGAACCCCGCCGAGGTGAGCAAGGCCGTCTTCCGGAACGAGTGACCGATCATCGCTGTGCGGCGGCCGGGGGTGCCCGCCCCGGCCGTCGCACGCGGCCGGGTGACGGCGGGTCAGCGGGTGGTCCTCCGGCGTGTCGTGCTCGGCCACGACTGTGCCCTCCTCCGGCCCGTGACCGGCGTCGTGGGCGCGCCGGCCGACAGCTTCGGGGGCGCCGGTTCGGGCAGGGTGCGCAGCAGCAGCCAGCTCAGCGCCGGCATGAGGACGAGCGGGGTGAGGGCGGTCCGCAGGGAGGTGGCGTCGGCGATCCGGCCGATGAGCGGGCTGGCCACACCGCCGACGCTGACGGCCAGACCGAGGGTGATCCCGCCGGCCGTGCCGACCCGGGAGGGCAGGTAGTCCTGGCCGAGCGTGACCTGGAGGGAGAACGGCACGTACAGACCGACGGAGGTGAGTGCCGTGCATCCGTACAGGGCGGGGCCGGGGACGAGGAGCACGCCCGCGACCGCCGCGACCGAGACCAGACAGGACCAACGGCACACCGTGACCCTGTCCCATCGCTCGGCCAGCGCGCCGCCCAGTACGGAGCCGACCGCGCCACCGAGGTAGAGCACGAACAGCGCGACGGTGCCGGCGACCGCGCTCCCGCCCAGACGCTGGCGGACGTACAGCGGCAGGAAGGTGCTCAGTCCGATGAACACCACCGAGCGGCACACCACGGCCAGGGCCAGCCTCACGAACGACGCCGTGTCGTCGCTCCCGCCCGCCGGTGCCGTACCGCCCGGCATGGACGGCCGTGCGTGCGCCGCGCGCAGGACGACCAGGCACAGCGCGGTGCCGGCCAGTGCCGGCAGCACCAGCAACGGCGTCCGGTGCAGTCCGCCCGTGCCCACGACGGCCGCCACCAGGAGCGGGGCCAGGGCGAATCCCGCGTTGCCGCCGAGCGAGAACCAGGCCATGGCGCTGTGCGCGCCCGCCGCCGCCCGCCGGGCGACCCGGGCCGACTCGGGGTGGTAGGCGGCCACGCCGAGCCCCGACAGCGCCACGCACCCCAGGGTGAGCGCATAGGCGCCGCCGAGCCCGCTCAGCGCGATGCCGACGCCGGCCAGGAGCGTACTGGCCGGGAGCAGCCAGGGAACCGCGCGGCGGTCGGTGAGGGCGCCGAAGAACGGTTGCGCCACCGATGACAGCAGGGAGGCGGCCAGTACGACGCCCGAGGCGGCGGCGTAGCCGTAGCCGCGCCGGTCGACAAGGAAGGGGATGAGGGCCGCGACGGCGCCCTGGTAGACGTCCACGCAGGCGTGGCCGACGGACAGCAGCGTGATCGATGTGTTCCTTCGCACCCGGCCATGCTCCGGCCCTGCCCGGGTGTCGCACTTCCGATAATCTGCCAGGTGATGACGGAAATCCGCCACCTGCCCACCGCCCCGACGCGCACCCGCCGGCTGGCGCCCCGTGCGGCGATCGGCGCCCACCGGCACGACGACCACCAGATCGTCTACGCGGGCCGGGGCGTCGTGGCCGTCACCACCGACGCGGGTTCCTGGGTCGCGCCCGCCAGCCGCGCCATCTGGGTGCCGGCCGGCACCGTCCACGCCCATGAGGCGCACGGCGAACTGGAACTGCACCTGGTGGGGCTGCCGGCGTCCGACAACCCGCTGGCCCTGGACTCCCCCACGGTGCTCGCCGTGTCCCCCCTGCTGCGTGAGCTGATCATCGCCCACACCGGCACACCCGACGACGGAAGTCCCGAACGGGCCCGGCTGCGCGCGGTGTTGCTCGACCGGCTGAGGGCCTCGCCGCAGCAGCCCCTGCACCTGCCCACGCCCTCCGCGCCCGTGCTGCGCGCGCTGTGCGACATCCTGCGGGCCGACCCCTCCGACGGCCGCACCCTGGCCGAGCTGGGCCGCGAGGTCGGGGCGAGCGACCGTACCCTGTCCCGGCTGTTCCGCCGCGACCTCGGCATGACGTTTCCGCAGTGGCGCACCCAGTTGCGGCTCCACCACGCCCTGGTCCTGCTGGCCGAGCGGACGCCGGTGACCGCGGTGGCACACCGGTGCGGATGGGCCTCGGCCAGCGCGTTCATCGACGTCTTCCGGCGGGCCTTCGGCCACACGCCGGGGCCCGGCCCGGCGGACACCGGCGGACCGTACGGCTGACCGGCCTCGGGCGCCACCCCAGCGTGCCGACGGCGATCTCGGCCGGCACGGCGACCGTTCCGAGGTAGCCGAGGGCGGCCGGGCCGAGCAGGTGGTGGCGCACCGACACGCCGAGGGAGTCCCGTGCGCGCCTGCCCGGGGAGCGGACCGGCGGCGTGGCGGGTGCCGGGCCGCAGCGGTCCGCGGCGAGTATGGCCCACGGGAACAGCCGGCTGGGAGGCGGACATGACGGTGAACCGTATCGGCCTGGTGGTGCACGGCGGACACGCCGAGGCCGTGGCCGCCGCGCAGGTGGTGCGCGAGTGGTGCGCGGAGCACGGCGTGGGATGCGCGGACATCGACGTGTGGCAGCAGGGGGCGCGGCACAGCGCCCGGGAGGAGGTCGACGCGGCGGGCGACCCGGACCTCATCGTCACCCTCGGCGGCGACGGCACCTTCCTGCGCGGCGCCCGGCTGGCAGCCGAGAACGACGCCCTGGTGCTCGGCGTCGACCTCGGCCGCGTCGGCTTCCTCACCGAGGTTCCGGCCCCGGCGGTGCGTGCGGCGCTGGACGCCGTCCGGGACGGGCGGATCACCACGGAGAGCCGGATGCTGCTCACCATGCGGGCGTCGTGCCGGCTGGAGGTGCCCGCCCAGATGGAGGCGCTGCTGCAGTACGGCCGCGGGCCGATGCTGCCGCCGCCCCAGGTGCGGGGGGAGTGCGAGATCGGTGACGACTGGGGCGTCGCCCTCAACGTCACCGCGCTCAACGACGTGGTCGTGGAGAAGCTCGCCAGGGACCGGCAGGTGTCGGTCGCCGTCTATCTGGCCGGGCGGCTGCTGGCCAGCTACTCCGCCGACGCGCTGCTGGTGGCCACGCCCACCGGATCCACCGCGTACAGCTTCGCCGCCGGCGGCCCGGTCGTCTCGCCGCGCGCGGAGGCCCTGGTCTTCACGCCGGTCGCGCCGCACATGGTGTTCAACCGCTCGGTCGTGGCCGCTCCCGACGAACCCGTCGCGCTGCGGATCCTGGAGCGCTCGGGCCAGGCCGCCGTCAGCATCGACGGCCAGCTGCGCGGTGTGCTGAGCCCCGGTGACTGGATCGGCGTGTACGCCGCGCCACGCCGGCTGAAGGCGGTCCGGCTGGGCCCGATGGACTTCTACGGCCGGCTGCGCGAGCGCATGAACCTCACCGACGCGCCGGCCGCGCTCGCCGACGGGCCGGCCGCTCCGCTGTGGCCGATCACCACACCCCGGCCCGGCGACCTGGCCCACCTGGCGCTGCCACCGGCTCCCGATGAGCGGCATCTGCCGTCCTGAAGTCGCCCGGCACGGCTTTCCTCCGAGCGCGCGCTGAACGCTCACCGGGCCCGTCCGCCGTGCCGGCGCCCGGAAGGCGTGGCGTCGGGCACCCCGGGTGCGGTGGCGGCTCCGCCGGTTCGGAGGAGCGCCGGCGGCACGGGCGCACCCGCCGCGACGGCGGCGATGCGCGGTACGGCCCGCGATGGCCGGGTTTCCCGGGGGGACGTACGGGCGGGGTGTCTGGCGATCGCCCTCCCCGCCCCTCCCCGCCCCTCTCCGAAGGCGCCGGCCGGACGTTCGCCGGAGCTCGGCGGTACGAACGGTGTCGCGCATCGGGGCAACGGGGCGCAGGCGAACGTCCGTTGACCGGTGTGTGGGGGCTGTGGGCGCTCGTCGCGTCGCCGCAGGGGCCACCCGGACCGCACCCTGTGGTACGAGTCCCATGCCCACGAAGCCGGTCCGGATCAGCGTGGCCTCCCGGCCCGGCACGGCCGTGCCGCCGTCGTCGTGGTGGCGTGGCGCACCGTCCGACAGCCCGAGCAGCGAGTCCGGTACGGCGTACGGCAGCAGGGGCACGACCGCCGCAGCCCCGGTCCCGCACCGGTGTGTCCGGCCCCGGGCACCCGCACTCGCGGCCCACCCCACCGGTCGCGTCCCGCGCTGGTCGGATCGCTCTCCCCCCGGTGGGGCGGAGACAGGTGACGCGGGCACTCGGCCTGGCCGACGCCCTTGCCGCACTCGCCCTCGGCCGGTGCCGCCGCGGGGCTCAGTCCGTCGTGGACGCTTCCCGCCGCGGCAGCTTCCAGTTCGGCCTCGGGAAGTGGCAGGTGTAGCCGTTGGGGTAGCGCTCCAGGTAGTCCTGGTGCTCGGGCTCGGCCTCCCAGAAGTCACCCACGGGCTCCACCTCCGTGACCACCTTCCCCGGCCACAGTCCGCTCGCCTCGACGTCCGCGATCGTGTCCACGGCGACGCGGTGCTGCTCCTCGTCGCCGTAGAAGATCGCGGAGCGGTAGCTGCGCCCGATGTCGTTGCCCTGGCGGTCCCGGGTGGTCGGGTCGTGGATCTGGAAGAAGAACTCCAGGATGTCGCGGTAGCTCGTGACCGTGGGGTCGAAGAGGATCTCGATCGCCTCGGCGTGGTCGCCGTGATCGCGGTAGGTGGCGTTCGGCGTGTCACCACCGCTGTAGCCGACGCGCGTGGACACCACGCCCGGCTGCTTGCGGACCAAGTCCTGCATGCCCCAGAAACAACCGCCTGCCAGGACGGCCCGCTCGGTTCCCACGGTCATCGGTCACTCCCTGAAGCTCGAGACCGACGCCGTCACGGAAGCGCCGGTTGCACGATCACCCAGCCTAATACCGCCCTCGGACATACCACGAACGGTGGTCCTGGGCTGCCGTAGGGCCGCACCCCGCAAGCCCCCGCAGCACCCGGCCGGGCGCCGCCGCCATGACGAGCGAGCGGCGCCTGCACCGCCCCGGCTGCCCGACGCCGAGAGCCCCGCGCGTCAGGCCCACATGGACAACTCGCTGACAGCGCCCTCTGGTTGACCTGGTCCGCAGTACGGGTGCCGTTCGTCGAACAGGCGTCGGCAATCCGGATGCACGAGTTGGTCTAGTCCTCTTGACGGGGCGAGCCGCGAGCTGTTTGGTATGTACCAACGTCGGCCCGGCGCGACACCCCACCACTCCACGCCCTAGGGGCATCCCCGAAAGGGGCATTGTCATGCACCTGGCAAGATCTGCCGCGTCCGCATGCGCGCTGGCGCTCGCGGCCACCGGCGCCCTCGTGGCCCTGGCACCCGCCGGCAACGCGGCGGCGAGCAGCGTCTACTCCGTGGCTCCCTATGTCGACATGTCGAACAGCCAGGAAGGTCTGCTCGACACCGCCATCACCGGGCACCGTCTCAGGGCCTACACCGCGGCGTTCGTGCTCGGCGAGGGCTGCAACCAGATCTGGGGCGACACCCTCCCCATCGGCAACGACTCCTACACCGACCCCGAGATCGCCAGGGCGAAGTCCGAGGGCGCCTCCGTCATCATCTCCTCCGGCGGGGCGAGCGGTGAGCCGCTGGCCTGGACGTGCTCCACCCAGAGCAGCATCGACGCCGGCTACCAGGCCATCGTCAACGACTACGGAGTCACCCAGCTCGACTTCGACGTCGAGGGCGCGGCCGTCGCGGACACCGCGGCAGCCGCCCGTCAGATGCAGGCGATGAAGGACCTCAAGGCGTCCGACCCCGGCCTGCGGTTCTCCATGACCCTGCCGGTGCTCACCAGCGGTCTGACCAACGACGGTGTCAACATCCTCAAGGCCGCCAAGAACGCGGGCATCAGGATCGACGTGGTCAACATCATGGCCATGGACTACTACGCCGGCACGGGCACCGAGATGGGCCAGGGCGCGGTCTCCGCCGCCAAGGCCACGCTGGCGCAGATGCAGTCCGTCGACTCCGGTTACACCTACGCCAACCTCGGGATCACCCCGATGATCGGCAAGAACGACGACGGCTCCACCTTCACCCTGGCGGACGCTCAGACGGTGGAGAGCTTCGCCGAGCAGAACGGCGTCGGGCGGCTGTCGTTCTGGTCGGCCAACCGGGACCAGCCGTGCAGCGGCAGCGCCAACTCGCTGCCCACGTGCAGCGAGATCGGCCAGAACAGCCTCGCCTTCACGGACGCGTTCGTGCCGTACGAGGGCTCCGGCGGCGGTGGCGGGGGCACGACCACGGACTTCTCCCTCGCCCTGTCGCCGGGCTCGGCCTCGGTCGCCCAGGGCGGTTCCGCGACCGCGACCGTCTCGACGGCCGTCACCTCCGGCAGCGCCGAATCCGTCGGCCTCTCCGCCTCCGGCGCTCCCTCCGGTGTCAGTGTCTCGTTCAGCCCCGCTTCCGTGACGTCCGGCGGCAGCTCGACGCTGAAGGTCACGGTCGGCTCGTCCGTGGCCGCGGGCAGCTACCCGATCACCGTGACCGGCACGGCCGCCGGCGGCAGCCACAGTGCGACCTACACGCTCACCGTCACCTCCAGTGGCGGCGGAGGCGGAGGGGGCTCGCTCACGAACGCCGGTTTCGAGAGCGGCGGTTCGAGCCCCTGGTCGTGTACCGGGGGGAGCGCGGTGGTCGCCGGGCCGGTCCACTCCGGCAGCCACGCCCTCCAGGTCACCCCGAGCTCCAGCGCCACCGGTGAGTGCGACCAGACCGTCACCCTCTCCCCCAACCACAGCTACCGGCTCACCGGTTGGGTCCAGGGCCCCTACGCGTACATCGGGGTCACGGGAGGCGCCACCGCCGGCACGTGGTCGAACGGCACGAGCTGGAACCAGCTGACGGTCGACTTCACCACCGGCAGCAGCGGTACCGTCACCGTCTACGTCCACGGGTGGTACGGCCAGGGTGACGTCTACGCCGACGACTTCACCCTGAGCTAGGCGCCGCCCCCCACCGCGCGTGCGGCGCACCCCTCGTCAGGGACGGTGCGCCGCACGCGCCCCGTCGGACCCTCCGGGCACGGCCGGGACGTCCTCTCAGTGGTGTCCGCCGCCCGCCTCTCCCTGGCGCCCATGCTGCTCGTGCGCGTCGTGGTCGTGGCCCTCGTCGCCGGGGGCCCCGCCCATCATGCGCAGCATGGGGAGCCCGCCGGTCCGCAGGAACCGCACCACGAGCACGGCGGCGAGGACGAGGAAGGCGATGTTGAGCCAGGTCGTGTAGTTCCAACGGACGCCTTCCATGGGCAGCTCGGCGTCGGCCTGGTCGGGGATCAGGCCGAGGCCGCCGAAGGCGAACTCCACGAGGTAGCCAGCGACGACCATCGCGAGGTAGAAGGTGCCGAGCAGGAAAGCGGCCGTTCTGGCGCCGTAGTACTTCCGGTAGATGTTGAGGATCGGCAGGATCAGCAGGTCGGCGAAGATGAACGCGACCACGCCGCCGAAGCTGATCCCTCCCTTCCAGAGCACCACCGCCAGCGGCACGTTGCCGATGGAGCACACGAAGGAGGCGATCGCCACCAGTGGGCCGACGACAGGCCCCCACAGCTTCGCCGCGAGCGGATGACCGTCGAAGAAGAAGGCACGCCAGAACGAGTCCGGGACCCAGGCGGCGATGGCGCCGGCGACGAGCAGGCCGACGATCAGGTCGCGCAGGATCGCCGCCCACTCCATGACGAACACGTGGCTGGTCGCGGTGAAGCCCTCGCGGGAGAACAGGCGTCGGCTGAAGGATCCTTCGCGCCGCACGGACATGTCCATCGCTGCGTGGCCCTCCATCGAGCCGGCAAGACCCCGCTCCGCCTGTACGCGGGCCTCGCGCAGCAGCCCGGCCCGCAGGAACAGCCGGAACAGGACGGCCAGCACGAGGATCATCACGGGCCCGCCGACGAACTCTGCGGCCGTGAACTGCCACCCCATCAACAGCGACAGGATGACACCCAGTTCCACGACGAGGTTCGTGGAGGCGATCTCGAAGGCCATCGCCGCCGTGAAGTTCGCGCCCTTGCGGAACAGCGAGCGGGCCAGCGCCACCGCGGCGTAGGAGCAGGAAGAGGACGCCACGCCCAGCGCAGCGGAGACGGCGAGGGTGCGGGGGCGGTCGTCGCCGAGCAGGGACACGACGGTGGCCTTGCGGACGACGGCCTGGACGACGGCGGACAGGGTGAAGCCCAGGATCAGCGCCCAGGTGATCTCCCAGGTCATGGACCCGGTGATCGACAGCGCGTGCAGTACGGCGTGCATCTGTGCGGCCTTCCCGGCCTCGGTCGCCTCGGGACCTGCGGCCATGGCATCCGGCTCGGTCATGCAAGGGAAACGGGACGGCTGGCCCGCGCCGGGCACCGGGCGGGCGCGGGCCGCTCGCGATCAGCGGGGCGAACCGCCCGCGCCGAGGGCGGCCGCGGTCTGGGCGGCGTCCTTGCGCGGTGCCTCGGCGATGCCGGGTCGGGCGCGGTCCGTGGCGCGACCGGTGTCATGTCACCTGCCGTAGCGCCGCTCCCGGGCGGCGTACGAGCGCAGGGCGCGCAGCAGGTCTATCTGACGGAACGCGGGCCACAGGACCTCGACGAAGTGCACCTCCGCATAGGCGGACTGCCAGAGCAGGAAGCCGGACAGCCGCTGCTCGCCGGAGGTGCGGATGATGAAGTCGGTGTCGTGACCCGCCGGGGAGTAGAGGTTGTCCGTGACGTGCTGGAGGTCGAAGTTCTCGGCCAGTTCCCGCGGGTCGCCTCCGGCGGAGATGTGCTTGTCGAAGGCGGACCTGACCGCGTCGATGATTTCACGGCGTCCGCCGTAGCCGACCGCCACGTCGACCTTGAGACCCGCCCGGCCCGCGGTGCGCGCGACGGCGTCCTTCAGGGACCGCGCCGTCTCCCCCGGCAGCAGGTCCAGAGCGCCGATGACCTCGATCTGCCAGTCCTCGTCGGCCGCGCAGATGCTCGCCACGGTCTCCTCGATGATGGCGAGAAGCGGCTCGAGTTGGGCCGGAGGCCGGTGGAGGTTGTCGTCGGACAGCATCCACAGCGTGACGTGCTGGATGTCCGCGGCGGCGCACCAGCGCAGGAAGTCGCCGACCTTGGCACCGCCGACGCGGTAGCCCTCTCGAACGTCGTCGTGCCCGGCTCCACGGGCCCAGCGGCGGTTGCCGTCCAGCATGATGGCGACGTGCCGGGGACGGGGCTTGCCTTCCAGTTTGCGCGTCAGGCGCCGTACGTACAGGGCTTCCAGTGCCGAGCGAAGCGCCCTCAGTGCCACGTGCCATGTCCCTTCGTCCCCACCAACGGCTGGTGAGGGTCACCGTATCGCCCGGTACGGAGCTTCAGCCATCGGTGCCGGTCAGCCGGGTCCAGGCGGTGCGGTGCGCGACCCGCCCGGCCACGTCGGCCGGTTCCCAGTCCCGGTCACCGCCTCCGGCCGTTGCGCATCGCACAGCCCGATGCGCCAAGAAGAACACCACCCCTTGACCGGCCGGCCGTCCCGGCTGGACCATGTTGCGCATCACTCTCGATGTTGCGCAATGTGCATCCAAGGAGGATGTCATGTCTCCTCGACCGCAGCCCGGCCGCGAGTTCGTCCTCACTCTTTCGTGCCCTGACCGGGCCGGTCTCGTCCACGCCGTGACCGGCTTCCTCGTCGGACACTCCGGCAACATCCTCGAAAGCCAGCAGTTCGACGACCGGCTGCAGGACCGCTTCTTCATGCGGGTGCACTTCGATGTACCGGATCCCGCCGTGTCACTGGAGGACCTGCGCACCGGCTTCGAACCGGTCGCCGAGACCCATCGCATCACCTGGCAGCTGCACGACGCGTCGACCCCGACCCGCACGCTGATCATGGTGTCGAAGTTCGGCCACTGCCTGAACGACCTGCTCTTCCGCAGGTCCACGGGCACGCTCAACATCGAGATCCCGGCGATCGTCTCCAACCACCGCGACTTCGAGTCCCTGGCCGAGAACTACGGCATCCCCTTCCACCACATCCCGGTGACGCGCGACACCAAGGCGGAGGCGGAGGCCCGGCTGCTGCGGCTCGTCGACGAGCTCGACGTCGACCTCGTGGTGCTCGCCCGGTACATGCAGATCCTCTCCGACGACCTGTGCAAGCAGCTCGACGGCCGGGCCATCAACATCCACCACTCCTTCCTGCCGAGCTTCAAGGGGGCCCGGCCGTACGTCCAGGCCCACCAGCGCGGTGTGAAGCTCGTCGGGGCCACGGCGCACTACGTCACACCCGATCTCGACGAGGGCCCGATCATCGAACAGGACGTCGTCCGCGTGAACCACTCGCACGCCCCGGACGAGTTGGTCGCCCTGGGCCGCGACGTCGAGGCCCAGGTGCTCGCGCGTGCGGTGCGGTGGCACAGCGAGTGCCGGGTGCTGGTCAACGGCAACTGCACGGTCGTCTTCCGCTGACCCGTCGGACCGGCGCCGACAGGGGGCTCGGCGGACACCACTCCGCCGTGGTATACCGGCTTGTCCGCGCCCCCGTGGCCGGCGGCGGACACCTTCACCGGCACCTCCGCCGCATCCGGGGGCCTCGGGGACGCCAGTGCGTATAGTTGCGCCATGAGCAACCACACCGCAGATGGCAAAACAGAGGGCCCCGCGGTGAACGGGGTGCAGTCCGTCGACCGTGCCGTCAGCGTCCTGGAGATTCTCGCCCGGCGCGGCGAAGCGGGGGTCAGCGAGGTCGCCGCCGAGATCGACGTCCACAAGTCGACCGCGTTCCGGCTGCTCGGCGCCCTGGAGGCACGCGGTCTGGTCGAGCAGGCGGGCGAGCGGGGCAAGTACCGGCTGGGCTTCGGGATCGTGCGCCTGGCCGGCGCGGTCACCGGCCGACTCGATCTCACCCAGCAGGGCCGGCAGGTGTGCGAGCGGCTGATAGACGAGGTCGGCGAGACGGTCAACATCGCCGTCCTGCAGGAGCACTACGCGGTCAACCTGTACCAGGTGCGCGGCCCGGGCGCGGTCGGCACCCACAACTGGGTCGGGCAGCTCACCCCGGTGTACGCCACGTCCAGCGGCAAGATCCTGCTGGCCCATCTGCCGGCGCCGGAACGCGCCCGCGTCCTCGCGGCCTGCGGGTTGAAGAAGCTGACACCGCACACGCTGACCACGAAGGCGAAGCTGGACAAGGACCTCGCCGAGGCACGCGAGCGCGGGTACGCCGTGACGCTGGAGGAGCTGGAGATCGGACTGCACGCCGTGGCGGCCCCGATCCGCTCCCGCGACGGCGAGGTCGTCGCCGCCATCAGCGCCTCGGGGCCGGCGTACCGCTTCACCGAGGAACGCATCCATGAACTCGCGCCCGCCCTGGTCAAGGGCGCGGAGGAGATCAGCCGCCGGATGGGCTACCTGGGCTGAGCCTCCCCCGGTCCCGGCGCCCCGGAAGTACGACGAGGCGCTCGCACCCGCGTGTGACGTCGTGAGCGTCGGCGCTGAGACGGGCCGGGGGACGGCCGCACCCGATGGGCGGCCTCCCCTCGGTGTCCTTCACGCGTATTCCACGGCCGCGTCCACCAGCCAGTCCACCAGGTACCCGGCGAAGGAGGAGCGCACCAGCACCCAGAAACCGGCCCTGCTCGCGTCGCGGGCGACCAGGACGACCTGGGCGCGGGCCAGCGTGGTCTGCGCGCAGCGACCGGGGCCGAAGGCGCGCGGGTGGAGGTCCAGCGCGCAGCCGTGGGACAGCAGGTCGCGGGCGCGGGGACCGCCGACCAGGAGGGTGGTGCGCTGGGCGGAGACGTCGGTGACGGCGACCGGTTCGTCCCCGGCCGCCGAGCGGATCCGGCTCTCCAGGTCCCGTTCGGTGCCGGGCCGGCCCACCACGAGCCATTCGTCGGGGCCGAGCCACACCGCGGTCACGTCCCCCGCGTGCACGACGCTGTTGGGTTCCAGGGGCAGTTGGAGTCCCAGGGCCAGCCCGACGGCGTCCGCCGCCGGGCTCTTGGCGTCGAGGCGGACGTCGACCTGGGCCAGGAAGGGGAGTTCGGCCAGGCGGATCGCGCCCCGGGAGGAGCGCGTCACGGCGGCCAGGCGGTGCGCGGCGTCGGCCAGGGGGCTGCGCTGCCATGCGGTCGGGACGGTGTCAGCCATCGCGGCGGGCTCCCTCGGGGTCGTAGAGGACGGGACTGGCGACGGTCACCGGCAGCAGACGTTCGCCGACGGGCGCGTAGAGGCGTTCACCGACGCGCTCCCGGCCCCCCTTGATCAGGGCGAGCGCGAAGGTACGGCCGAGCGCCGCGCTGCGGTAGCTGGAGGTGACGTGCCCGAGCATCGGGACGGGCGGGGCGGGCAGTTCGCTGTCCGCGACCAGGTGGGTGCCCTCGGGGAGGAGGGCACCGGGGTCGTCCGGGAGCAGGGCGACCAGGTGCTTGCGGTCGGGGCGGACGGTGTTGGCGCGGGCGTGGGAGCGCTTGCCGACGAAGTCGGGCTTCTTCTTCGACACCGCCCAGCTCATGCCGAGGTCCTGCGGGGTGACCGTGCCGTCGGTGTCCTGGCCGACGATCGGGTAACCCTTCTCGGCGCGCAGGACGTGCATGGTCTCGGTCCCGTACGGGGTGATGCCGTAGGGGACGCCGGCCTCGTACAGCGCCTCCCAGAGCGCGAGGGCGTTCCAGGGGGACACGTTGATCTCGTAGGCGAGTTCGCCGGAGAAGCTGATCCGGCACACCCGGGCGTCGATGCCGGCGACGGTGGTCTCCCGCCACGCCATGAACGGGAAGTCGTCGTTGGACACGGCCAGTCGGGGCGCGAGTGAGCCGAGGACCGCGCGTGACTTCGGGCCGACGAGGGCCACGGTGGCCCACTGCTCGGTGACCGAGGTGCAGTGCACGTTCAGTCCGGGCCACTCGGTCTGCAGCCACTCCTCCATCCAGTCCAGGACGGCCGCCGCGTTGCCGGTGGTCGTGGTGACCAGGAAGCGGTCGGGTGCGAGGCGGATGACCGTGCCGTCGTCGAAGACCATCCCGTCCAGGCGGCACATCACCCCGTAGCGGATCATGCCGACCTTCAGGGTGCTCATCATGTTCGTGTAGAGCCGGTCGAGGAAGAGCGCGGCGTCGGGTCCCTGCACATCGATCTTGCCGAGCGTGGAGGCGTCCATGAAGGCCACGCCCTCGCGGGCGGCGCGGCACTCGCGCAGCACGGCGGTCTCCATGTCCTCACCGTCCTGCGGGTAGTACCAGGGCCGCTTCCACTGGCCGACGTTCTCGAACAGGGCGCCGTGCCGGACATGCCAGCCGTGCAGGGCGGTCGTACGGACGGGGTCGTGCAGCGCGCCTCGGTCGCGGCCCGCGAGGGTGGCGAAGGAGACGGGGGTGTACGGCGGCCGGAAGGTGGGCAGGCCGAGCGCCGCGACGTCCACGCCGAGGAGTTGGGCGACCACCCCGCTCGCCAGCACGCCGCCCGTCCTGCCCTGGTCGCCCCCGGTGCCGGCCGTGGTGTAGCGCTTGGTGTGCTCCACCGAGCGCAGGCCCGCGCCGGTCGCCCGCGCCAGGTCGTCGACGGTGACGTCGCGCTGGAGGTCGACGAACCGGGGAGCGCCGGTGGAGGTGGGGATCGTGAAGACCTGCATGGGCGGGGTGTACGGCTGCGCGATCGCGGCCGGGAGGACGGGGGCCTCGGCGGTGTATCCCTCCGCCTCGACCGCGCGGGCGCCGGCCGCCGCGCCCTGGGCGAGGGCCGTGGCCAGGTCGAAGGCGCCGTTCGCGCTGCCGGCGACCTCCACCGCCTGACGGCAGCTGTCGGGGACGAAGGTGCCGAGCTCCTCGTCGTAACGGAGTCTTCCGCCCGCCTGGCTGAACAGGTGCGCGACCGGGTTCCAGCCGCCGGAGACCAGGAGCAGGTCGACGGCGAACTCCCGCTGGGCGGTGCCGGATGCGTACGGGGCGACGGTCACCGCGGTGAGGCGGGCCCCGCCCTCGGTGCCGGTGACCGCGTGGCCGGCCAGCACCTCGATCCCGGCGGACCGGGCACGCTCTGCCCACTCCCCCGGCTCGGCCCGGGTGTCGACGATCGCCGCGATGTCCACTCCGGCCGCCGCCAGGTCGAGCGCGGCGGCGTAGGCACTGTCGTTGGTGGTGAACACGACCGCGTGCCGGCCGGGCAGGACGGCGTACCGGTGCAGGTAGGTCCGCGCCGAGGCGGCCAGCATCACGCCGGGGCGGTCGTTGTCGCCGAAGGCCAGCGAACGCTCGTGGGCGCCGGTGGCCAGGACCACGCGCCGGGCGCGGATCCGCCAGACACGCTCGCGGGAGACGTGCTCGGGGGCGTCGGCGCCGAGGTGGCTGGTGCGGCGCTCGACGGCGAGGAGGTGGTTGTCGTCGTAGTGGCCGAAGACGGTGGTGCGGCGCAGGACTCGCACTTCCGGGGCGGCTTCGAGCCGGGCGCGTGTCGCCGCCACCCAGTCGAGGTGTTCGCCGGTGCCGAGCAGGCTGCCTCCGAACTCCGGCTGGTCGTCGGCGAGGATGACGCGCGCGCCGCATCGCGCCGCGGCGGCTGCGGCGGCGAGACCGGCCGGGCCGGCGCCGACGACCAGCAGGTCGCAGTGGGCGTGTACGGCGTCGTAGCGGCAGGGGTCGGGTTCGGTGGCCAGGCGTCCCTGGCCGGGGAGGCTGCTGACTACCAGGCCGTCGTAGAGCTCGATGGTGGTGGCGGGGAGCATGGGCTCGGGGAAGGGGGCCTCGATCTGGACGACCGCGTTGGGTTCCTCGACGCCCGCGGAGAAGATGCCTCTCGGGCGGCCGAGCTTGATGCTGGTTGCTGCCGCGATGACGCCGTTGGCCAGGAGGGCGGAGGCCAGGGTGTCGCCTCGGTAGCCCTGGTACTCGGTGCTGTCGAAGGTGAAGGTGAGGGGGGTGTCGCGGTCGATTCGGCCGCCGGTGGGGGCGCGGAAGGGGTGGTCGCCCCCGCCGCCCCTGCCCTTCCCGTCCTCCAGGAGAGCTGCCCCTTCGGTCCCGCCAGTGGGCTCCGCCCCCTGGACCTCCGTCGGCCCTGAAGCGGCCTCGTCCTCAGACACCGGCCGGGCAGATACGAGCGGCCTCGGTTCGTACGTGGCCGGGCGCTCCTCCCCGGCCCGGTACACGGACAGGATCTCGTTCGTCGCCGTGTCCCGTACCGCGTTGAACCAGCGGCGGCAGCCCGCCGCGTGGCTCCACCGCTCTGCGAACGGGCCCTTCGGGTTGTCGCGGAAGAAGAGGTAGCGGGCCCATTCCTCGTCGGTGAGGGACGCCGGGTTCTCCGGGTACGGCACGTGGGCCTGGCCGCCGTAGTGGAACTCGGCCTCGTCGCGGGGCCCGCACCACGGGCAGGGGATGAGCAGCATGGTTCGGCTCCTCTCGTGGTCCTAGTGGGCCACCGCGGCCGCGCCGTGCTCGTCGACGAGCGCGCCGGTGGTGAAACGGTCGAGCGAGAAGGGGGCGTTCAGGACGTGCGGGGTGTCGTGCGCGATGGTGTGGGCGTAGACCCAGCCGACCCCCGGGGTGGCCTTGAAACCGCCGGTCCCCCAGCCGCAGTTGAGGTAGAGGTTCTCGACCGGAGTGAGCCCGACGATGGGCGAGGCGTCCGGGCTGACGTCGACGATGCCTCCCCAGGTGCGCAGCACATGGGCGCGGGCGAAGACCGGGAAGAGTTCCAGGGCGGCGGACATCTGCTCCTCGATGATGTGGAACGCGCCGCGCTGGGTGTAGGAGTTGTACGCGTCGATGCCGGCGCCCATCACCAGCTCGCCCTTGTGGGCCTGGCTGACGTACACGTGGACCGCGTTGGACATGACCACCGTCGGGTGAACCGGTTCCAGCAGCTCCGACACCAGGGCCTGCAACGGGTGGCTCTGCAGCGGGAGTTCGATGCCCGCCATGGCGGCGAGGACCGAGGTGTGGCCGGCCGAGCACAGGGCCACCTTGCCCGCGGCGATCGGCCCGAGGGTGGTCTGGACGCCGACCACCCGGCCACCGGCCACGTCGACTCCCGTGACCTCGCAGTTCTGGATGATGTCGATGCCCGCCGCATCCGCCGAGCGGGCGAAGCCCCACGCCACGTAGTCGTGCTTGGCGATGCCGGCGCGCGGCTGGTAGGTGCCGCCGAGCACCGGGTAGCGCACGTCGGGTGAGATGTTGACGATCGGGCAGGCCTCTTTGACCGCTTGCGCGTCGAGCCATTCGGCGTCGACGCCGTTGAGCCGGTTGGCCTCGACCCGGCGGACGCTGTCGCGGACGTCCTGCAGGCTGTGGGCGAGGTTCAGCACGCCGCGCTGGGAGAAGAGGATCGGGTAGTCCAGCTCCTCCTCCAGTCCTTCCCACAGCTTGAGCGCGTGCTCGTAGATGCCGGCGCTCTCGTCCCAGAGGTAGTTGGAGCGGATGATCGTGGTGTTGCGGGCCATGTTGCCGCCCGCGAGCCAGCCCTTCTCCAGGACCGCGACGTTCGTGATGCCGTGGTTCTTCGCGAGGTAGTGGGCGGTGGCCAGGCCGTGTCCGCCACCGCCGACGATCACCACGTCGTACGACCGCTTCGGCCGGGGCGTGCGCCAGAGGAAGTCCGGGTGGTCGGGAAGGTCGGCGCCGGGGGTGGTGGGGCTCATCGGACGTCTCCGTCGTGCGAGAGGTGCGGGTAGAGCGGGTGCCTGGCCGCCAGCGCCTCGGTGCGGGCGCGCAGGGCGGACACGTCCGGCTCCGGCTGGAGGGCCAGTGCGATCACGTCGGCGACCTCGGCGAAGTCCTCCTCGGTGAAGCCGCGGGTGGCCAGCGCGGGGGTGCCGATGCGCAGGCCGGAGGTGACCATGGGCGGGCGCGGGTCGAAGGGGACGGCGTTGCGGTTGACGGTGATGCCGATCTCGTGGAGCAGGTCCTCGGCCCGCCGTCCGTCGAGTTCGGAGTCGCGCAGGTCGACGAGGACGAGGTGGACGTCCGTGCCGCCGGTCAGCACCTTCACTCCGGCCGCTGCCGCGTCGGACCGCGTCAGACGCTCGGCGAGGATGCGGGCGCCGGCCAGGGTGCGGGCCTGGCGCTCGGCGAACTCGGGCGTGGCCGCGACCTTGAAGGAGACGGCCTTGGCGGCGATCACGTGCTCCAGCGGACCGCCCTGCATGCCCGGGAAGACAGCCGAGTTGATCTTCTTGGCCAGGTCGGCCTCGTTGGTGAGGACGACTCCGCCGCGGGGGCCGCCGAGCGTCTTGTGCGTCGTGGTGGTGACCACGTGCGCGTGCGGGACGGGGCTGGGGTGCAGTCCGGCGGCGACCAGGCCCGCGAAGTGGGCCATGTCGACCATGAGCAGGGCACCGACCTCGTCGGCGATACGGCGGAAGGCCGCGAAGTCCAGTTGCCTCGGGTACGCCGACCAGCCCGCGATGATCATCTTGGGGCGGTGCTCCTTGGCGAGCCGCTCCACCTCGTCCATGTCCACGAGGTTGTCCGCCGTACGGACGTGGTACGGCACGACGTTGAACATCTTGCCGCTGTAGTTGATGCGCATGCCGTGCGTGAGGTGCCCGCCGTGCGCGAGGTCGAGGCCGAGGACGGTGTCGCCGGGCTGGAGCAGGGCGAAGAACACGGCGGTGTTGGCCTGGGCGCCCGAGTGCGGCTGGACGTTGGCGTAGCCCGCGCCGAAGAGGGACTTGACGCGGTCGACGGCCAGGCGCTCGGTGACGTCGACGTGCTCGCAACCGCCGTAGTAGCGGCGGCCGGGGTAGCCCTCGGCGTACTTGTTGGTAGCGACCGAGCCCTGCGCCTCCATCACGGCGGTGGGCGCGAAGTTCTCGGAGGCGATCATCTCCAGCGTGGACTGCTGGCGGTGCAACTCGGCGCGGAGCGCGGTGTGGACCTCGGGGTCCAGCTCGGCCAGCGGGGTGTTCAGCGCGTTCATACGGGATTCGCGTTCCTCTCGGCGGCCTCGACGACGTTGGCGAGCAGCATCGCCCGGGTCATGGGTCCCACTCCCCCGGGCATGGGCGCGACCCATCCGGCGACCCGGGCGGCCTCGGGGTGGACGTCGCCGACGAGTCCGTGCTCGGTGCGGGTGATGCCGACGTCCAGGACGGCCGCGCCGGGGCGCAGCATGTCCGGGGTGATCAGTCCGGGCGAGCCGGCCGCCGCGACGACGATGTCCGCCTCGCGTACGTGCCGGGCCAGGCCCTTGGTTCCGGTGTGGCAGAGGGTGACGGTGGCGTTCTCGGAACGGCGGGTGAGCAGCAGGCCGATCGGCCGTCCTACGGTGATGCCCCGGCCGACCACGCACACGCGCGCCCCGGCCAGCGGGACGTCGTACCGCCGCAGCAGTTCCACGATGCCGCGCGGGGTGCAGGGCAACGGGGCGTCGACGCCGAGGACCAGCCGGCCGAGGTTGGCGGGATGCAGTCCGTCGGCGTCCTTGGCGGGGTCCATGCGGGCGAGGACGGCGTTGGTGTCGAGGTGGCGCGGCAGGGGGAGCTGGACGATGTAACCGGTGCAGGCCGGGTCGGCGTCGAGTTCGTCGACGACGTCCTCGACCTGGCGCTGGGTGGCGTCGGCGGGCAGCTCCCGGCGCAGGGAGGCGATGCCGGCCTGCGCGCAGTCGCGGTGCTTTCCGGCGACGTAGGCGCGGCTGCCGGGGTCGTCGCCGACCAGGACGGTACCGAGGCCCGGGGGGCGTCCGGCGACGGCGGTCAACTTGGCCACGCGCTCGGCGAGTTCGAGACGGATGGCGGCGGCGGTCGCCTTGCCGTCGAGGAGTCGTGCGGTCACCGGTGGTGGTCCTTCCCCTCGGCTAGCCACGGAGGCGGGACATGGACGGGTCGAACAGGGGCTCCTCGGCCACCACCGCTTCCACGCGCTGGTCGAAGTAGCCGATCCGCACCGCCGTACCGGGCACGGCCAACTCCGCCGGCAACCACGCGTACGCGATCCCCTTGCCGATCGT
Organism: Streptomyces sp. NPDC048191; assembly: GCF_040652655.1. NCBI lineage: Bacteria > Bacillati > Actinomycetota > Actinomycetes > Kitasatosporales > Streptomycetaceae > Streptomyces > Streptomyces sp. NPDC048191. The sequence goes on from NZ_JBEZMO010000035.1 coordinate 74,805, forward strand.
GTAGCCGTACGCCGCGCTGGTCACGTACCCGACGGCCCGCTCACCGTCGTACACCGGCTCCTTGCCCATCACGACGGCGGCCGGGTCCTCGATCGTGAGGCAGCTCAGCCTGCGCCGCACGTCGGCCTTGCGCCGCTCCAGCGCGGCCCTGCCGGTGAAGTCGCCCTTGTCGAGCCTGACGGCGAAGCCGACACCGGCCTCGTACGGGTCGTGCTCGTAGGTCATGTCGGTGCCGAAGGAGCGGTAGCCCTTCTCCAGGCGGAGGCTGTTGAAGGCGCCCCGGCCCGCGATGACGCCACCGAGGGGCTCGGCCGCGGCCCACAGGGTGTCCCACAGCTTCAGGCCCTGGTCGGCGGTCGTGTAGAGCTCCCAGCCGAGTTCGCCGACGTACGACAGCCGCATCGCCGTGACCGGGACGCTGCCGATGTGGGCGTGCTTGGCGCGGAAGTACTTCAGGCCCTCGTTGGAGAAGTCCGCGTCGGTGAGGGGCTGCAGGACCTCGCGGGCGAGCGGGCCCCACAGGCCGATGCAGCAGGTGCCGGCGGTGATGTCGCGGACCTGCACCGTGCCCTCGGCGGGCAGGTGGCGGGTGAACCAGTCGAGGTCCAGGTTGCCGTTGGCGCCCACCTGGAAGCGGTCGCGGGCGAGGCGGGCGACGGTGATGTCGCTGCGGATGCCTCCGTCGGCGTCGAGGAGCAGCGTGTACGTCACCGAGCCGACGGACTTGGCGACCTTGCCGGTGACCAGGCCCTCCAGGAAGTCGGCGGCACCGGGGCCGCTGACCTCCAGGCGCTTGAGGGCCGTCATGTCGTAGAGGGCGACCTTCTCGCGGGTCGCCTGGGCCTCCGCGCCGACGACGGGCGACCAGTACCGCGCGGCCCAGTCGTTGGGGGTGGGGATGTCGCGGCCCTCGACCAGCCCCGCGTTGGCCTCGTACCACTGGGGGCGCTCCCAGCCGTTCGCCTCCAGGAAGAACGCGCCGTGGTCCTGCTGGCGGGCGTAGAAGGGGCTGGTACGGATCGGGCGCGGCTTCCCGGAGGGCTGGAGGGGGTGGAGGATGTCGTAGACCTCGACGAAGTTCTGGCAGTCGCGGGCCAGGACGTACTCCGGGGAGAGCTGGTGCGGCTCGAAGCGGTTGACGTCGCACTCGTGCAGGTCGAAGGAGGAGCAGTAGCCGTCGACCAGCCATTCGGCGACGGCGCGGCCCACGCCGGCGGAGTGGGTGACCCACACGGCCTCGGCGACCCAGAAGCCCTTGACGTCCGGGGACTCGCCGAGCAGCGGGTAGCCGTCCGTGGTGAAGGAGAACAGGCCGTTGATGCCCTCCTCGACCTTGGCCTCCTTCGTGGCCGGGAGCAGCGACTGCGTCTCGGTCCAGGCGTCCTCGAAGTCCTCCTCGGTGAACTTCAGGACCGAGGGCATCTCCTCGGCCTCGTCCACGGAGAGGATGTCGTCGGCGGAGACGGGCATCGGGCGGTGGCCGTAGTACCCGATGCCGATGCCGTCGAAGCGGTCGCGGTAGTAGAGGTCGGCGTCCTGGTGGCGCAGGATCGGGCGGACGGCCTCCTCGGTCTGGCCGGCGAGGGCGGGGACCGGGCCGGTCCAGGCGAGCTGGTGGGCGAGCGGCGTGAGCGGCAGGTTCATGCCGACCATGCGGGCGATCCTCGGTCCCCAGATGCCGGCGCAGCACACGACGACGTCGGCGGGGATCTCGCCCTGGTCGGTCACCACAGCGGTGACGCGGCCCTCGCTCTGCCGGACGTCGAGGACCTCGTGGCGGGCGAGGAAGCGCACGCCGCGCCCGGTGGCCCGGCGGATCTGCGCCTCGACGGCCAGGACGGCCTTGGCGAGGCCGTCGGTGGGGACGAGGAGGCCGCCGAGGACCTTGTCCCGGTCGACCAACGGGTGCTTCGCCACGCACTCGTCCGGGGTCAGCAGGCGCGCCTCGATGCCCCAGGCGGTGATCCAGCCGTGCCGGCGGTGCAGTTCGGCGAGGCGCTCGGGGCTGGTCGCCACTTCGAGGCCGCCGACCTGGAGGAAGCAGGGCTCGCCGTCGACGTCCAGGGAGCAGAACTTCTCGACGGTGTAGCGCGCCAGCTCCGTCATGGTCTTCGAGGGGTTCGTCTGGAAGACCAGGCCCGGGGCGTGCGAGGAGGAACCCCCGGTGGCCGGGAGGGGGCCCTGGTCGACCACGGTCACTTCGGTCCAGCCGCGTGCGGAGATCTCGTCCGCGAGGGCCGCTCCCACGACACCCGCTCCGATGATCACCACTCGGGGTCCCGCCATCGCCCAACCTCCGAACTTGAGACCGGTCCAGTTGCTTTGTACGCAACTTGATTCAGGTTGCGCAACTCAATGTGCCTGTCGCCGTGGAGGGTGTCAAGGGGTCGGCTGACGTCGGAAAACGGCCCCGAACACGGCAGTGCCCGGCGGGCGGGTGGAGCGGTGTGCCGACCTGGCCCCCTGCCCCTTCGGGGCACTGCTCCGCGCGCCCGGATTATGCCGCGGCCACTTCAACACGCCCCGTACCTCGC